>JAGXTA010000024.1 GCA_018333535.1 Deltaproteobacteria bacterium | reverse complement strand
CCCGACAGCTCATCTCCTTCGGCTTGCCATTGGGACTCTTCCAGTTGAGCCACTGGCAGACGCGCAACGACAATGCCCGACGCGATATCGTCGGCTCCGATTCAATGGTAGCCCGGATTCGGTCACAAATTTCGTCGCTAAACTCCTGGCCGCATATCCGCACGGCCTATCTATAACACAGTTCTCCCCTTGTGTCCAGCCCCCCAACTTATGGGACACGATCAGCATCGAAAGGGGGAGGGGATTTAAGACAGATTTCAAATATATTTAATAGGGGTTCGAAAAGAAACCATCGAAGATGTCGGCCAGGGCCTGGTTGACCATCATTTCCACCCTTTCCGGTGTCAATCTGGCCAGTGTCGCCTCCTTCTCCACCTCGACATTTCTCGTAAAGACCTTCCCCTCTTTTTTCACTCCTAAATGGATGACGAAGTGGACCGAAGTCTTCGCATTCGTTCGAAATGTGCCGGCCTTCCCTTCTGTCCAGAACCTCTTGATCTCGATCATCAGGACAGAATCGGCCTCGATATTCTTCAGAGACTCGGGGTTCCCATCCCAATTGGATATCGGAATCGTCTTCACTCCAAAACGGGAAAGGGTATTGGATATCGAATTCATCATCGCCTGATTCAGAGGAAAGGGGTCACTTTTGAAATAACTTAAGGGCCCCTCATGGGGAGTATGGCGACCAATGTAGAGTTGATCCGGGCGCTCGTCTTTAAAAGAGACGAGGCCAAGCGTGGGGCCGACCTTCCCTGAGAGTGAAGGAAATTCTTTGACGGGTTGATATTGAACGCGAACGAGATAAGTCCCTCCCTTTGCACAACCGAACACGAAAAAGAGAATCAAAATGATTGAGAGCCAACGGTATGATTTCATGGGGCCTCCTTCCTTTCTTCGGAAAAGATTAAGACCTAAATTGAGCGATTTTGTAGGGCCACCCTCAAAGGGTTGCTTTTGTTCCGTCGGTTAAATCTGGATTTAAGCCTTGCCCTACATGATCACCTATTGGGTGCAGGTCAGGAGACCTGCACCCTACCCTTTGGGTTGTTTAATAAGAGGGTAGATTCGGGTCTCCTGACCCGAATCATCTTGCATTGGAAAAAGAATCGCTCGATTTGGGTAATATATAGTTCAATTTATCAGTTAACCCCCGAAAAGTCAAAAATTCCTTTTGTAGACTTTTACCATAAAATGTAGTAAAAATAGTTGTAACTATTCATTTTTAATGCAATTTCAATCCGCCATCGAGATTGAAAAAGGAGGGCAAATGCGGTTTCCACAATACAGGCCGAGAAGATTGCGAAAGGATGGATTGCTCCGGGAGATGATACGGGAGACCCACTTAAGGCCGGATGACTTTGTCCTTCCCCTCTTCGTCCGTCCCGGCAAGGGAGTGAAAAAACTGATCTCATCCATGCCAGGCCATTTTCAGTTATCCATCGACCTCCTGATCAAGGAGGTGAAGGAAGCCAGGGCCCTGGGAATTCTCGGTGTGATCCTTTTTGGCATCCCCGAAAAAAAGGATGAACTGGGTTCGGAAGCCTACTCGAAGGATGGAATTATCCAGAGGGCAGTGAGCCAGATCAAAAAGAAGGTGGACGGAATTCTGGTCATCACCGATGTCTGCCTCTGCGAATATACCAGCCATGGACATTGCGGAGTGGTCAGGGATGGCCGGATTCTCAACGATGAAACGCTCGAACTTCTCAGCCGTCAGGCCCTCTCTCATGCTGAGGCGGGCGCAGACATCGTTGGCCCTTCGGATATGATGGATGGAAGAGTGGGAGCCATTCGAAAGACCCTTGATGAGAATCAATTTGAAGAGACTCCCATCCTCTCTTATGCGGCCAAGTATGCCTCCGGTTTTTATGGGCCTTTCCGTGTGGCTGCAGAATCAAAACCCCAGTTCGGCGACCGAAAATCCTATCAGATGGATCCCGCCAATGGAGATGAGGCTCTGAGAGAGGTTGAACTCGACATCGAGGAAGGGGCGGATATGGTCATGGTCAAACCCGCCCTTCCTTACCTCGATATCATCTACCGGGTGAAGCAGACTTTCAACATTCCGGTTGCCGCTTACAATGTGAGCGGAGAATTTTCAATGGTCAAGGCGGCCTCGAAATTAGGCTGGATCGACGGAGATCAGGTGATGATGGAATCCCTCATCGCCATCAAAAGGGCGGGAGCGGATATCATTTTGACCTATTTTGCGAAAGAAGCAGCCAAAAAATTAGTTTAGAGTTATGAGTTATGAATAATGAATGATCCATTGAAAGTTAAGAATCAAAAATTAAAAACTCCGAACTCCGAACTCCGAACTCCGAACTTTCAATTGAGAATGGTAGCCTGGGAACTGATCCGGAGCTGTAACCTCGCCTGTGTCCACTGCCGCGCCTCTTCAGAGCGGGGGCCCTACCCGGGTGAATTAACCACACAGGAATGCTTCCGTGTGATGGACGAGATCGCCACCATCGGCAAACCCGTCATCATCCTCACCGGTGGAGAACCCCTACTCCGGGCCGATATCTTCGATCTGGCCGAGTATGGAACGAAGAAAGGGTTCCGGATGGTGATGGCCACCAATGGCACCCTGATCACCGAAGAGAATGTCAAAGCAATGAAGGCCTCCGGGATCCAGAGGATCAGCGTCAGCCTCGATGGCCCTGATGCGGAGACGCATGACGCCTTCCGAAGAGTGAAGGGGGCCCTTGAGGGATCGCTCCGGGGCATTGAGATCGCAAAAAAATATGACCTTCCCTTCCAGATCAATACAACGATCACCAGGGCCAACCTCCATCTGATTGAAAAGATCCTTCGTCTATCCATTGACCTCGGCGCCGTGGCCCATCATATCTTTCTGCTCGTCCCCACAGGGAGGGGAAAGGAACTTCAGGAACAGGAGATCTCCGCGCTCGATTATGAAAAAACCCTCAACTGGTTTTACGAACAGAACGATCAGGTGGACCTCCAGCTCAAGGCCACCTGTGCTCCCCATTATTATCGCATCCTCCGTCAGCGGGCGAAAAAAGAGGGAAAGAAGATCACTCCTCAAACACATGGACTCGATGCCATGACCCGTGGTTGCCTCGGAGGCATCTCCTTCTGCTTTATCTCCCATATGGGTCAGGTTCAACCCTGCGGCTATCTCGAATTGGACTGCGGAAATGTCAGGGAAAAACCCTTCCGGGAGATCTGGGAGGAGTCCCGCATCTTCCGGGATCTTCGAAATTTCGATGGTTATAAGGGGAAATGTGGCCCCTGTGAATTTAGAAAGGTCTGCGGAGGTTGCCGGGCCCGTGCCTACGAAATCTCCGGAGACTACATGGCAGAGGAACCTTACTGCATCTATGAGCCGGCTTAAAATAGGGACACTCCCCAATTTTTATCATTGGGAAGTTATCTTATGGGAAAAATTGGGAAGTGTCCCTTGTGATTGGATATGAAATCATTTCTTAAATCCTTTTTCCGCTTCCGAATCAGTCTGACCATCAAATTTCTCATGGCCATGATCTTTCTGGTCGTCATCACCTCCGGCGCCTTCGGATGGTTCTTCCTTGGAAGAGAGGCTTCCCAACTTCATAGCCAATTAGATGCTTATGGAAAATCCATCATCAACAATTTTCTTTCCAATCGTTCCATCAACCTTCTCTTCGAACAGGGAACCGGCCTGACCAATCGCCCTGTCTTACAGGGAATCGCCGAAAGGATGGCGATGGAAAAAGATGTCATCTTCTTTACCGTTATAAACAGTCATGGCGAATGGGTGGCCCATGCCATTCGAAAATCCATCGATCCCCGAAACGCCTACCTCATCACTCATCCCATCCAATCCAAGGATGGTCAGAGCCTCGGAACTCTCCATCTCGGCCTCTCTTTTAGCCAGGTGGAAGAACGAATGTTCGACCTGAAGAGGGATATCCTCTTCGTCGCCATGGGAGTCATTGGAATTGGATTTCTGCTCACCCTCATCTTCACCCGCATTCTCCTGAAGCCCATCGAAGAGCTGGCTTTAGCCACGGAGAAGATCGCGGGGGGTAATCTGTCGCAGACCGTTCAAATTCGCTCCAGAGATGAGATCGGAGATCTTGCCCGAGCCTTCAATCAGATGACCCTTCAGTTGAAAGACTCCAGGAATGGCCTGGAGGAAAAAGTGGAGGAACGGACCCATCGACTGGAGGAGAACATCGCTGAGATCAACAATGCCAGGACAGTGACACTGAAAATGCTTGAAAGCCTCCAGTCTGCCAAAATCGAGCTGGAGAGGGTCAACCTCGAGTTAAAGGAAGCGGATGAGACCCGAATGAAATTCATCGGGATGGCCTCCCATGAACTAAAGACCCCGCTTACCGCCGTTAAAGCCAATATTGATTTCATCCTTTCAGGGAAAGGAGGGAATGTGCCTGATGACTTGAGGTCCCATCTTCTTACGATCCAGAGAAACACGAACCGGATCCAGGCAACCATGGATCATATGCTGGACCTCACCCGGATCAAATCAGGCCGCCTCCTCATCGATCAAGAGCCGATCCTCCTCTCTGAAGTAGTGGAGGGATATATCCATGAGGTGAAACCGGTGGATAAAAACCTCACCATCCGGGTTGATATTCCCGAAGATCTCCTTGTGTATGCTGACCGAAACCGGCTTCACGATATCTTTATCAATCTCCTTTCCAACGCCTTCAAATTTACTCCGGAGGGAGAAAAGGTTTCGATCATTGCCAGTCATAAGGGTGACGATATCTTTCACGAAATCCGGGATACCGGGATAGGCATCCCGGAGGATAAACTCCAGAAGATCTTCGAGGAATTTTACCAGGTCGAAGGGGGAAAATACGGCGGCACGGGCCTGGGCCTTTCCATTGCCAAACGGGTGATCGAAGAACATGGGGGAAGGATCTGGGTTGAATCCCAGCCGGGGAAAGGTTCCGTTTTCTATTTCACTCTCCCGGCCTTTAAGGAGAAGGAAGATGGAAGATCAGTCCGTTTATAAAGAGACAAAAGGCAGGGCATTGATCGTCGACGATGCACCGGATACACGGGAGATCATCCGGAAACTTCTTGTCTATGAAGGATACGAAGTCATCACGGCATCTACCGGAGAAGAAGGAGTGGAAAAAACAGAGGCAGAGAAGCCGGATGTCATCTTGATGGACATTAACCTTCCCGGTATCGATGGGGCCGAAGCCCTGCGAAGGATCAGGGGGATCAATCCCATTCAATGTGTTATCATGCTGACCGCCTATGCCACGCTGGACAACGCCATTCAGGCCCTCAAGGAAGGCGCTTCGGACTTCATCAAGAAGCCCTTTGAAAATGAACATCTGGTCCATATCGTCAACCAGACGCTTGAAAAATACCTCATCCTGAAAGAGAAGGAAAAATTGGAGGAGGAGGTGCGGCGGCTATCCATTACGGATGACCTGACCAGCCTTTATAACCACCGCCATTTTTTCAAAACGCTGGAATCCGAACTGGTCCGGAGGAAACGCCAGAAAACCTCCCTCTCGCTGATCATGTTCGACCTCGACAATTTCAAAAATTATAATGATCACTTCGGACATATTGAAGGGGATCGGGTTTTGAAAAAGATTGGTGAGATTGTTAGGCAATCCATCCGTAGCAATGTTGATTCCGGATATCGCTACGGAGGGGATGAATTTGCCGCCCTTCTTATCGGCGCTACACGCGATCAGGCCCTCCACATTGCCGAACGAATCCGTTCAACGATCGAAGAGGCTGGATTCGAGAAGATCACGGTGAGCATCGGTCTGGCTGAATTCAAAGAACATATGGATATGGAGAGGTTTGTCAAATCGGCAGACGATGCCATGTACATGGCCAAACATTCGGGCGGAAACCGGGTTCAAACATCTACTCGCTGAGTGGCTGCGTACAAATGACTTGAACAAGTGCATTTGCCAATGACCCTTCGTGGTGAGTTTTTCCTTCGACTTTGCTCAGGACATTCGGAAAAAAACCGTTCGTCCTGAGGCTCTCGAAGGGTGAACGGGCTGGTTGTTCATGTTATTCATGCGCAGACCCTAAGATGCAAAAGTATAGGGAGTCGCATAGTCTTTTAGTCTCTCAGTCATTAGTCACATCGTCTTTAAGACGACTATAAGACGATGTGACCATTCGACCATTCGACGACAACGCTTATGTCCAATCGCCCTCAACTCTTTCTGATTGACGGTTCTTCCTACATCTACCGGGCCTTCTACGCCATCCGCCACCTCTCCAATTCAAAAGGTTTTCCGACGAATGCCATTTACGGCTTCACCCAGATGCTCCTCAAGGTGCTTAAAGATCACCGGCCCGACTATCTTGCCGTGGTCTTTGACTCGAAGGCGCCCACCCTCCGAAGCAAGACCTATCAGGAATATAAAGCCAACCGGCCCGCCATGCCGGAAGGACTCATCCCCCAGATCCCCTATATCAAGAGGATCACCGAAGGTTATCGCATTGCCACATTGGAGATGGAGGGATACGAAGCAGATGATCTCATCGGAACCGTAGCAAAAGGGTTGGAATCGGAACTCGATGTGGTGATCATTACCGGAGACAAGGACCTCCTACAACTGGTGAACGATCAAATCCAGATTTATGATACGATGAAGGAAAAAAGATTTGGGGCGGAGGAGGTGAGGCAGCGCTTCGGGGTGGGGCCTGAACAGGTGGTGGAGGTGATGGGCCTGGCAGGAGATGCCATTGACAACATTCCGGGTGTCCCTGGAATCGGAGAGAAAACAGCAATCGAATTGATCAAAGCCTTCGGATCGATCGAGAACCTCCTCGATCATTTAGACCAGGTCCCCCAGAAAAAATTGAAGGAGAAATTGGAAAATCACTGCGAACTCGCGCGACTCAGCCGCAAGTTAGCCACGATTCAGACCGATGTCCCCGTCACCTTTCGGAAAGAGGATTTCGTTATCTTTCCTCCGGACCCGGGAAGCCTCAAGGGTCTCTTTAAAGAATTGGAGTTCCATAAACTTCTCAGGGAATTTTCTGAAGAAGCTCCGGAAGGAAAGCCGGACCGGGATTATCGTCTGATCACGGATCAGGATGGATTCCTTTCATTGTTACAAGACCTGAAGGAATCGAAATGCTTTGCCATCGATATCGAGACCACTTCGCTCTATCCAATGTGGGCTAAACCCGTTGGAATCAGTCTCTCCCATACGCTCCATCAGGCCTTCTATATTCCCCTTGGCCATCGGCAGGCCGGGCAACTTCCTCTTCCTTGGGTGCTGGAAAAGTTGCAACCGCTCCTCGAGGATGAGGAGGTGAAGAAGGTGGGACAAAACATCAAATATGACTGGATTGTCCTGAAACACCATGGCATCGCCATGCGAGGGATTCTCTGCGACACGATGATTGCCTCCTACCTTCTCAATCCCACGAAACACAATCACAACCTCGGTGAGATCAGCCGTGAATATCTGGACCGTAGCGTCACCGACTACAAGGAAGTGGTTGGAGGAAAGGGGATGACCTTTGATCAGGTCGATCTTGAAAAGGCCAGGGATTATAGCTGTGAGGATGCGGATGTGACCTTCCAGCTCTCCCATCTCCTCGTTCCGAAACTGAAGGAGGGAGGATTTGAAGAACTCTTCGACAGGCTGGAGATGCCGCTTGCCATTGTCCTGGCAAAGATGGAGATGAACGGGGTAAAGATCGATATCGATCAACTCGGGGATTTTTCGAAAGAGATCGAAAGCCAGCTTCTCCGGAAGAGGGATCAGATCTACGGGCTGGCCGGTGAAGTCTTCAACATCAACTCCTCCCAGCAGTTAGGAAAGATCCTCTTTGATAAACTGAAACTGCCCGTGATCAAAAAGACGAAAACAGGAGTCTCCACCAATGTCGAGGTTCTGGAAAAACTCTCCCTCCATCATGATCTCCCTCTCGAGATACTCGGGTATCGAAATCTTACCAAACTGAAATCGACCTATATCGATGCCCTGCCCAAACTGCTTCATCCGGAAACAGGCCGCGTCCACACCTCCTACAATCAAACGGTCACCGCTACGGGAAGGCTCTCCTCAAGCGATCCCAACCTTCAGAATATCCCCATCCGCACGGATGAGGGAAACCGTATCCGTCAGGCCTTCATCCCTGAGAAGGGGTATGTCATTGTCTCTGCGGACTACTCCCAGATTGAATTGCGGATTCTGGCCCATCTCTCCCACGATGAGGTGCTGATCGAAGCCTTCCAAAGGGATGAAGACATCCATAACCGAACCGCCTCCGAGATCTTCGGCGTTCCCCTGGAACAGGTGACGCCGGCCATGAGAAGGGAGGCCAAGGTGATCAATTTCGGCATCATCTATGGAATGAGCGCCTATGGCTTATCACAGCAGTTAAAGATAGAACCTAAAATTGCCCAAACCTACATCGATGAATATTTTAAAAAATATACCGGAGTCCAAACCTATACCCGAGGAATTGTGGACGAGGCCAGGAAGAAGGGCTTTGTCACCACCCTTCTTAACCGGCGGCGTTACCTGCCGGAGATAAACTCCCCAACGGTCGCCATCCGGCAGGCCTCTGAGAGAATGGCCATCAACACACCCTTACAGGGAACAGCCGCAGACATCATCAAGGTAGCGATGATCCGGATCCAGAACCGTTTGGAGGAGCTCCATTTTTCAACTAAGATGATCATGCAGGTCCACGACGAACTGGTTTTTGAGGTCCCTGAAGAAGAGATCGAAAAGACACTCCCGATGATCCGGACTGAAATGGAGACGGTCATGGAACTCTCCGTTCCCCTCAAGGTCTCGATCCATTCCGGAAAAAATTGGGCAGAAGCCCATTGAACCGCCCCTCACCCTTCCCCTCTCCCCTCCGAGGGGAGAGGGAGGGGGTGAGGGGCATTCGGAGTAATGAGTTCGTAGTTCGGAGATTTCAGTTTCCTACTCCGAACTCCCGACTACGAACTCCGAACTGTAAAAGGGGAAATCCTATGAGAAGAACACTACTTTTAATATTGATGGTGTTGGTATCGTCATCATGGATGGCCTTCGGCCAGGAGATCTATCGATGGGTGGATGAGAAGGGCACCGTCCACTTCGCCGATGATTTCACACTCGTTCCCGAGAAGTACCGGGATCAGATCCAGAGAAGAACTCCTTCCGAGAAGCCCTCTCCTCCACCTGTCAGACCACCCATAGGACCGGAGGCCACAAGGCCAACGGCCGAACCCACGCCTGAAAAAAAAGACCTTCTGGGCAGGGGAGAGGAGTGGTGGAGGGCTAAGATGAAGGAGTGGAACGATAAACTTCAAAACGCCCAGAAGAATTATGATCTCGTCTATTCCGATTTGAAGCAGAAGGAGAAGGAACTGGCGGATGCGAAATTTAAACCTGACAGTCTCAAACGGAAGCTGAAAGCTGAGATCAAAGAGTTGGAAGTTAAGGTCAAGGAGCGGGAAAGAGAGAGGGACGAAGTGAAGAATATGGTGGAGAAGGTCTTGCCAAAACAGGCCGAAAATGATCGTGCCGATCCCGCCTGGCTCAAACCCAAAGAATAAAGCATCCTTTGCAAATCCATTCTGAAAATGCTAAAATCTGACCAGAAGGACTAGAAGAGGAAGTTCTCATGAGCATGTGGCAGCTTCAGGAGGCAAAGGCCCGCTTGAGCGAAGTGATCAAGAAGGCAGCAAAAGAAGGCCCGCAGAAAATCACTGTTCACGGGGAACCGACCGCTGTCGTGATTTCAAGCAAGGAGTACGAACGTCTCAAACGCCCAAAAAGTAGTTTCGTCGAATTCATGCGCTGCTCACCACTTTACGGCCTGGAGCTTGACCTGAGGCGTGAGCAAACCCTCACACGCGAGGCCGGAATTTCATGAGTTATCTGCTCGATACCAATATTGTATCAGAGACAATCCGCCGTAACCCGAACAAGGCGGTCATCTCATGGCTCGATCAGATCCCTGCTGAGGCGCTCTTTGTGAGCGTTCTGACACTTGGTGAAATCCGCAAGGGCATTGAGGCCCTCCCCGATAGAAGGCGGCGGGAGAAGTTACGTCTCTGGTTGGAGCACGAGCTTCCGGCTTGGTTCGAGGGTCGGGTGCTTACGGTTGACCTTGCTGTAGCTAACCGCTGGGGCCGGCTCCTCGTAGAGGCAGGACGGCCAGTCCCCACCATCGACAGTCTTCTTGCTGCCACAGCATTGCACCACGAGTTACGGCTGGTGACGCGGAATGCCAATGATTTCGATTATCCTGGTCTTGAAGTAATTAATCCCTTCGGCTAAGCGCTGAAAGGAAGGCACCGGATGGCTGTGTGTGTGGGTGCCACCGTTCGCCCTGAGGCCCTCGAAGGGTATCTGGACGTCACTCCATTCTGGAAAACAATGAAAATACCGGGGATCATAAGAAATATCTCCTTGTCCTTTTTGGTTCAACCGCCAAGTTGTTTTAGAACCAGCGTTCCCTCAATTTTCCGTTTTCCAATGATCCAATCACCAACCAAATCTTAATTGTTAGCGTCATTTTCTACTCTCTTGCCCTAAATCTTCTGCAATTTCCCTGAATTGTTCGAGAGCGGCTTCAAGATCCTCTAAGATTTCTTGGGCGAGAACTCCAGGGTCTGGCAGCTTGTCAGATTCCTCCAGACTTTCGTCTCTGAGCCAGAAAATATCGAGGCTGGCTTTGTCGCGGCTGATTAGTTCCTCATAATCGTAGGAGTGCCAGCGACCATCAGGGTTCTTTTCTGACCAGGTGGGTTTACGATCATGGCGACTGGATGGATTGTAACACTGCACAAACTCGTCTAAGTCTTTTCGCTGCAAAGGATCGGTCTTCAGAGTGAAGTGTTTATTGGTGCGGAGGTCATATATCCAGAGCTTTTTAGTCCAAGGGGTTTCGCTGGCTGGTTTGCGATCAAAGAAGAGGACATTTGCTTTGACACCTTGGGCATAAAACAGACCGGTGGGAAGTCTCAGCAGGGTGTGAACGTCACATTCGTGAAGCAATTTTCGACGCACAGTCTCGCCGGCCCCGCCTTCAAACAGCACGTTATCAGGAACAACAATTCCCGCTCGGCCATTGGGTTTGAGTAATGTCTTTACGTGCTGAAGGAAGTTAAGTTGTTTGTTGGATGTCGTCGCCCAGAAATCGTCGCGCTCCACAATCTCTTTTTCTTTGGAAACCTTGCCGTTTTCCCCGACTATCGTGACGCTGCTCTTTTTCCCAAATGGAGGATTCGTAAGGACGATATCAAAGCGTTCCCCAGGGTCGCCGGCCAGAGAATCACTCACTATGATTGGCATTTTCTTGTCTCCACCTATCCCGTGGAGAAGCAAGTTCATCGCGCAGACTCTGGCTGTCCCTTGGACGATTTCCCAGCCTTTGAAAGTATCTTCCTTCAACCTCCGCTTCTCTTCTTTAGTCATATTGGGGTAGTGTTCAATGATGTATTTATGAGATAAGAAGAGAAAGCCTCCCGTTCCGCACGCTGGATCACAGATCTTGTCTCCAGGCTCCGGAGCAATAACATCGACCATGGTTCGGATCAGTTCTCGGGGAGTAAAGTACTGTCCCGCTCCGGACTTAAGGTCTTGTGCATTTTTCTCTAGAAGCCCCTCGTAGGCGTCCCCTTTGACATCAGAACTCATCATTGACCAGTTTTCTTTGTCAATGAGATCGACGATAAGACGTCTCAGCTTTGCCGGATCTTGGATTTTGTTCTGGGATTTACCGAAAATAAGGCCAAGTAGTCCTTTCTTGCCTCCCAGTTCTTCCAAAACTTTTCTGTAGTGTTCAAAAAGCTCACTACCATCCTTGCTAATAAGCGCGGGCCAGCTATATTCCGCCGGCACTATGCTGGGTTGACTGTATGGCGGCTTTGTCCTCTCATCGGTCATTTTGAGGAACAACAGATAAGTGAGCTGTTCGACATAGTCGCCATAACTCATCCCATCATCACGAAGGACGTTGCAATAATTCCAGAGTTTTTGAACAATGGCCGAGTTAGCCATGGTTTCTCCTAATATTTTGTGGTTGTGTATATCCCAGTTCTACCGGGGCAAGGATATCCTTGCTTGTTCTTATGTTTGTTCAGAGAGGACTCGTTCGATTTATGTGAGAACTGTTTTCCGCACAGAGGACATTTGAAAATATATTTAGGTCCATAGCTTGGTGTTCTTTTTTTCTGGGAAGACCTAATTGAGATACCCCTTGTCGGCTTTGATATGGCCGTACGGAGTGTGGGCGGCGCTGAAATCGGACCAGAGGCAGTTAGCTCAACGACATATCGAGGCTTGAATGGTATCTTTGTAACTTCCGCGCGTTGAATACGATCAGTCCGGTATGACCTATCCTCTCCGGTATTATGTTTTACTGCATACAGCAACAGGTCCCCTTCACGCGTCTGACGCAACGAATATGGCTCTATTAATCGACGGGTACCGCCGTACGTCAAATCCACGCACAGTCGATTTGCAGCGGCGAAACGTATGACCTCGAGCGGTGTCGTCGAATGCCAGGCGCGAGGCATGGCAGGTGCACGCCATGATTTATCGACCGCCATCCCCATGAGTGGCATCGGAGGCGGTAGTGTTTTTTCTATAGAACGATACATCCACTCAAAAACCTTTGGGAGCTCCGTCCAGAATTGTTCGAAAGGTACCAGAACAGGCAATTGATGTCCCAGCATGTTTTCCCACTCAGCTTCTAATTCGATTCTTCCCGGTTTTTCCTCAAGAATGGCCATTGTCGGGACCGAAACGTCTTTGAATCTACATTTCTCTTCGAGCGTGCGCATCAGCAAAGCTCGATCTGGTCTTATACCCTCATGCCGATATAAATGGATAACATCGTAAAGGTCTCGTGGTCTCAATCGCTCTCCCAAAGCCCTGATTTTTTCTGCGAAGAGCTCTTCGAAGCAATAGCAAAGAATATGGAAACCTTCTTCTGGCCTATCAGAATAAGGATGATGTACCTCCCGGTTCGCAGGATCAAGGACTAAAATCTCGTCATTGGTTAGATCCAATTTTACACGGGGTAAATCGCCACCTCGTTGCAACGGGCCACGATAGCTGATCCTGCCCTGTGCCGATAATTTTCCACGTGGATTTCTATAAATCTCGAAATGAATTAACTCTCTCGGAATCTCAATGCCGGCTTTCTCATAAACCCAATCGGCAACTTCTTTGAACGCATCTGTCAAGAACTCTTGATTGCAATGATCAGGGTTTTTAATTGTAAAATCTAAGTCCTCTGAAAAGCGGTAGGTTTCAAAATAACACTTTTTCAGGCAGGTCCCGCCTTTGAAAACCCATTCGGAACCTAATTCGCTGTGCTGTGAGATACCACCTAATATCCATCCAAGTAAATAATCTTTTTCAATAATATTTGAAGTGAGTCCAAACTCCCTGGAAAAATCCAATATTTCCAGACGGCTAATCAAATCAGCGCTCCTTTGCCCAATTCTTAGGAGTCCACAGTCTCCATCGCGTGACCAATTTGTCGCCAGGCAGTTTTGGATCTAACTTGGAATTTCCCTTTGTGAGTCTGGTTTGACAGAGCTTGATCATGTTCTGTTCATCCTGAGCAAATTGCTCCAACAGAAAACCGAGCCGTTTAAATATAGAACCATTTCCCAATCGATCCGCATACTCGATCAACAAATCTATCTTCTTATTCTCTGACCTCAGGTAATCTCTAAATACATCGACAGTGGAACGGATTCCACCCCCAAGCTGGGGATTACTCAGCATATCAAGTATGGTGCGGGTTGGATCTGAGACTGATATCTTTACCTGTCCTCTCCAGATAGGTTTCAGTCCGAACATACTTTTCTCTGATACTGTCCGTAGGAGGAATCCTGTTCCTTTGATGACCGGCTTTCGATTTCTTGGTTTCTGCGTTGTCATTACGACAACAGTGCGAAAGATTTGCTCTGTCAGGCCCCAATACTCTGCTGCGCTCCAGCCTCCGATATAACAAGGAGAATACAAGCGGTCCGCTATGACCCAGGGGTCTTCTAAGGGAACATCAATGGTTCGAGATTCGATTGAGACGGGAATATAAAGCCCTTGCCGCACGCGAGAAAGCCAGCCCTTGCTCGCCCACTTTGACAACATCTTGGAAGCTTCGGAAGGCGAAACCTTCAAGATACCGGCCGCCTCTGGAACCGAAACGGTTCCTTTCGTACCCCGAATAAGCGCCGCTAACCTTTCTCTCTCAATTTTCCCTAAACCGGATATGGTCTGCATAGTATATCCAGAGCGTAAAATTTCATCTATTAGATAAATTATAGCACTTCTGATATACTTATTCCAACCCCAAAGTATATCAGGAGTGATGTAGTTCACTTAAAAGATGAATTGCTGCGCATTTGGTGAACCGCAAGTCCCTCAGCCAGGTCAGAAAAGGTTTCTCCGGGCTATGGGCTTATTGACTATATGGCGGCTCAGTCGTCTCTTCCGCCATCTTGAAGAAATAATGAAAAGGTGAGCTGCCCGACACAGTCGCCTTAACTCATCCTATCCTTTTAAAAATAGGGTCTGAATCCTAACTTTCTATTCAAAAATTAAATCTCTCCATCTTGAGTTGTACTACATATACCAAAAATTTGATTTTATGGCAATTTTATGATTAGGAAGGCAGGGGAAAATCAACACCATGAAGGAAAAGAGAAGAGGAGCAGATCTCAACCATCAACGTCTGGCTCAAACTGAAGGATTAAAACAGTTCGGAGTAATTGGTTCGTAGTTCGGAGACTTTGGTTTTGGAATCTACTCCGAACTCCCGACTCCCTGCCTTCGCCGAAACGCTTCGTGCAGGCAGGCGAACTCCGAACTATTTTGTAACCGTCCACTTCCCTTTCAGTTGATGGAGAGGAAATTGATGGGTGTAGGGGACAAAGGCCAAACTGACCTCCCCCTGTTCTAAAATCTTCGTCAATATCTCTTCGATCTCTTTCTGCGGAGCCAGATCAAGACCCACGGCTTCATTGCTTTTCCAGTCAAGGATCCAGATTTTCATCATCACTCGAGAGGGATCGCCCACGGACTTGACCGCCCTCTGTGCGGCTTCGGCCATCAAATCAATCGACTCTTTCAGTTCGATATTCCTGCCTTTCATCGCCTGCCGATGATAGGCCATGATGGCATAGTAGTCGAACTCCTTCTTAAGGGCCTCCTCCAAAGTCTGTGAGAACCAGGCGACGCCATTGGTATCGTTCAGTACGGCTTCAAAATAGAGATTGATCGCAAATTGCAATTTCGGATTGGACTCCCTGGCCGCCCCGACCAGCCGCTTGGCCACATCCATCAGATACCGGTTTTTCCAATTGGCCCAGGTCCAGAACTGCTCTGTATATCCTTTGACATAATACTTTCCGGACTCCGATTTATAAGGGTCGATATAAAAGATATCCGGGTTGGGAGAATAACCAAAATCTTTTAAGAAGGCCTTGTTAGCTTCGAGGCTGAAGTCCTCATTGTGCCGGAGGATCAGGTCATCCTGAAACAGGATCCCGTCGATCGGATAACGGCCGAGGTCACGAAAGAGTCCCTCGAGCCGCTTCAGGACATCGGTATGAAACAGGTTAAACCCCCTTCCGATCTCCATCTTCTTCGTTTCGAAATTGTAGATTCTGGATCGATAACCCGCATGTTTGTCGACACCGTAGGTCGCATAACGCGTTGTCATCCAGGCAAAGAGCTCAAGCCCATGGCGATGGACAATCTCCGCTATCTTCCCTAAAACATCATCGATGACCAGTCCATGTTCAGTCTTGAAGAAGACCCCTTCCTCATGACGAGCCTTCACAAACTTATACATC
This sequence comes from Deltaproteobacteria bacterium, assembly GCA_018333535.1. Lineage (GTDB taxonomy): Bacteria > Desulfobacterota > BSN033 > BSN033 > UBA1163 > RBG-16-49-23. Next base: position 23,293 of record JAGXTA010000024.1, on the reverse strand, counting down.
CGGTCCCCTTTATTCTGAAACACCCTGAAGATGAGCGTGTCCACACCCGCATCCTTCAACTCCTTGATCCTCTTTTCCACTTCAACGAGGTTCTTTCCGTCTATATACGAAATCTGAGCGCAGACCCGCCTCTTCACCTTTTTTGCCTCTTGAACGACACCTGTCACGGCTCTCTCTGGGGGGGGCTTCACTTCCTCCTTGATGGGAACCTTTACTTCTTCCTTCTTCGTCTCCTCCGGAACCTTCGCCACCTCTATCTTCTTGGGCTCCTCAATAACTTTCCTGACTTCTTCTTTTTTGGGTTCTTCAATGACTCTCGGAACCCCTGCCTTTTTCGGTTCTTCCGGAGCAGGTTTCACTTCCACCACTGTTCCGCCGATCTCCTTCTTCGGTCTGATCTTCTCCCTGGCCACTCTCAACCCCTGCTCCGATTCTCTCGTGCGGTCTCCCTCCGGATAGGCATTGAGATAGTATTCGAACTTCTGAATGGCTTCTTCAAACCTTTCCGTCCTCAGAAAGGACTGTCCCATCATATAGTGGGAATAGGAGACTAAGCGACTGGTAGGAAAGGACTGGATCAGTTTTGAAAACCCCTCAATGGCCTCCTGATATTTGCCTTTATGAAAGAGCTCCATTGCGGAATCATAAACCTCTCCTGGGCCAGCAGGCTTCTCCTGCGCCTGGACCGAAGAGAAAGACAGAACAATAGAGACGATCAAAAGATACCCGATGATTCGCTTCTTCATAAAACCTCCTTCATAAGAATAAATTCGAAATCCGAATGTCGGGCGAAGCGTCCGTCTCGGACCAATTCGAAACAATGGTTAGCGGCTATCAGAATATCAGGTGATCAGGTTGTAGATATCAGGATATCCGGGTATCAGGTTAAACAATTTTCGTCTTTTTCTTCCTGATAACCTGATCCTCTGATACTCTGCCTCCTGATTTCCTGGTAACCTGATTCCCTTTTAAAATCCATTTCGTGCTTCGAATTTAAAATAGCCTTTCGACTGCTTCTTTAACGCTCCTCACGCCAATCAATTCGATCTCTTTGACCCCTTTTACCTTCTCCTGATTCGGTTTGGGCAGAAGGATTCGTTTAAACCCCATTCTCGCTGCTTCCTTCACCCTCACCTCCGGTTGGCTCACTCCCCTCACCTCGCCCCCCAGTCCCACTTCTCCAAAAACGGCTATTTCAGGATCAATCACTTTGTCTCGGAAACTTGACGATATGGCAGCGAACACACCTAAATCCGCGCCGGGTTCCTCCACCTTTATCCCCCCAGCGATATTAAGAAAGATGTCTTGATTGTTAAGGTGGACCCCCAGCCTCTTTTCCATCACCGCCACGAGAAGCGAAACCCGGTTGGCATCTACTCCCTGAGCGGTTCTCCGGGGAACGCCGAAGTTCGTTGGAACGACCAGGGCTTGAAGTTCGATGAGAATAGGCCTTGAGCCTTCGATGCTGGGCATCACCACCGAACCGGAAGCGTGTTGGGTCCTCCCGGATAGAAAGAACTCGGAAGGACTGTTCACCTCCACCAGCCCTGAATCTTTCATCTCAAAAACCCCGATTTCATTGGTGGAACCGAAACGGTTTTTAACAGCCCTCAGGATCCGGAAGGCGTAATTGGCTTCCCCTTCAATATAGAGAACGGTGTCCACCATGTGCTCCAGAACTTTTGGCCCTGCAATAAAACCCTCCTTAGTCACATGGCCGATGAGAAAGATGGGGATCGAGAGATGCTTTGCCAGATAGAGCAACCGGCTGGATGCTTCCCTGACTTGAGTGATCGATCCGGGTGGCGAAGGAAGTTCAGAGGAATAAATGGTTTGAATCGAATCAACCACCACGGTCAAAGGTCTGAGCGCCTGGATATCCTGGAGAATTTTTTCTAAGGAGGTCTCAGAAACCACAAAGAGGTGTTCTGATGAAACTCCCAATCGTTCAGCCCTCATCTTTGACTGCTGAAGCGACTCCTCTCCGGAGATGTAAAGAACTTTTTTCCCCTTCGATGCCAAACAATGCATCATCTGAAGAAGAAGGGTTGACTTACCAATCCCCGGGTCGCCTCCGACCAGGATCACGGATCCGAAAACAATCCCTCCTCCCAGGACGCGGTCGAATTCACTGATACCGATCTGAAATCTCCCTTTTTCTTCAGCAACAATCTCAGTGATGGCTGTTGGAACAGCTTCGTTCTCAAAACCAAGAAGGTTTCGTTCAGGTACCTTCTCCTCAACGATCCGTTCCTCTACAAAGGTGTTCCACTCCTGACATCCCGGGCACCTCCCCAACCATTTCGGAGCCTGATATCCGCAGGACTGGCAGACAAATTGGGTTTTGGCTTTAGCCATAAGATGATCAATTAAAATGAACGTTTATCGTTGTTGAAGCTCGTATCGAGGCTCGCATATCGAAACTTGAAGCTCGAACTTCTCATTTCCAGCTTCCCGTGGTCGGGCCTTCTCGATTTACTTCGATACGAGCATCGTCACCGTTAAACAATTTTTCTTTGGTCCTTGAGAAAAGATGGGGGCATTGTAGCAGAAAGGATTCTTGAGGTCAAAAAATAATGGAAGGAGGAACGTATCAATATCTGAAGAGAGCGGCCCCCCAGGTCAAACCGGCCCCGAAAGAACTGACCAGGACGAGATCGCCTTTCCGGATCTGACCGCTTCGGACCGCCTCATCAAAGGCAACCGGTATGGTGGCGGCTGACGTGTTGCCATACTTGTGGACGGTGACAATCACCTTTTCGGTGGGAATCCCCAACTTTTCCGCCACGACATCCATAATCCGGATATTGGCCTGGTGGGGGATGAACCAGTCTATTTCCTCACTCGTAATTCCCTGTTGTGCCATGATCTTACGGGCCGAATCGACCAGAGTGCGGACCGCGTGTTTGAAGACCTCATTGCCATTCATCTTCAAATACTGAAGACCCTCATTCAGCATTTCATGGGAAGGAGGGATTCGCGACCCTCCTCCGGGCACATGGATCAGATGCCAGAGATCTCCGTCGGACTCGATGTCCATGGCCAGGATCTCTCCGTTATCCTTTCCATTGGAATGTTCGAGGACGACCGCGCCTGCTCCGTCACCGAAAAGGACGCAGGTGGATCGGTCTTTATAATCGAGCCGGTTCGAAACGATCTCGCCGCCTACCACCAGGGCCTTGCTATAGGACCCATCCTGCATAAACTTCTGGGCGACTGCCAGTCCATAAATAAATCCCGGACAGGCAGCATTCACATCGAAGGCCACGGCCTTCTTCGCACCCAACCGGTACTGGACCATACAGGCTGCTGAGGGGCTGAGCATGTCAGCCGTCGAGGTCCCGATAATGATCAGGTCCAGTTCATCGGCGGAGATGCCCGCCATTTGGAGGGCAGATGCAGAGGCGAGAGTAGCAAGGTCAGACATGGCCTGACCTTTCTCAATCATTCTCCGTTCCTTTATTCCCGTCCTGGTCGTAATCCATTCATCGCTCGTGTCGATGATCTTTTCAAAATAAGAATTTGGAACAACCCGCTCCGGTGAAAAAGACCCTGTCCCTTTAATGGCAATCTTTTTCAAGAGATATCCACCCTTCTGAATGATTATTTCCCCACCCCCATGGAGAGGTTTTCTTATATCCTATTTTTTAAGAATTTTCCAGCCTTTTAGAAAGACTCTCACCGCAGGGCATGTTTTTTGAAGAAATTCCATATCACTTCATTGGCGTCGATATCCCTGCTCGTTCTTCCGATGATCCCCGCCGGCAGATATTGATCTCCGCCGGGCCAGGTGTGTCCTCCACCTTCAACGGCATAAAGAACGACTTCGGCCCCCTCGCCGCATGGAACATAGGCTTCACGTCGAACCCGTGTGCCATCCTTTGGATCTCGATCCGGTTCATAGCTGACCACAGACGATCCAAGACACTGGTTTTGTTTCGCCCAGAACCTCATTGATTCAGGAACGGATAGAACCCTTCCGAATTTCCGGCCCCTCCTGAATCCGATCTCTCCGCCCTCCCAGGGCACGAGGGGATCCTCTGTCCCGGGCATCATCAATACGGAAACAGGCCTCTTCGGAGCACAAGATGAGGGAAGGTTCTCTGGTAACTGGATGGCCACTACCCCGATCGCCGCAATTCGATCGGAGAGTTCACAGGCTAAGCGCTGGGAAAACTGTCCGCCATTGGAAATGCCCGCCACATAGATACGATTCGGATCAACATTCAGAGTCCTAATGAGGTGTTCGATCAGGGCAGAGATAAAGCCGACATCATCAATATTTTCCCGGTGCGCACGATAGGCCTGAAGACCCCGTCCATCGTTCCAGTGTTTCTCAATGCCATCCGGATAGACGATGATAAAGCCCTCTCTGTCCGCCAGACGATTAAATCCACCCTGGGTCAGCTTTTCCATTCCCTGGCCCGTTCCACCGCCTCCGTGGAAGAGGAATACAAGAGGCGCAATCTTTGTTCGGTCATGTTCGGAAGGGAGGTGGATCCGATAGGTCCGTTCCAGCCCTCCAAGCGAGATTGAACTATTGAGGGTGTCTTTAGCAATGGAGTCTTGTGGATTGCCCACCGAGGAGAAAACGATTAAACCAAGACAGAACAAAATTGCGGAAACGGTTCCTATCTTTCTTCGATTCACTGGTCCCTTGTTTCCTTAAATCTTTTTGATCAAGACATTTCCGGGCGCTTTTTCGACGACTTCGGAAATATTTTTTAAATAGTTGGAGATATTCTCTTCCTTATCCGATTGAGAAACGGTGTCATAAGGGATTCCACGCCGCTCGTAGGCATCGAGTACCTCTTTTACGGTAAGGTTTTCTATCGTCCGGCCGGGTTGAAAAGTGACTTGATGTTTAGTTCCGCTTGTTGTTTCAACGACGAGCCCAACATCGATCAATTCTTCAAGGAGTTGCCGCACAAAGCGAACCGGAATTTCCAACAGCTCTGCAATCTGTATGGCGTCTAATGCTTTTTCTCCTTGAGAAAACTTCTTGGTCAGCAGGTGAAATATCTTAAGGGTGAGAAGCCTTTTCGATGAGAAGCTGGCCCGGGAATAATCCGGTTGAAATCCGAACGTTTCATAATGTTCATTGGCATGAGAAATTTCAGCTCCGAAAAGGACAATCATCCAGCTCATTTGAAGCATCGCCAGGAAAAGGGGCAGGGCCGCAAAACTGCCGTAAATGGCGCCGTAACTTGCGGCTCCAATCTGAAATTTTATATAGAACCACTGAACAATCTGGGCAATCGTCCCTGCCGAGACCCCTCCTATTATGGCTGACCTGAGTGGAATTCGGGTATTGGGCATAACCAGGTAGAGCATGGTGAACAAAGCCCAGATCGAAACATAAGGCAATAGGTTCAAGAGGACAAGGATCGCTGAACTAAAAATTCCGAGAAAGGCAATTTTATTGACGATCACCTTCATCTGGCTGGCTAAAAGGACGGTGGCACTGCTGGAAATAATCAGGAGAACAGGAGCGAAGACCATGAGGGCAATGTAGTCGCTAAATTTTCTTACAATGGTCCTTGATCTTTTAACCTCCCATATATCATTGAGGGACTCCTCAATTTTTCCCAATATGGATATCACCGTCCAAAGGAGCAATACAACGCCAACCCCTGCGATGATCCCCCCTTTGGCTTGATCAAGGAGTCTATTAGAAAACAGGAGAATTTGGCTTGTGATATCCGCCTGCAAGTTTGCCTTTTCTGCCATTTGCAGAATCTGTTTTTCGATCAGTTTTTCAAGACCGAAACCTTTAGAAATGGCAAAGGCCACGGCGATCACCGGAACGACATTGAGCAAAGAATAATAGGTCAAAACTGCAGCCGTTTTTTGACGGTGATTTCTCAAAAAGCTTTGAGAGGCCAGGATGATGATGCGCAGATATTTAATGAAAAAGGCCTTGATAGGCGGAAGATCCTTTAATCGGATTTCCCAGATGCCCGTCTTGAAGAAATTGATGATGCGTGACATCATAACAGTTCTCCTTTTCCGTCCCCTGTTGTTCAACCTGCCTTCAGTTCAGAAGTGCATTGTGGACAACGGGTTGCTTTGATCGGAATCGCGGAGAAACAATACGCACATTCTTTGGTCGTTGGCACAGGAGGAGGGGTGTCCTCTTGACGTCTCAATCGATTAATCGTTCGGACAAGGAGAAATACCGCAAAGGCAACGATGACAAAACTGATGATGGTATTCACAAACACTCCGAAGTTGATCGTCACGGCCCCTGCGGACTTTGCTGCAGCCACGGAGGCATAAGGTCCGGCCACCTTGCCTTCCTTGAGGACAACAAAAATATTGGAAAAATCAACATTCCCGAGAAGCAGACCAATGGGCGGCATGATCACATCTTGAACGAGTGAATTCACAATGGTGCCGAAGGCTGCTCCAATGATGATACCGACCGCCATATCCAGAACATTTCCCCGCATAGCAAATTCTTTAAATTCTTTTAGCATTTTTGACCTCCTCATGAAATTTAATTAGATTTTTCCGTCATGCCGGACTTGATCCGGCATCCAGTCGTGGTCCCGACGAAAATCGGGCGTCCTGGATTCCGGCTTTCGCCGGAATGACGATCTTTTTGTAAACCGTTAGTTTATAGACAAACACTAATTATTTCAGCTTAAAATCCACACGACTATCCTTGATCTTCTCCTTCTTTTCCGGGGTAAGAGATTTTGGTTCAAGGATAAATATTCTTTCCGGTTCAACCGGACCGGATTTGACGATAGCTTCTTTTACTTTCATGGCCCGCTGAGAAGCAAGGTTTCTCAGATCCCCATCCTTGATCTCTAAATGAGTCAGGATCAATTTTTCCATTTCAGGTACTGGGATGTCCTTGGCCATGCCCAGAACATTTCTCGGTTTCGGGAACTTCTCTTCTTTGTAGGCCATTTTCAGATATTTGTCGTATTCCGCTTTTTCGATTTTCACTTCATCCAAAGGAATGGCAGGTTGTCTTTTCTTGACCATCTCATTCAGTTTCTGCGCCTTTAGCTTTCTGTTGAACATATACTGCTTCAACCCCTCTCTGTCTTTCTCCATATCCACACGCCCCTCGATATCCATTTTAAGGGAGGGCCGATCATTCAGAGCCTTCGCAATGGCGCTCAGTTTCTTCGCACTGGGTTCGGCAACCATGGAGCTTCCGTATTCAAACTCGACGAAACTGAGTTCTTCTCCCCCTCCAATCATGGCCCCGAGAAGTGAAAAAGGTGAGGTGGCAGCCTTTGCAATCAGGTTGACAATGATCTTCAGGATAATTCCCCAAACACTGAATTTAGGATCATCGAGACTCCCTGTGACAGGGATGTCCAGTTTGATCTCTCCCTTTCGATCCTTTAGGAGGGCAATGGCAAGCTTGACAGGCAATTTGGTTGCCTGGGGACTTTCAACTTTGTCTCCCAGGGTGAATTGATCCAGGAAAACACGGTTCTGAGAATCGAGTTTCTTCTTGGCGATGAGATATTGCAGGTCAAAAGAAAGTTTGCCCTTCTCAATGGTATATCCGACATATTTCCCGGAATAAGGAGTCATCGGACTGAGATCCATATCCTTAAACCGGACTTTTAAATCGACGTGCAGGTCTTCTTTCAAAGGATTGATCTTCCCCGTGATCTCAAGGGGAGCATAATCGTTCAGCTTCCCACGAAGTTCCATATCGGCCAGGGTCGTCTCTTCGGAAGAAAGCCCGGACACCCTTCCTCCGATCTCAGTCAGTTTTACCGAATATTCCGGTTTGAGGGATTGATCCGAGAAGTCAACTCTCCCTTCCTGCAGGGTAACTGTTCCGATTTTGATATTTTTAACCGACTCCTTTTCTTTCTGCGAAGAAGCCGCCTTCTCCTGTGTCACAGGAGGAGAGGCTTCTTTCTCTTTCTTTGGCTCGTCCTTTACCATAATCTCCTGAAGATTCAGTGATCCATTCGGTTGGATAACCAGGCGAGTATAGAAATTGGTAAGGGAGATTCCTTTGACATCGATCAAGAGAGGATTCAGCCCCACATTAAAATCATCGAAAGAGAGAGACTCCCACTTCAGGAAGTCTTCGGCATTCTGCTTATCAATGGATGCAAAATGGGTTAAAGAGGCTTCGCCCCGGTAGTTCATTTTAAATTCCTTGTTGTCCGGCATCCCTAAGGAAAGGGTACCAGCCGATGAAAAGGCGCCGCCTGTTAAAGTGATTTTTACTTTATCTGTGAAATAAGACTGGAAGGGCCCGATTTCTAAGCCTTTTAAATTCATCTTTAAATCTGCTGCGACAGGATCGATGCCAACCATCCCTGTCATGGAAAAGGTTCCCTTCTTGTTCAAAAGAAGGTCAAGAGTAAGTTTGCCCTTGCTATTTTTTGCGGTCGAGATATTTTCTCCTGTCAGTTTAAAATCTTCTACAACCACCATCACGGGTTCAATGGGTGTTTGATCCTCCACTCGAATCGTATAACCATCAACCGACAAATTTTTCAGTAAGACGGCCCAGGGTTTTTCAGGAACCTTTGTTTTGTCCTCCACGGGTTTTTCTTGGGATGCCGATGGGGATACTGATGGAGGAGGAAAGAGCTTGAGGAGATTCAAATCGCCATTTTTAAAACGTTTAATGGAGAGGTCCCCTTTCTGTATGGAGACCTTCCCAATGTTGAGTTGCCTCTTTGCAAGATCAACATCGGTCTCTCGGATTGAAAAGTTGGGGATCTTAAGAAAGTCTTCATTCTCTTCAGCTTTCTTAAGACGAAGGGAATTGAGGACGAGGGTGAGTCCTGAAAGGAAGACCTCTGGTTCCTTTTCGCCTTTACCATATTTGTAACGTGTAGAAAAGTCGAGGCGTCCCTCTTCAATGTCAAAGAGGATGTTATCCCGATAGTAAGGTGCATATTTCTTTAACGGAATAGATTTGATTTCCAAAGCCCCTCCTGCTCCCAGGGGGTCCATCGAAAATTCACCCTCAAGCTTGATGTTTTCTTTGGCCTCGGTTTGAAGGGAAAGTGTGTACGCTGATTTCTTGTCCTTACCATTGCTGAAATGATCAACCTTTAAGGCGATCGGATTAAAGATCGTTTTAAAGGTTGGATTTCTGGAAAGATCGGAGAAAGAGACTTTTCCGCCCGTAAGTTGTATCTCATCAATATCTAAAACCAAAGGGGCTGACTCTTCATCCTTCTTGGGAGCAGATTTCGCCTCGCTTTTTTCGGGCAGGAGGGTTTGAAGGTTGACGACTCCTTGATCATCACGCCGTACTTCCAGTTCAGGAGACTGGATGGAAATCTTTGACAGGTGAATGATCTGTCGGAGAGGTTCTGTCGGCGCAATTCCGATTTCAAGAAGTGGAAGTCTGAATAAAGTATTTTTCTTGTTATCGTCGAGCGCCACTTTTTTTAAGGCCACATCCCCCGTCACTGTCAAGGAGGGCGATTTATCCCGGGGCTGAAGAAACGAGATCTTTGCTTGAACATCGAGAAAAGCGGAGACGATCTTAAAATTTAATTTAATAGGGAGATAGGCAAGATAATAGGGAATGTCCAGGTCGTTGATATTGATGTCAAAAACGGTTTCAAGGGTGTCTCCAAATGGTTTGGTATTTCCTTGAACCTTATAGGGTGTCTCATTAATTTTAGCGGAGAAAGCAGGTTGGACAAAGATATCAATCTGAGAGGGGATGTTCGATATGAAGGGAACGCCGATGTTCAGTTCATTAACCGAATGCTTGGTCTGCTTAGGTCCATCCCAGAAGTCAATGCTTCCATTGATGAGCTGAATGTTATTTAAAGAAAACCTTAATGGTTTTCCTTTTTCCGCAGGTGGGGCCGTCCTCTTTTCAATCAAATCAGAGAAATTAAAGGTCATGTCTGAAAGACGGTTGATTTTAACATAAGGATTCGTCAACCGGATCTCTTTTAGAACCAGGGCAAATTTCAGAACAGAGAGACTCTGGAGGTTTACGAAAAGCTCATCAAAGGATAAAAACCTTTCTGAACTTCCGCGATCCTTCACCTGAAACCCTCTTACCGTTAAAGAGAGCGCATAGGGGTTCACCTTGATTTGGGTGATCGCCACTTCACGATGAAGGTTCTCCGAAAGTTTCTTGATCAAAATAGATTTTAAGATAGGAGGGATAACAAAAAAACCAACCAGGGTAAAGACGACAAAGAAAATGACAAGACCGATGAGTATCTTCTTAAGACGGGGCTTTAGTTTATTTTTATAAATCTGAATTATTTTCCAAATCACATGACCACCCCCTTTTATATAGATGTCGGGGATATCAGGGACGTTGTTTTCTATTTCACTTTTTCGCTCCAGGTCTTATGTTAGCAAAATAGAAAACAACGTCCCCGCCTCCCCTACTTCTTTTTCTGAAACAGTCTTTTTTCTATCTCTCTGGTCAAATCCGGAACGATCTGCTTTACCACCCTTTCCATATCAAGGCTTACATTCGGTTTTTCGTTTGTGCCTTTTATTTTAAGAGGGAGAACCACCCATCCCTGGTCATCCGTCATGAACTTCATCTTGGTCAACTCTTTGGAAAGGCTTTTACTAAGCTCGGGAGAGAGCTTAAGTTCGGTGGGGATATCCAATTTCTGGTCTAAACCCATCGTTCCTTTTGGGGAAAGCCTGAAAAGGGCCGAGCTGATAAACCCGTCTATCAATACCTTCTCCTCCTTGATGTCAAAATGGAATGAACCCTGATCAACAATGGGGTCCTTCAGAGCCTGAATGCCGGTGAGAGATGAAATGGCATCGAAAACCTGCGAGCCTTTAATCACCCCTTTGCCGAGTTTGAGATTCGCATCTCCTTTCAGGGTCTCCTGAATCCGGGCGCTGTTAAAATAAAATTTCCCTCCCAAATTTCCTTCGGTATTGTAAACATCTCCTCCCGAAAACTGGAGTCCAAGAGGGTCTATCTTTACCACTCCATTGACATACTGATAATTCATGCTCAGGCCTTTGATGGTATAACCCTGATATTTCGCCACATCGACCTTCACCTGTCCGGAGGCTTTCAGTTTCTGGTCCGTCCCGCTTTCGGCCTGTCGGGTACTCTTTCCTTTTGGGCCCTCCGGTTCTTTTGAAACGTCCTTTTTAGTAGATTTCTCCTCACCACCGATGCCCATCCACTTCTGAATATCCAGTTCTTTTGCATAGAGATTGGCTGTCACCTCAGGCGCCTTGAGATAATCTTTGACCGTTGCCGTGAGATCAATGCTGTCCTTTCCGAGTGCTGTCTTCAGATTGGCCCGAAGGGTCTGTTCATCCATGTCGATCTTCCCTGTAGTGATGATCTCAGCTCCCTTGAGAACAGCTTTAATTTCTTTTACCGAAATCTGGCCAGATTTCATCCGGGGGGTTCCATCCTGCCCGACTGACCCCACAAATTCCATATCAAAGACACCCGAGACATCCGGCAACACTTTCTCCTCATCAACAAATTTCAACTGACCGTTCTGGACAAACAATCGATCGGCACTGATTGAGATCGGAAGCCCTTGCTCTCCGGGTTCAGCGGGTTTCGAGGGTTTCTGGGAACCCCTCTCCGTAATGCTGCTGAAGTTATACTTTCCTTGTCGATCTTTTACGATCGTCACGGATGGGGAGAGAATCTCTATCTTGCTGATGACGAGCTGTTTTTTCAGGAGGGGTAAAAGCCGATAGGAGAGGACAAACTCCTTCATCTTAAAGAAATCCTTTTGTCCATCCATCTCCTTCACACTTAACCCTGTTGCGACTACCCCCTTAAAGAGAGAGACACGGATATCCTCCAAGGAAACCTTTCTGCCGGTCAAAGATTCCGCCCTCGGAAGGATCATCGCCTTCAATCTTTCCCCGGAGAGATAGCTTTTAATCAAAATATTAAGGCCAATGAACAGCAAAACAAATATGCCGAGGACAATGATTCCTATTTTGATCCATTTTTTCATGACATCCCTCCTTTTTTGAGACACCATTCTGACAGGATAAATCTGGATTCCGGTTTGCACCGGAATGACAGCCTAAAAATGAAAAACTTTTCTCTATTTTCCAAAGACCTCTTTGAGCAGGTCGGTGGTTCGAGCTGCGGGATTTGTGCGAATCTTCTTCTCTTCCTCGCCCAGCACATGGAACAATCCATCGAGCGCCTTGGTGACAACATACTGATCAATATCAAAGGTCTCCTTTTTCACAAAGGGGATAGATTCATATCGTCCCACCAGATCTTTATATTGACGGGTGACACCGACTTCGTTCATCACTTTGTCAACGATCGGCTTGAATATGACAGTGAGCTTATCTGAAGTCTTGCCTTTAAAATACTCTGTGGCTGAGGTCTCATGCCCTGAAAAGATCTTTCTCACATCTTCAAAGGTCATCTCTCCGATCGCATTCCAGAAGATCTGCTTGGCAAAGGGCGCCGCTTTCTCGGCTGAACGGTTCATGCTCAGGACAAACTCATCCACCTGCGGACCATAGCCCACTGCCCTCAGCCCTTTTTCTACGGTCCGGAGTTTCTCTGGCATCAGGATCTTGATCGCCTGGTTCAGAAAGAACCCGTCTGTTTTACCGGTAAAAGTCACGGTGTTTTCTGTCCCTACCTTCAATGCCTCTTTTAATCCTTCACCGATTTTTGCATCACTGAGCCCTTTCTGTCCACCCAGCCCAATCCCTTTCAATAACCGGTCAAGCTGGGCCGAGGCAGGTTGTGCGATCAGCAGTGCAACCAACACGATTAAAAATATTCGAACGATCATCACTGGACTCCTTTCAAAATGGGCCTTTTACTTCTGAAATTCTACTTCTCCTGGATAAAGAGTGCAATAAATATTTTGAAAAGGAAAAAGCCCTACGGATAGCCAAAAAAGCGCTTCTATGATATATGTTTATCAATGGAGACCGACAACAGAAGACTCTTTATGGAAGGGACCAAAGCCTTTGGAATCAATTTAAGTGAAAGGACAGTGGAGGCCTTCGACCTCTACCTCCGGGAACTCCTCAAATGGAATACGAAGATCAACCTCACGGCCATCCGGTCGGAAAAGGGGATTGTCCTTAAACATTTCCTCGATTCCCTGTCGGTCTTTCTCCATCTCCCCAACATCTCCTCTCTCCTCGACATCGGCTCAGGTGCGGGCTTTCCAGGAATTCCCTTAAAAATGATCCAACCCTCCTTGGAGGTGACCCTGATTGATTCGGTCCGCAAGAAGGTCGACTTTCAGAGACATATCATCAGAACGCTGGGGCTAAAAGGAATTGAGGCGATACACGGCCGCGTTCAAGACAAGCAGATTCTCCAGGCCCTGGGAGGCCGGTTCGATGGGACGATTGCAAGAGCCTTCTCCGATCTCGACACCCTCCTCCTGCTCAGCTTTCCTTTCTTGAAGAAGGGAGGAATCCTTCTGGCGATGAAAGGTGAAGGTGGAGGTGAGGAATTGAAACGACTTCCCCTGTCCACAAGAAACCGGTATCGATGGATCAAGACCGCCACCTTCTCCCTCCCTTTCAGTTCTATCAAACGGTCGATCCTTCTCTTCGAGAAGTTGTAACTTTAGTCTTTCCCTCTCTCCCCCTTTTGTGCTATAAAGAGTCAGATTTGGAATACTGGAAGAATGGAACAGTGGAATAATGGGTTAAAAGATTTAAAAAACCAATATTCCATTATTCCAATATTCCGCCATTCCAAAGGATTCATCATGGCGAAAGTGATCTGCATTGCCAACCAGAAGGGAGGCGTGGGAAAGACGACGACCGCCGTCAACCTCTCCGCCTCCATTGCCGTGGCAGAGAAGAGGGTTCTGCTCATTGACATCGATCCCCAGGGAAACTCAACAAGCGGAATCGGTCTCAGCAAAGAGCAGTCCAATGGGACGATCTATCAAGCCCTGCTCAAAGGTTCGGGGCTCCGGGAGACGATTCAGAAAACTTCCCTTGCCCATCTCGATCTGGTTACCTCGAATACCGACCTGATCGGCGCAGAGGTGGAACTCATTCAGGAGAAGGATCGCGAGAGAAGACTGACCCATCTGATCAAGGAGGTCGAGGAGGATTATGACTATATCTTTATCGACTGTCCTCCCTCCCTGGGGCTTCTGACCATCAATTCTTTGACGGCAGCGAATTCCGTTATCATCCCTCTCCAGTGCGAATACTATGCCCTCGAAGGCCTGGGACAATTGATTAAGACGATCCGTCTGATCAAACAGTCCCTTAATCCGAGACTGGAGATCGAAGGGATTCTCCTCACCATGTTCGACATCCGAAATAACCTCTCCCACCAGGTGGTCGAGGAGGTCAGGAGCCATTTCAAAGAGAAGGTGTTTCAAACTGTCATCCCGAGAAATGTCCGGCTGAGCGAGGCTCCAAGCCACGGGAAGCCTGTCATCCTATATGATATCCATTCTAAGGGAGCGGAAAGTTATCTCAATCTGGCCAGTGAGATCATGGCCGACGGAAAGAAAAATGGCAACTAAAAGAATGGCATTGGGAAAGGGTCTGGGAGCCCTTATCCCGGAAGTTGAAGGAGCGGAGGAAAGGAGACTTTTTTACTGCGGGATTGAAGAGATCCGTCCCCATCGTTCTCAACCCCGGAAGCATTTTGACGAATCGAAACTCCTGGAACTGGCTGAGACCATCAAAGAGAAGGGAATCCTCGATCCACTGATGGTGAGGAGGATCGACGGAGGTTATGAACTGATCGCAGGAGAGCGCCGCTGGCGGGCCGCCCAGAAGGCCGGATTGAAGGAAGTCCCTGTGATCGTAAGAGAGGCAGACGACAGGGAAGTCCTTGAAATCTCCCTCATTGAGAACCTCCAGAGGGAGGACCTCAACCCCGTTGAAGAGGCTGAAGGCTTCAGGGATCTGATAGAAAAATCCGATATCAGCCATGAAGAAGCGAGCAGGCGGGTCGGAAAGGACCGGACGACGATCACCAATGCCCTCCGCCTTCTCAAACTATCCTCTGAAATTAAAAACCACCTCATCCAGAACCGGATCACGGCCGGTCATGCAAGAGCGCTCCTCAGTCTGGAGAGCAGAGAGAAACAGAAAGAGCTCTGTGGCCTGATCATCCGGAAAGGCCTCTCGGTGAGAGAGGCGGAGGCGTGGGCAAAACGATGGTCGGAAAGGCCGAAGAAAAAAGTCGCCATTGAAAAGAAAAAAGGCGATTTAGAAAATCAACTCAACAGTCTCCAGGACTCCCTGAGGCAGCACCTGGGAACAAAAGTCCGGATCCAGGCGAGAGGGAAAAGGGGAAAGATCGAAATCGAATACTATTCCCCTGAGGACCTGGAAAGGATCGTGGAAACGATCCTTGGGAAATGAAAGAACATAGGGAATTTCAAATTTCAAAATCCAAATTTCAAATGAATGTCAAATACCAAATGTTGAAAATTCGGGCTTTCTATATTTGACATTTTGTCGTTTAGATTTCATTTGAACTTTGAACTTTGTCATTTGAAATTATCCGTTAAGGGTTGAAAGGAGTCGCCCATGTCAGGGAAATCCATCTTCACTAAAAGCACCACAACCCCTTCCTCGGCACCAGAAGAGATCAGCGCCTTTCTTGGAAAAGAGACCCTGTTTGAAGGGAAGATGACCTTTCGGGGGGTCTTCCGCCTGGATGGAAGATTTGAGGGAGAAATCTTCGAAAGCGGCACTCTGATTGTGGGCGAATCCGCCCTCATTAAGGGAAAGGTAGGGGTAAACATCATCATCATCAACGGCTGTGTTGAGGGAGATCTCCATTCGGAAGAACGGGTTGAGATTCATTCGACGGGCAAATTCTCTGGAACCCTCATCACCCCTGTGCTTATCATCAATGAGGGAGGAACTCTTAATGGTCATTGCGAGATGGAGGCGAAGGTTGCCCGGGAAGAAGACCTTCATCCCCGCCCCCTCAATGTGGACCATCCCATTTCCGTTTCATAACAATTTCAAATGGTTAACATGCTTCGCTCTCCTTTTGCGAAGGAAGTATTCACGGATTCAGGCTCTTAACAAAAATTGATTGACAACTTTTTTGAGGTATGTTAAGAAATTCACATTTTGTAATTCCCCGATGCCCCAGAATCGAAAACCAGAAAAATTTATGAAAGATTGGTTCAGGTACGGTGGCATCGGTGTGGAAATGCTGGCTTCGGTTCTGATCGGCGCTCTCGGAGGGTACGGTTTAGATTACCTCCTCAACACCCGTCCCTGGTTGATGATTGTGGGGTTCATCTTTGGGTCGGCAGCCGGTTTTCGAAGCATCTTCCGGCTTATCAAAGAAGATAAAGAGAAAAAGGATTGAGATGAATCCGTTTCTTTCTGGAACAATGGTGGGGTTTACGTTGGCTCTCCTCAATTTCTTAGCCTCCACCTTCATCTCTTCGAAAGTCATCTACCGTTCCAAGTTGACTTCTGTCGTCGTTGCCCTGGGTGGGTTTATAGCAAGACTCACAGCGCTCGGCCTCATCTTCTACGGGTTGACTAAAGTGAAGGAGATCCATTTTCAAACAGCCCTTCTCTCCTTCGCCATCTGCTTCACCCTTTTTCTGATTATTAAAACGATGCGGTTTTATCGAAAGCTGGGATCGATCCCATGGAAGCAAATCGGGAGGTAAGGATTCGAATATGGAAAAGATAGACTTAATGGAACACCTCCAGCCCCATGTCTATATTCCCCTTAAGATCGGAAACATCGACCTCTCCATTACCAATGCGGTCATCATGATGTGGATTGCGTGTGTGCTGGTCTTTCTCACCCTCTTCATCGCAGGAAGGGCGGGAAGGTTGGTTCCAAAGGGGTTGCAGAATCTGATGGAAGCGGTCGTGGACTATCTGAGGACAAACCTCATTTATGAAACCATCGGTGAGAAAGGGATGGCCTGGTTTCCTTTCATCGCCACCCTCTTCTTCTTCATCCTTTTCTGTAATCTCCTCGGCCTGATTCCGAAGGGATTCACGGCCACCTCCAACATCAATGTGACCGCTTCTCTGGCCATTGTGGTCTTTCTTTGCACCCAGGGAGCAGGCATTTATAAGCATGGCCCTTTCGGCTACCTCAAAAAGTTTATTCCCAAGGGGGTTCCCCTCTGGATTATTCCCCTCATGCTCCCCATTGAAATCATCAGCCAGTTTGCCAAGCCATTCTCTCTCGCTGTCCGGCTCTTTGCCAATATGACTGCCGGCCACCTGGTCATCCTGGTCTTTCTCTCAATGATCATCATGTTCAAGAGCATCATCGTCACGCCCCTTCCTCTTGCGATGGCCGTGGTGATGATGGCCTTTGAGATCTTTGTCTCACTGATTCAGGCGTTTATTTTTTCGATTCTGGCCTCCATGTATATTGCCGAGGCCGTTCATGCGGAACATTAAATAATGCCCCCTCACCCTACCCTCTCTGGTGGCCACAGGCGTCACGCCTGTGCCACTGGGGAGAGGGATTTCTCTGTTTTGGGGAGGGTGAACTAAATATTATTTCAAAAGGAGGTTACAAATGGATCCTGTCGGTTTTGCTTATTTAGGCGGAGGTTTGAGTATTGGCTTGGGAGCCCTCGGAACAGGGGTCGGCATGGGGATCATGGTCGGGAAAACAGTTGAAGGAATGGCCCGTCAGCCGGAGGTCTCAGGATTGCTTCGAACGACTATGATCATCGGCATTGCCTTTATCGAGGCGCTCGCCCTGTATGCTCTGGTCATCAGCTTCTTGCTGATCTTTAAATAAAACATAAACCTCATTCATCATAAGGGAGCTGACTCCTTATGGTCACGGACACGGTCACGTGAATAATCCACAAAGAGGGAGCGGAATATGTTTAAAGCAGAACCAGGATTGATCATCTGGACTCTGGTCTCTTTCTTTATCCTCCTCATCCTTTTGGCGAAGCTGGTCTATCCTCTTATCCTGAAGGGATTGAAGAAGAGGGAGGAGACGATTCAACAGCAATTAGAAGAAGCCAGGAAGACGAAGCAGGAGGCTGCTGCTCTCCTGGAAGATTACAAACGCCAGCTCGCCGAGGCCCGTTCCGAGGCGCAGAAGATTATTAACGAAGGAAAAGGATTGGGCGAAAACATGCGGAAGGAGATCGTCCAGAAGGCCCAGCAGGAATCGAATCAGATCGTGAAGAGGGCCCAGGAGGAGATCGAACTCCAGAAGCAAAAGGCTCTCCTCGAACTCCAGGAGAAGATTGCCGACCTCTCCATCATGGCCGCATCGAAGGTCATCAACAAGTCGCTCAATACCGAAGACCACCGCCGCCTTGTGGAGGAGTATGTCTCAAAGGTAGGTGAACTCTATGGCAAGTGATCCGGTGGTGAGAGGCTATGCGGAGGCCCTCTTTCAGGTGGCCCGGGCAGAGGAGTCGCTCGACCGGGTTGAAGAGGAATTGACCCGGCTTAAAAACGGTCTCGAATCGAATGCGGAAGTGAAAGAGTTTATGAGCAATCTCCAGATCTCTCCCGAGGGGAAGAAGAGCGCCCTCTTTCAGATATTCGGTGAGAAGATCTCCACGATCACCCTCAACTGGATCAATCTGGTCATCGACCAGGGCCGGCAGAGGAGACTTCCCAACATCATCGAGGCTTTTTTTACTCTTGCTCAGGAATCCCGCGAAAAGGTGACGGCAGAAGTGGTCACGTCAGTTCCTCTTTCCGAGGATCTGATCCAGCGCCTCGAAAAAGAACTTTCCCGCGCATCGAAGAAGCAGGTCTTTCTCAAACCGATGGTCGATGAGTCGATTCTAGGAGGGGTGATCGTCAAGATCGAGAACAAAATCATTGATGGAAGCGTCAAACATCGTCTCGAAGAGATGAAGCAGGAGATGGTGAAAACCTACTAACTTATTTCATATTTCCCCTTACCCTTGATGCCTGCCTGCCGGTAGGCAGGGGGGAGGGTGAGCCTGCCCGCCGAACAAGTTCTTTGGCAGGCGGGGGTGGGGGTGAAAAAGGGGTGAAAAAGTGGAACTGAAGATCAAGCCAGAAGAAATATCAGCCATCCTGAAACGGCATATTGAACAATACCAGGTCAAGACAGAGGCCGAGGAGATCGGAGAGGTTATCGAGGCCGGAGATGGAATCGCCCGGATCAAAGGCCTTCCCAGCTGTATGGCCTCTGAGATGCTCGAATTTCCGGGAGGAATATACGGAATGGCTCTCAACCTCGAAGAGGACCAGATCGGAGCCATGATTCTTGGCGATATTGCCCATATTGAACAGGGAAACCAGGTCAGGCGCACGGGCAAGGTCCTCTCCGTCCCGGTAGGGGATGCTCTGGTCGGAAGAATTGTCAATGCCGTGGGACAGCCCATTGATGGCAGAGGTCCCATCCATACAGAAAAGCTCCGTTTGATCGAGGGGACCACACCCAATGTGGTCGAAAGGCAACCGGTGAAAGAACCCCTTCAAACCGGACTGAAGTGCATTGACTCCATGATCCCCATCGGAAGAGGACAACGGGAGTTGATCATCGGAGACCGGCAGACCGGAAAGACAGCCATTGCCGTGGATACGATCCTCAATCAGAAAGGCGGCAATGTGATCTGTATCTATGTTGCCATCGGGCAGAAGCAGTCCACCGTGGCTTCGGTCGTCAATACCCTTCAGGAATACGGAGCCATGGAATATACCATCGTGGTCTCGGCCACAGCTTCCGACCCCGCACCCATGCAATATGTGGCCCCCTATGCAGGCGCTGCCATGGGCGAAGAGTTCCGTGACACAGGACGCCATGCACTGATCATCTACGATGATCTCTGGAAACATGCCGTGGCCTATCGGCAGGTCTCTCTTCTGTTGAGGAGACCGCCCGGCCGCGAGGCCTTCCCTGGCGACATCTTCAACATCCATTCAAGGCTCCTCGAAAGGGCCGCCAAACTGAATGATGAACTCGGTGGCGGGTCTCTTACGGCGCTTCCTATTGTGGAGACACAGGCTGGCGATTATTCCGCTTACATCCCGACCAATGTCATTTCGATCACCGACGGCCAGATCTATCTGGAGGGCGACCTTTTCTATGCCGGTGTCCGGCCTGCCGTCTCGGTCGGCCTTTCCGTTTCACGTGTGGGTGGAAATGCCCAGATCAAGGCTATGAAGAAGGTGGCGGGAATGCTCAGGCTCGACCTTGCCCAGTACCGGGAACTGGTGACCTTCGCCAAATTCGGTTCAGAACTGGACAAGGCGACTCAGGCCCAGATCACTCGTGGAGAACGTCTGGTGGAAATCCTGAAACAGCCCCAGTATAACCCGATGCCGGTCGAAAATCAGATCATGATTATTTTCGTTGCCGAAAACGGTTATCTCGATGACCTTCCGGTGGATAGGGTTAAAGATTTTGAGGCAGGATTCTACCCGTTTGTCCGGGAGAAGTTCCCTCAGATTCCCAAAGAGATTCGAGAGACAAAACAGCTCTCTGATGAGATGTCGAAATTTCTCCATCAGGCAGCCCAGGATTATAAGAAGAATTTTGTAACAACATAAAATGATATCACCCCCACCCTATCCCTCCCCCATCAAGGGTGAGGGTAGTTAAAGGGAACCCCCTTCAGCGAGAAAAATTTTTCCCTCTCCCCTGGTGGGAGAGGGCAGGGGTGAGGGGGAATTAAGAAAAATGCCCGGAACCAAAGATATCAAAAGAAGAATTCGAAGCGTGATCAGCATCCAGCAGATCACCCGCGCCATGGAGATGATCGCAGTCTCACGCCTCAAGCGGGCTGAAGATCGCCTCCGCTCAGCCAGGCCTTATGCCGAGAAGATCCAGGAACTGATGGAAAGCCTGGCCCCTTCCCTTCCCCGTATCGACCACCCCCTTCTCGTCAAGCGGGAGGTCAAACACATTGGCCTCGTCCTCATCACGTCGGACAAGGGTCTCTGTGGCGGTTACAACGCCAATGTTATTTCTCAGGCCACACGATTTATCAATGAGCATTCTGACAAAGAGGTCCGGCTCATTCTCATCGGAAGGAAGGGTTATGACCTTTTCCGGAGAAAGACCTGTCCCATCGATCACACCCTCCTCCAGATCTCAAAAGAGATCTCGCTTCAGGAGGTAAAAGAAATCTCAGGGGTGATCGTCAAAGGGTTTCAGGAAACACGCTACGATGAAGTGGATTTGATCTATACCCGCTTTCAATCAGCCGTTGCCACACAGCCAACTGTGATGAAACTATTGCCCCTCGAGAGTTCGGAGGTTTTAAAGAAGGGAAGCGAGATCAAGGGAGAACCCATTTTTGAACCCAC
Organism: Deltaproteobacteria bacterium; assembly: GCA_018333535.1. Classification (GTDB taxonomy): domain Bacteria; phylum Desulfobacterota; class BSN033; order BSN033; family UBA1163; genus RBG-16-49-23. The sequence continues at coordinate 2,089 of JAGXTA010000024.1, read as the reverse complement.
AGCCGAAGAGATCATGGCCTATCTTCTTCCGAAATATCTTGAAGCTCAGATTTACAAAGGCATGGTCGAGTCAGTTGCAAGCGAACAGGGCGCCCGGATGGTCTCTATGAAATCGGCTTCAGAGAACGCTGAAGAGATGATTTCAAACCTCACCCTGAGTTTCAATAAGGCCAGACAGGCCTCGATTACCAAAGAACTCTTAGAGGTGACGACAGGCGCCGAAGCCTTACGGTTTGCCCAAGGGAAGAAATGATTAGAAAGTGGACGGTAGAAGGTAGAAGGTGGAATTAAAAAATTCATTTTCAACTATCCACTTTCTACGATCTACATTCCAATTGAGGAGGTACGACATTGAAGGTTGGAAAAGTGTTGAGGGTGATTGGTCCGGTAGTGGATGTGGAATTTTTCGCTGAAGAATTACCTGCCTTATACAATGCGATCCGAATTGACAGACCGGATGGGACAAAATTGATCATCGAAGTGTCCCAATATCTCGGTGAGAACGTGGTGCGTTGTGTGGCCATGTCCACAACCGATGGATTGATCCGTGGGATGGATGCAGTGGATACTGGAGAATCGATCACCATGCCCGTGGGAAGGGAGACACTGGGAAGGATCTTCAACCTTCTTGGGGAACCCATTGATAAATTAGGCGACTGCCCGGCAAAGAAACGATATCCCATTCACCGTTCTCCTCCGCCTTTTGAAGAACAGGTCCCTTCGAATCAGGTCTTTGAAACAGGCCTCAAGGTAATTGATCTCCTCGAACCCTACGCCAAAGGCGGAAAGGTCGGCCTCTTCGGCGGCGCCGGAGTAGGAAAGACCGTTTTGATCATGGAACTGATTCGAAACATTGCCACGGAGCACGGAGGGTTTTCTGTTTTTGGTGGTGTGGGCGAAAGAACCAGGGAAGGAAACGACCTCTGGCTCGAGATGAAGGCATCGGGTGTTATTGAAAAGACCGTCCTTGTCTTCGGCCAGATGAACGAACCGCCGGGAGCAAGGCTTCGGATTGGTCTCTCCGCCCTTACCCAGGCAGAATATTTCCGGGATGAGGAAGGCCAGGATGTGCTCCTTTTCATCGATAACATCTTCCGTTTTGTCCAGGCAGGTTCTGAGGTTTCGGCTCTGCTGGGCCGAATGCCTTCCGCCGTGGGATACCAGCCTACCCTCGCAACCGAAATGGGCGAGCTTCAGGAGCGAATCACCTCCACCAAGAGAGGATCGATCACATCGGTCCAGGCCATCTATGTGCCTGCGGATGACCTCACTGACCCGGCGCCGGCTACGACATTTTCCCATCTCGATGCGACGACCGTTCTCTCCAGGCAACTAGCAGAACTGGGAATTTATCCGGCTGTCGATCCTCTCGACTCCACTTCAAGAATTCTCGACCCCCGCATCGTAGGGGAGGAACATTACCGTGTCGCCCGTGGTGTCCAGCAGGTCCTTCAACGTTATAAAGAGCTCCAGGACATCATCGCCATTCTCGGAATGGAGGAACTTTCAGAGGAGGACAAACTGATCGTCCACAGGGCACGGAGGATTCAACGATTCCTTTCTCAGCCCTTCTTTGTGGCAGAGCAGTTCACCGGCTCTTCAGGAAGATACGTCCCCCTGCCGGATACCATCCGGGGATTTAAGGAGATCCTCGAAGGAAAACATGACGACCTGCCGGAGCAGGCCTTCTATATGATAGGAAAGATCGAAGAGGCTGCTGAAAAGGCGAAGAGGTTAAGAGAAGGAGCGCATTAAAACAAAAATTCTAAATCCGAAGCACGAAATTCGAAACAATTTTCAAATGACCGAAATACCAAATTCAAAGTTAATCCCCTCACTTTTCTTCTCTCCCTATAGAGACTGTGTCACAATGGGGAGGGTGAGGGGTAACAATTTTTAGCATAACGAATGAAAAAACTCTACCTGTCTCCATATCGATATGATACAATGCAGCCCAACAGAGGAGGAATCCCAATGGCCTATCGATATGGAGATCGTTTTCAACTCGGCCTGTTTCCACCCAGCATTGAAGACTACGTGGCCCCTAATAACCCGGTCAGAGCCTATGATGCTTTTGTGGTAGCCCTTG
>JAGXTA010000023.1 GCA_018333535.1 Deltaproteobacteria bacterium | reverse complement strand
CCATTTTGATGCGAAGGTTTTATGGAGCGTGATTGCCTACAACATCCGGGTGATGACTGGTTTCATGCTGGGGAAGTTAATGCCGCAGCCTCAATAATTGTACCTCGAATGCGACAGAGAGGGAATCGGACAGGAGAGGTGCATTTAAATCCGGGGGTTTTTCGCCTCATGACTCATTGAAGCCGTTCCTGGACATAAGAAATTGACAACTTATCTGAGCCGGCACATTCGTCACGCTGGCTTATCCAAAAAAATCGGCAATTTATAAACAGACTCTAATTATTCCAGTTCATTCTCCATGCGGATGACCATCGTTTTTCCAAGGATCACGCCCAAACGATCAATCTCTTTCAATGCTTGATGGACGTTCTTCTCCTTCGCTTCATGGGTCATCATGACCAGAGGCACAGCGCCTCTGATCTGCCTTCCCTTCTGGATGACGGCGGCAATGCTGATGTCATTTTTTCCTAAAATTCCTGAAATTTTGGAGAGGACGCCAGGCCTGTCTAATGCGGAAAACCGCATATAGAAGGGCATCGCCACATCCTCCATCTTCTTCAATGGAACCTTTGCTATGGAAGAGGGTTGGTAAGACAGAAGAGGGACACGGCGGCCGCTGGCGCGAGTGAGATGATTCCTGCCCAGTTCTACCAGATCGCCCACAACGGCGCTCCCCGTGGGCATCTGTCCGGCTCCCTGCCCATAGAAGAGGGTTGGCCCCACGGCATCACCCTTAATGTAGATGGCATTAAAAACCCCTCCTACCGTTGAGAGGAGATGTTTCTCAGGGATCATCGTGGGGTGAACACGAGCCTCTATCTTCCCGCCATCCACTTTCGCAATGGCCAGGAGTTTAATCCGGTATCCGAATTCCCGACCGAATTGAATATCAACGGGCGTGATCTCGGAGATTCCTCCAATAAAGACATCTTTAAACTGGATGGCCGCCCCGAAAGCCAGCCGGACAAGAATGGTGAGCTTGTGGGCTGCATCAATTCCCTCGATATCATAAGTCGGGTCTGCTTCGGCATATCCTTTCTGCTGGGCTTCTTTAAGGATTTCTTTAAACCCTTTTCCTTCGTCGGTCATTTTTGAAAGGATATAATTCGATGTCCCATTGAGAATCCCGAAGATGGATTGGATACGATTCGCGACCAATCCCTCCTTGATCGAACGGATGAGGGGAATGCCTCCTCCGACCGAACCCTCAAAGTTGACATCCACTCCATATTGTTGAGCCGCCCTGAAAATCTCATCCCCATGAAGGGCAAGAAGGGCCTTATTGGCCGTGACGACATGTTTTCCATTTTGGATCGCCTGAAGGATAAAGGTCTTGGCCGGCTCGATGCCCCCGATGAGCTCCATGACGATATCGATTCCCGGATCCTTGATCACCTCTTCGGCCTTCAGTGTGAGGACTCCAGGCTTCACTCTCACCCCGCGATCCGTCTTCAGGTCCACATCAGCGATCCGTTTCAGGATCACCTTTGCACCCATTCTGTTCTCGATGAGTTTTGAATTCTTCTGGAGAATCTTCACCACACCAGCCCCAACCGTTCCAAACCCGATCAATCCCACCTCGATTTCTTTCATAGAGACTCCCTCAATTTCATCGAACTTCTATCGCAAAATGTAGATTTTTGATTCTTGAGTTCAGAGAAAAAAATATAATACTCCGAACTACGAACTCATTACTCCAAACTTTCTTTACTTCAGCGCTTTCTGAATCCCTTTGACCGCCTGTTTGATTCTCCGATCATTCTCCACCAAGGCAAATCTGACAAATCCCTCTCCATATTCTCCGAAACCGATCCCAGGAGAGACCGCCACCTTTCCCTCTCTTAAGAGATATTTGGTAAAATCAAGGGATCCCATCTTCTGAAATTCTTTCGGTATCCCTGCCCAGACAAACATCGTCCCCTTTGGTTTTTCGATCTCCCAGCCTATTCGCTTCAGACCATGGATGAGGGTATCCCTTCTCCCCTGGTAAACCTCTGCGATCTCCTGAACGCAGGCCTGATCCTCATTGAGCGCAATGATGGCTGCAATCTGAATCGGCTGAAACGTGCCATAGTCAAAGTAACTCTTCAGCCTGGCCAATGCGGTAATCATCTGCTGATTTCCTACGGCAAACCCAACCCGCCAGCCAGCCATGTTGTAGCTTTTTGATAGGGAGAAAAACTCTACTCCGATATCCTTGGCTCCTTTCACCTGTAAAAGGCTTGGCGCCCGGTATCCGTCAAAAACAATATCCGCATACGCCAGGTCGTGAACGACCATCAGTCGGTGATCCTTTGCGAACTTCACCAGTCTCTCGAAAAAATCGAGACCAACCACCTTGGTTGTCGGATTGTGGGGGAAACTCACGATCAGCATCTTAGGATGAGGCCATGTCTGTTTTGTAGCCGTCAACAGCCTTTCAAAGAAGTCGCCCTCGCCCGATAAAGGAACCGAGCGCAGATCTCCGCCGGCGATCACCACTGAATAAGCATGAATAGGATAGGTTGGATCAGGAACCAGAACCACATCGCCAGGCCCCAGGGTCGCAAGAACCAGATGGCCGATCCCCTCCTTTGCGCCGATCGTAACGACAGCTTCAGATTCGGGATCGAGATCCACATCATAGCGATTCCGGTACCAGTTGGTGATGGCTAATCGAAGTTTATGAATTCCCTTAGAGGCCGAGTACCGATGATTCTTCGGGTTCTTAACAGCTTCAATCAGTTTATTAACAATGTGTTTGGGAGTAGCCAGATCCGGATTTCCCATGCCCAGATCTATGATGTCCTCGCCTTTTCTCCGCGCCTCCATCTTCAACTGGTTGACGATGCCGAAGATATAGGGAGGCAACCTCATCATGCGGTGAAAGCCCGAACCCTCGGGATGAAACACCATATTTCTTTCCTTTCAATTCCCTCTATTGTGATATCATATTGTTTTTCTTTTCAATACTATCTCGTCTATAAAATTCCAATAACTAAATCCCAAGCTCCAAATAATCACCAATGACCAAACATCAAAATATTTTGGAAATTGGTCATTGGAATTTATTTGGTTATTGGTGCTTGGTGTTTGGAGTTTATTTTCAATTGGTTAACACACTTTATGACCCTTTTCAATCGATCTCATCCTATGGTGGCTAGCTCCAGCCTTCCTTTCCAGCGCTTCTTCAACACATCCTTCAATGCAGAATGGGAAGGCTTTTCCAGGTCCGGATCCTCTTGAATCAATCGAAACGCCTCCTTCCTCGCTTCGATGAGGATCGGCGTGTCCCGAAGGATGTGGGCCACTCTAAAATCCGGCAGTCCGGACTGCCGGATCCCAAAAAATTCTCCGGGGCCTCTCAATTCCAGATCCTGCTCGGCAATTTTAAATCCATCGTTCGTCTGCTCCATGGCCCGAAGCCGGACCTTCGCCTCTTCGGAGGAACGGTACTGGGCCAGAAGAATACATTTCGAAGGATATTGACCCCGGCCAATCCTTCCTCTCAACTGGTGAAGTTGAGAAAGTCCGAATCGCTCCGCATGTTCCACGACCATGACCGAGGCATTGGGGATATCGATCCCGACCTCGATGACCGTCGTAGCCACCAGGATCTCGATCTTTCTCTCCTTGAATTCCATCATGATCGCCTCTTTTTCATCGCTCTTCATCCGGCCGTGCAGAAGTCCGATCCGGAAAGCCGGAAAAACATCCTTCTGCAAATGTTCCGCCATCCGGGTCGCATCTCTGAGGTCCAGCTTCTCAGACTCCTCCACAAGGGGATAGACCACGAAAACCTGCCTGCCCTTCTTCACCTCCTCTTCAACAATCCTATAAACCCTGTTCCTCGCAGATTCGGAAAAGACCTTTGTCTCGACAGGCATTCTTCCAGGAGGCATTTCATCGATCAGCGAGATGTCCAGATCTCCATAAATGGTCATGGCCAGAGTTCTGGGAATGGGGGTGGCGGTCATCACCAGAACATCGGGGTTTCCCCCCTTCTTTTTCAATAATCCCCTCTGAACCACACCGAACTTATGCTGTTCATCGATGATGGCAAGGCCCAGGCGATGAAATTCGACCTGTTCCTGAATCACCGCGTGGGTTCCGATCACGATCTGCACCTCTCCTCTCCGGATGCGGCCGTAGATCTCCTCCCTGTCTGCACCCTTGATATTGCTCGTCAGCAGGGCCACCCCGACTCCAAGGGGTTCCACCCATCTGTGGATCGTGAGATAATGTTGTTCAGCCAGCACCTCGGTGGGCGCCATGATGGCGGCCTGATAGCCGCATTCCACGACCCGAAGACTGGCTAAGAGAGCCACAATCGTCTTTCCGCTTCCCACATCTCCCTGGATCAGACGGTTCATGGGATTGGGTTTCTCCATATCCTCCACGATCTCCGCCAGGGCCCTCTCCTGGGCGCGCGTTAATTGAAAGGAGAGTTGATTGAGTAATTTTTGTGAAAGAGTACCCCCGGTTTTAAGTGAGATGCCCGCCTCAAGGGCCACCCCTCTCTTCTTCAAGGCGAGCCCAAGCTCTAAGAAAAAAAACTCATCGAAGATGATCCTCCGGTGCCCGTCGGAACGCTGGAGGTTGAGCTTTTCGATCGATTCTCCATCCGGTGGAAAATGAACCCTCCCGAAAGCCTCTGAAAAACCGATCAGGTCCTGCCGCTCCACGATCTCCGCTGGGATGGGACTCGTCAGTTCGTCCGAATATCCATCCACAATGCTCTTCAACAAACGGCGCAGAGTCCTCTGATAGAGACCCTCCGTTTCGGAATAGATGGGAACGATCCGTTTGAAGTTGAGATAATCCTCCTCGATGTCGCCCTCCACGATCTCCACATCAGGATGATGGATCTCTTTTTGATAGTTAAACCACCTCACATCGCCGGAAAAGATCAACCGCCGTCCTTTTTTAAAGCGTTCATTGAGATAACGTTCATTTCCACGGAACCACTTCAGCGTGATCATCCCGCTCCCGTCGCCCACCAGCGCCTCAAAGACCTTCTTCTTCCGGTTCTGGAAGAAAGCCATTCCCGAAAGCATGATCTCACCAAAACCCGTCTCTTTTTTCCCCGCCTGAAGCTCTGAAATCTTTTTAAGATGCCTCCGGTCTTCATAGGCCCGGGGAAGAAAGTAGAGGCCATCCTCAACCGTCTGAATGCCTTTCTTCTCAAAGAGCCTGGCCAGTTTCGGCCCCACTCCCTTCACATACTGAATGGGTGTTAAAAGTCGATTTTTAAAATGTTGAGTTTTGGAATTATACATATATTGTAGCGTCGGCATTTACTGCTGACGTAATCTTTTAGCGCCCTTAACGCCCTCAGTCAATGAGGGCGCTACCACCTTAATATAGCCCCTTTGACAGGAAGGACATTCGATTGCATTCTCCCCTACCCTCAATTTGATTTTCTCATAAGAAACCTCTTGATCACAATAAGGACATCGATAAGGAAACTCCTGAACCACCAATTCTTCCAATCGTTTTTTCATAAAATCATTCTTGATGAAATCGTAAAAAGCCGTCATTCCCGTGAAAACGGGAATCCAGAGAATTCTAACCATTTGAAAATACTGGATTCCTGCTTGCGCAGGAATGACAAAATTCTCTTTTTTCAGACTTTTTACCAGACCATCATTCTACCCTAATTGGTAACGACTTATTCTTCTGCCCACTGATCACTCTGTTCTGCTTTCTGCTTCCTATCTTCTGTCTTCTCTCTTCCCTCGCTTCCTATCGTTCCCAAAGGACTATACTAAAAGTTAACTGAATAATCAAAAGGTTTTTGACATCCGGGATAAAATTTGACATAATTTCCACATGACGTGGGTTAAAAAATTAGGGGGGATCACGCTTTATGGGTTGCAAGGAATGGGGCGGATGGGCCTTTTCCTTGCTCATACTTTCTTCTGCGCTGTCACTCCTCCTTTAAAGTTTTCTTGGATCATTAAGCAGATCTGGTTCATCGGTTATCAATCCACCCTGGTCATTATCCTGACCGGAGCCTTTTCAGGGATGGTCCTCGGCCTTCAAGGGTTCCACACCCTTAACCGGTTCGGCTCCACCGCACTGCTCGGACCGATGGTCGCCCTCTCACTCATCAAGGAATTGGGACCCGTCCTTTCCGCCCTGATGGTGACCGGAAGGGCTGGCTCAGCCATGACCGCTGAGATCGGGATCATGCGAACCACCGAGCAGATCGATGCCATGGAGTTGATGGGAATCAATCCCTTTCGATATCTGATCGTTCCCAAGCTGATCGCAGGAATCATTGCCCTCCCCCTTCTGACCGCCATCTTCGATGTGGTCGGCATCTTCGGCGGCTATTTCGTGGGAGGAAAGTTGTTGGGAGTCGGTGAAGGAACCTATTTCGGTGAAATGGCCAACTACGTGAAGATCAAGGATGTCCTGGAGGGAATTTATAAATCTCTCAGCTTCGGCGTCATCATCACCTGGGTCTGTTGTTATAAGGGGTATTCTTCCGGGTTTGGAGCCGAAGGGGTGAGCAAGGCAACGACCCAGGCCGTGGTGCTCTCTTCGGTATTGATCCTTTCCTGGGATTATATTATGACTTCTCTTCTCTTCTGAGGCGAAAGATGATTCGGATTGAAAACATCTATAAATCATTCAATGGATTTGAGGTGCTCAAGGGCATCTCTTTTCAGGTGGAAAAGGGAGAGATTTTAGCTCTGATAGGCGGAAGTGGCAATGGGAAGAGCGTCATTCTCAAGCATATTGTCGGTTTGATGAAACCCGACCAGGGACATGTCTTTATCGACGGGAAAGACATTGGTCTCCTTAAAGGAAATGACCTCGAAGAGATCAGGGGCCGGATAGGATTTCTATTTCAAAATGGCGCTTTATTTACTTCCTTCACCGTCTATGACAATGTGGCCTTTCCCCTTCGTGAGAAAACGAAAACGAGTGAAAAAGAGATCAGGGAAAGGGTACTCAAGGAACTGGATCAGGTCGGCCTGGCAGGAGCAGAGAATAAATATCCGGCGGAGCTCAGCGGAGGAATGATCAAGCGCACGGCTTTTGCACGGGCCCTGGTCATCAAACCTGAGGTCATGCTTTTTGACGAGCCGACCACCGGACTGGACCCCATCATCGCCCATACGATTCTCGATCTGATTAAGTCGCTCCACGAGCATCTTGGATTTACAGCCATCATCGTCAGTCATGAACTCTCAAGGGTATTCCAGATCGCTCATCGCGTGGCGATGTTGCATGAGGGAAGGATCTGGACCGTAGGGACCCCTGAAGAAATATTATCTTCAAAAGATCCGGTCGTCCGACAATTTATCAGCGGAGTGACCGGCGGATCCCTCAAGCTCTATTAGGATGCCATCCTGCGGCAGGGGCAGGAAATAATTCAAATAAAATATTTATGAATTTTCCTGAGTTCCTGGATTCCTTATCATTAGGGGTGAAGAGATGAAAAAATTTAACATTGAATTAGCGGTCGGATTATTCGTGTTTGCGGGTATTCTCTGCCTGGGCTATCTCTCAGTCAAATTAGGAAAGATGGAGATTGTGGGAGGGAAGGGTTACGAGATCTATGCCATCTTCTCCAATAGCGGAGGGGTCAAGGAAGGGTCCAATATCGTTATCGCAGGCGTGGAGGTAGGTCGCGTGAAGAGCATCGTTCTTGAGAACTATCAGGCCCGGGTTGCCATGAGCCTCCCCCATGAAGTAAAAATTCAGGAGGACGCCATTGCCTCCATCAAGACCAAAGGGCTGGTGGGGGAAAAATATATTGAGATCACTCCAGGGGGGGCTGAAAAATTTATTTCTCCGGGAGGCAAAATCAGAGAGACCCAGCCCTCTGTTGACCTGGAAGAACTGATCTCCAAACTTGTTTTTGAAAAAATCTAATGAGGCTGAGCGTGATCACCATGAACCGGATTGTTATCATCCAAGCGTTTCTCTTCCTCTCGTTCACTTTCGGAATGGTATCTCCTGCCTTTGCAGGAGAACCCCAGGATCAACTCCGGCAGACCACGGATAAGGTCCTCGCCATCCTGTCCGATCCCGTTCTTAAATCCCAGAACAAGGTAAAGGAAAGAAGAGAGTTGATCCTGAAAGTCGTTGATGAACGATTCGATTGGGAAGAGATGGCCCGCCGCTCTCTTGCAAGACACTGGGTACAGAGGACCCCAGAAGAGAAGCAGGAATTCACGCACCTCTTCAAAGAGTTGCTGGAGAGGGTCTATATGGACAAGGTGGAAGGGTATTCCTGGAATAAGATTTCCTATGAGGGGGAGCTTATCGACGGCGATTATGCGGCCGTTAAAGTCAAGGTTTTTACGGCAAAGGACCAGACCATTCAGGTGGAGTATCGAGCACGGAAAAAAGGAAACCACTGGCTGGTCTATGACTTCATTGTGGAGGGAGTGGGTCTCGTGAACAACTACCGCACACAATTCAATGAGATCATTCTCAAGTCCTCTTACCAAGAACTGATCAAAAGGTTGAAAACCAAATCCACCCAGAACTGACCCGGTCCTCTCATAAGGCGAGACGATGGTTATGCGAACAATGGTGAAACGAGCGATGAGACGATCTATCGTAGAATGTTTATTATGCAGTCTATTGATTCTGATTCTTTCCGGACCTGCCTTTGGCGGACCTGCAGTGTTCGGCGGATTTCCCCCGGATCCCGCCGTCTGTTATCAACCTCCTGATCCTCCACTCATACTGGCACAGTCCTCCCGATCCTCTTTAACGGAGGAGGAGCGGGAATTCGAAGAACAGGCCGATACGATGCCCGACCCGCTTGAACCGATCAACCGTTTCTTCTTCAACTTCAACGATAAACTCTACTTCTGGGCGTACAAACCCGTGGCCTCCGGATACAAAATAGTGGTCCCTGAGGATGTGAGACTTGGCGTTAAAAATTTCTTCTCCAATCTTACTGCTCCGGTCCGTCTCGTCAATTGCCTCCTTCAGGCCAATTTCAAGGGCGCCGGGAATGAAACCATTCGCCTCCTTCTCAACTCAACACTGGGTATGGCTGGGTTTCTCGACCCTGCAAAAAAGGAGCTGGGGATAGAAAAAAGCGAGGAAGATTTCGGGCAGACTCTCGGTGTTTGGGGAATGGGGCCGGTATTCTATGTCGAATGGCCTTTTCTGGGGGCCTCCAGTCTGCGCGATGCTATTGGTTTCACGGGTGACATTCTCCTCGATCCAAAGACTTACTTGATTAAGTCTATGCCTGTTGGCCTCGCTATTCGAACCTACGATCAGGTCAATGACACCTCCTTCAGGATCGGAGAATATGAGGACTTCAAGAGAAACGCCATCGATCCTTATCTTGCAAAGCGAGAAGCCTATCATCAGTACCGCAAACACAAGATAAAAAATAGATAAATAGGTTTCGAATCTAATCTGTGTAATCGGCTCTTAATCGATGTAATCAGAGATTTCTGGATTTTTTCAGAAATCTTATAAAAACCAATTGACTTTTGTCTTCAAAATGTTTAGCCTTTTTGAGTCCTCCGAAATGACCTCCGACCCAATAAGGAGACGATGATGAGCCCTGTTAAACTCTCTCTAACTAAGAAGAATGAGAAAAAAGAGGAAAAGTCCGCTTCTCAAAAAGGAGTGTTAGGCCTCGAAAAGAGAAAGCACCCGCGATTTTTTGTTGAGCTTCCCCTGGATTACTCGCGAAAAGGCAAGAAAACGGATTTTGGCGGAATGGTTAAAGATGCGGGCGAAGGGGGCATTCTCGTCTATCTTCCAGAAAAGATCGACCTGGGAGAAGTGTTGAAGGTCGAAATCTATTTTGCAAAGGGTCTTGAGTTAAATACCGTTCAGGGAACAGCGAAGATCGTCTGGGCTGACCTCGCTGCGAAGGAAACCTGGAGAGAGCACCGGTACGGGCTGGAATTTCAATCCATGCCGAAAGGGATGGTTCAGAAGTTGAAAAATTTATTGAAAGATTTGGGAGAAACCCACAAATCATAGTGGCAGAACCGCTTTCACCATTTTCCTCTTCAACCGAGTCTTCATATAAATCACGATTTTAAACCCAATGTTGCTCAACAGAAGAGTTTCCCAATTCTTTTTCCCATCGCTCACCCCTGCCTTTATGATCCGTGCAGGATGCATCGCCCTGGCCGCTTATCTCATCTTCGGACATCTTCTGACTCCCTTCTGGATTAAAGGCAACAGCATGGAACCTGCCTACCAAAACGGTGAAGTCAATTTCTGCTGGAAACTTCGCTATCTCTTTTCTAAACCGAGAAGAGGCGATGTTGTTGTCATCCGCTTCGCCGGCCAGAGGATAACGCTCCTGAAGAGAGTGATCGCCCTTGAGAACGAAGAAGTCGAATTCCGAAACGGAAGGCTCCTCATCGACGGAAAGGAGCAAAACGAGCCTTATCTCCGCCACCCTTGTAATTGGACCCTCCCGTCTCGCCGGGTGGAGCCTGATTCGGTTTACGTAGTGGGAGATAACAGGAGTGGCCCGATGCAGAACCATGTTTTCGGACAGACCTCTCTTTCGCGCATTTTAGGAGGCCCTCTATGGTAAACCCCGTTAGAAATACCGGCAAGTCATTCAACCCTGCAGGCAGGGTGACGAAAAAGATTCCTCCAACGGGCAAGCCGCCGATGATACCCGATCGGAGAAAAATTAAATATGTCCTGATCGGCCTGGGCTTGATTGCAATCGGGATTGGAATCTTCTTCATGTTCTTTCAGAGTGAGGAGAAGAGGGTGAAGAAACAGTTTCGCTTGCTATCGGAAGGGGTCTCTAAAGAGACTGGCGAAAACATCTTCACGATGGACCAGAAGATCAAGAAGATCGGTTCCCTTTTCAACGACACCTGTGACATGGCTATCCCCGCCCATTCCCTTTCGGGCCAAATGACCCGTGAGGAGATCACCGGTTATGCGGCTCGCGGCCGCCTCCATTTGGCAGAACTCCAATTGACGTTTCATGATTTCATGATCGCCTTTCCGCAGGAAGGCGAGGCCAGGGTCCGTCTGACCGCCCGGTTGACTGGAAGAACCACCACCGGCGAGGCCATCAATGAGGCGCACGAAATCGATTGCCTCTTAAAAAAGACCGAAAAAAAATGGATGTTCAACCGCATCGAAGTGATCGAGGTTCTGAAAAAATAGAGTAGCGTGTGATCCCTTGACAGGAATCGCACATTCAATATAATGGCCCATCATGTCTCTACGGGAGGGAAAAATGGACTACCAATCTTTTATAAAGGGACAAATCACAGAAATTAAAGCATCGGTCAAAAATCATCTCGCCATCAATGCGCTCAGCGGTGGAGTCGACAGCTCGGTCGTGACCGCTCTCGGCCATAAGGCCATCGGCGATCAACTGAAGACGGTTTTCATTGAGAACGGCCTGATGCGGCAGGGAGAGCCTGAACGGGTGGTAAAGATCTTTGCCGATATGGGGATTCCTGTCCGGCTGGTTGACGCCAAGAAAGAATTTCTCGGCGCGCTAAAGGGCCTGACCGACCCGGAAGAGAAACGGAATGCCATCACGCGGATGTTCTATTCCACGGTCTTCGGGAAACTGGTACGGGAAACCGGTGCAAAATATCTCTTTCACGGGACCATTCTCACCGACATCGAAGAGACTGTGGCCGGCATCAAGCGCCAGCACAACATTCTCGCTCAAATCGGAATCGACCCCGAAAAAGAATACGGATATCAGGTCCTTGAGCCCCTTAAAACCCTGCGGAAAGATGGAGTGAGAGAGGTGGCAAAGATATTGGGGCTGCCTCCTGAGCTTGCTAAAAGAATTCCCTTTCCCGGCCCTGCCCTTGCGACCCGGATTGTGGGAGAAGTCACTGAGGAAAGGCTTACCACGGTTCGGGCGGCCACGGCCATCGTCGAAGAAGAGCTGGGAGACACGGGCGCCTTCCAGTATATGGCCGTCCTTTTGAGTGACAGGGCAACCGGAATCGTCGATGGGAAACGGGAGTTCGGGCAGATCATTGTGGTTCGATGCCTCCACAGCCTCGACGCAAGAACGGCAACGCCTGTCGAACTTCCATGGGAAAAGCTGAAACGGATTTGTGAGCGGATCACCGCCATCAAGGATGTGAATCGTTGCCTTTACGACCTTACGCCGAAACCCCCGGCAACCATCGAATACATCTGATTGACAGAGAACGGAGAAAAAAATGGATGAAAAAAAGAAACTCTCAGTCGTGATCGACCACTGGATCGAACATAATGAAAGCCATATGGCCGAGTATAGGAAGTGGGCTCAAAAAGCGGAAGCACTGGGATTGAATGCCGTGAAGGCTGAAATCGAAACCGCTGTTGAAAAGCTTGACCAGTGCAATCACAGCCTCCAAAAAGCCCTGAAGGGACTGTGAATTAGGTTGCCAGGAGATCAGGGGATTAGGAAATCAGGTTTTATCTGATACCCAGATATCCTGATGCCCATAACCTGATATTCTGATTCTCTGATCACCTCTAAGGCGTGGCTATCTTTCTCCCTAACTCATAGGCCTCTTTTTTAGCCTTCTCATTTTTATCAATCTCGCCCTTTCCCCCGGCAGAGACTTGAACCGCAGGGAATAATTTAAGTCCGGAGAACATACAGGTCTCCCTGAAGCTATGGACGATGGGATCGGCCGTATGGGGATTGGGATCCCCGCAGACAGTAATCAGGCCGATCCTCTTCCCTTTCATCATCGGAGCATACGCCCTGTGCCATTTCCAGTTCCCATCAAAGAAGGCGCACCAGCGGTCCAGATAGGCTTTCATCTGGGAGGTCATTGCCCAAAAGTAGAGAGGAACGCTGTGGATAACGGCGTCCGCTTTCAGAATCTTTTTGTGAATTTCAAGCATATCATCCCGGATCACACAAATACCTGTCTCATTACACTTCGTGCAATCGAGACACCCCGAGATTTTTTTTCGATTCAGGATGATCTTTTCCACCCTTGCCCCCATCTCCCTTGCCCCTGCCAATGCCTGATTTAGAAGCATATCGCTATTTCCACCAATCCTTGGGCTCCCAAGTATCCCCAGAACTTTCATGTTTTTCCTCCTCCCAGATGATATAAGTTTTTATAAATCTTTGCCTTAACAAAGTCAATTTTTCCATTTTTAAAGAATGAATGGTTCAAGGTGGCTCATTTCTCCGAACCCCCTTGACACTCGGGTCTGTATTTAGTACGCTCCATATACCTCATCCGATTCTTCGTTCCAGAAGTAATAATAATGTAGCGTCGGGATTTATTGCCGACGAAGTAAATCTGAGGGTCAGGTGTGACTGGAATGAAAAAAGCCAGAAGAAGAGAAGGAGCTTCAGATAAAAAGGACTCTCAGAAGCAGGAGGGATGTTCCTTCGGCTGGGAGAAATTGATTGAGATGAAGGATCATCAGATCCAATTTTTCGCCGGGGATGGGTTTAAGCGGTTGCGAATTCTGGACATCGATGGGAAGACAAAAAATATCCATATGATTTGTGAGCTGGGAAGGAAGACCTGGCCTTTAAATTTCTGCAAGTTAGAGGAGTTGCATCAATTGATTCACAACGGAAAGATCGAACTCCTCGCCTATGAAATCGATCGACTGATGCCCACCTGGGGAAACTTCATCACCGGTCTATTTAAATATCTCGGATGTAAAAAGACTTAAAAATGTTTTCTTAACGTTACGAGTTAAGGGCTGGAGGTAAAATGAAAAGGGTTAGCCAATGGCTAACCCTTTTCATTTTCTGGTGCCTAGGGCCGGACTTGAACCGGCACGGTGGGGGACCACCGAGGGATTTTAAGTCCCTTGCGTCTACCAATTCCGCCACCCAGGCGTTTTTAGTCCGTAGTCTCGTAGTCTTCAGTCTTGTAGTCTTAACACTATAGTCTGTTGTACTTTGTCTATAACTCGATGTTTATTAAGTCATCATTTATACTCTTTGACGTATTTTGTCAAGATATGTTAGAAATCTGAACAAGAATTTCTGACACGAGCCACGGTCACGGACACGCTTGTTGAGGGAGGAGAAACCATGCGATCGGATCGGATGAAAAAAGGGATTGAAAGAGCGCCTCATCGCTCTCTTTTTAAGGCTCTCGGATTAACGGACCGGGAAATCGAACAGCCCATGATTGGCATTGCCAACTCTGCAAATGAAGTCATTCCCGGGCATCTCCACTTACAGCAACTCTCTGATGCTGTGAAAGCGGGAATCCGCATGGCAGGAGGAACACCTCTCGAATTTAATACCATCGGCATCTGCGATGGGATCATCATGGGACATGATGGGATGAAATACTCGCTCAGCTCAAGGGAATTGATTGCGGATTCGGTTGAGTCGATGGCCATGGCTTACCCCTTTGATGGGCTTGTCCTTATCCCGAACTGTGACAAGATCATTCCAGGGATGTTAATGGCGGCCGCCCGGCTCAATATCCCCACGATCCTGATCAGCGGGGGTCCTATGTTAGCCGGTGAATTCCACGGAAAAGAGATCGATCTGGCCACGGTCTTCGAATCGGTCGGAAAGATCGAGACGGGTGAAATCGACGAAAGGGATCTGAAGGAGATCGAGGGATGCGCCTGCCCAGGAGTGGGTTCCTGTGCCGGAATGTTTACAGCCAATTCAATGAACTGCCTTTCAGAGGTCCTGGGGCTTGCCCTTCCCTATAATGGAACCATTCCAGCGGTCTTTGCGGATCGAATCCGGTTGGCAAAGGAGTCAGGGATTCAGATAATGGATTTGATTAAAAAAGACCTCAGGCCTTCAAAAATCCTGACGAAAAAGGCTTTTGAGAATGCCGTCACAGTCGATATGGCCTTCGGAGGGTCCACCAACACATCTCTTCACCTCCCCGCAATCGCTCATGAGGCCGGAATTCCCCTACCCCTGCAAACCTTCAACAGGATCAGCGACCGCACCCCGCACCTCTGCAACATGTCTCCTGGAGGCCCCTTTCATCTTCAAGACCTTCACCGTGCGGGCGGCATTCCAGCCCTCATGGCGGAGCTAAGTCGAAATAAATTGATTCACAAGGACGTGATGACCGTGACAGGGAAAATGGTTGGGGTAAACATAAAAGGGAAAAAACGTCTTCACTCCGATGTCATCCGCTCTCTTGAAAAACCTTATCATGCCAATGGAGGGCTGGTCGCCCTGTTTGGAAACCTGGCTCCTGAAGGTGCGGTGGTAAAACGGTCGGCTGTGGATGAATCTATGTTGAGGCATCAGGGGCCGGCAAGGGTCTTTGAGTCAGAAGAGGAAGCCTTGAAGGCTATCCTCTCTAAAAAAATCCGAAAAGGGGAAGTCATTGTCATCCGAAATGAGGGGCCCAAGGGCGGGCCTGGTTTCAGGGAGATGCTCGCTCCCACTTCCGCCATTGCTGGAGTCGGAATGGATAAGGAGGTTGCCCTCCTGACCGATGGTCGATTCTCAGGAGCAAGCCGCGGCGCAGCCGTCGGTCACATCTCTCCCGAGGCTGCGGAAGGGGGGGCCATTGCCATCGTTCGAAATGGAGATAGGATCGAGATCGATATCCCCGGGAAAAAACTGAACCTCCTCATCTCCGACGAAGAGCTGAAGAAGAGGCTTTCCCAGTGGAAGCCCCGGAAAAAAGAGCTGAAGGGTTATTTGAAAAGATATGCCAGGCTGGTCACTTCCGCTCACACCGGAGCTATATTTGAGTGATGTTGAGGAGTTCGGGAGATTGGGAGATAGGAAGGTGTAAGAATAAAGACTCCCCAATTCCCGATCTCCTCAACTCCCTATTTCTTTCGAAGAATTGGAACGGCATAGGGGCCTTCCCGGAGGAAGGCCATGGTCGGTTCGATTCCTTTTTCCCGGTATCGATGAATGGCAAAGAGGACCGCCTTCTGAACCATCTCCCGTGCCTTTTCAAGAGAGGGTTTGATCCTCTTGTTCTTCAAAAGATCGAGGCCGCAAACTCCGGGAAGAAGACAATAATTTTTTCTCTCAATCTCGAGAGAACAGTAGATCAATCCCTCCTCCCCCACTTTTCTTAAAACCTTTCCCCAGACCTCGGGCTCCCACTGGTCTTTGGTAAATTTCCACGCGGGAGTTCTCAGCAAATTGAGATATCCATCCGGCCCCTGTAATTTTAGCAGGTGAATCAGGCTTCTATATTCCGGAGACCCGATGGGTTCGATGTGGTCCCGGTTGTTGGCCGCAATGATAATGACGCCTCCCTTTTTCACCGCAGGAAGAGCCCCAACGCCTGCCTTTGCGGTCTGATAGTGATCCCTTCCCACATATCCGCTATGAGTGAGCACAATATCGAACTCTTCTTCAATAGGTATTTCTGCATAGTCCTTGATCATTTCAAACGCCTTCAGGTTTGCCTCTTCCATATCCCCCGTGAAGATTCGGATGAGTTGCAGATCCTTGTTCAGATTGACATTGATCACAAAATCAACCCCGACGGTCCGGGCAACCTCCAGCGCCTCCTCATGACAGGGATTCCCTTCGAGGACAAGGTTCGTCGCATTGGGATCTTCGAGATAGGCAGGACCATGAAATTTCTGTATCGTTTTCACATCAACCAGGCCGGGGCAGATCGACTTTCTTCCTCCGGAGATGCCAGTGAAGAAATGGCTTTCGACCAGTCCAGTGGCGATCTTGATATCCGCAAAGTAAAAGTCCTTATTGACATAGACATGCGTCCCTCTCCGGGTGGTTCCAATGCTCTCCAGAAGATCGTTCCGCTCGCAATCGTGATCAAGGATCGTATACTGTTCGACAACCTCCTTCCCATACATCTCCACTTTCTCTTCCTCGGTGCTCGCTCGATGCATTCCCGTTGCCACGATGATTTTGATATTCTCTTTTTTAATGCCTGAAGAATCCAACTGTCTCAGTAAAGGCGGAAGAATGCCGGCTTCTCCCTTATAAGGAACAGGCCGGGTGATATCGGAAACGGCAATGGTCACGTTCATCTTTTCCGCAGGCTTTCCCTTTTTCAGGATGATCTCTCTTAGAGGAGGACTGCCAAGGGGGTTGAGGAGAGCCTCCTCAATCGCTTCCCGTGGATTGGGCAAAACAGGCACCTCCTTCATCGTCAGTTCCACGCAGTGACGGGGAACGAGGATTTTCAAGACAGTCCGGCCAAATTCAACATCCACTGTGTTCCAATCCTTCGTGTCGATTTTATTCATCTCTTTCTTGAAATCAGGTCTCATCGTCCCTTTCCTTCCAGGCAGTTCAAGATGGTTGTGGGTTATCTCCGCATCCCTTCCAGTTTCTATAAACCTATTTAATATACCAACCTCCCCATGTCAAAACATAAAAACCTGTTGACCTTTCTGTTACTCTGAAATATATTACCGAACAACCTATAGGAGCAAGCCAATGACTTTCGGCCATTGACTCATCTCAGGAGGGAGGAAAAAAATTAGAAACGCAACCATATTGATTATCCTCACCTGTTCAACTCTCTTTCCCTGCTCCTTTTCAGCAGCCCAGACCAGTCCAGCTGGAAAACATCAAACGTTTTTCCTCTATTTTGAGAATGATATTTTTTCCGGGACCGACAGGCACTACACGAATGCCACCCGGCTCACATGGCTCTCATCGGATCTAACGGAGTACGGTGAAGATACCCGTCTTCCCCGCTGGGGGCTGCCTCTCCTTCGAAAACTTCCTTTGATCAATCGGCCCGGTTTCCAGCGCAATGTCGGTCTGTCTTTGGGACAGAACATCTATACTCCCGAAGATATTTTAAGAAGGGATCTGATCAAAGACGACCGTCCTTATGCGGGATGGACCTATCTCTCCCTAACGTTTCATGTCAAAAACGTTGCTCAGATGGATGTTTTCGAAGTGACCCTTGGAATCGTCGGACCATCATCGTTGGCGGATAAAACGCAGAAAATCATCCATCGGTGGGTTGACACCAACGATCCGAAAGGATGGGACCATCAGCTCAGGAATGAAGTGGGCCTCACCCTGGGCTGGCAACGCAACTGGCGGCTTTTCAGCGCGGGTATGGGCAGCGGTTTTGGGTTCGATTTCATTCCCCACATCGGCGTGTTTGCCGGCAATGTGGCGACCTTTGCCAACATTGGTGGCGAGATCCGCATCGGCTACAATCTCCCTTTCGACTTTGGCACCTCTTTCATCCGGTCAGGAAGCGGCATCGAAGCTCCCCTGGACAACATGGACCCCAGGCTTCGTCATCGCGAAAACTTTGGAATCCATCTCTTCATTGACGTGGATGGCCGGGCAGTGGCACGGAACATCTTCCTGGACGGGAATACCTGGAAAGAAAGCCACAGCGTCGATAGAAAACGGTTGGTCGCTGATATGGCCGCAGGCATCGCAATTTTATACAAACGTCTGAAGATCAGCTATGCCCATGTTTATCGGACGAAGGAATTTGGCGGACAGGATAAGGCCCAGTCGTTCGGCTCCGTCACGTTGGCCATTACTTTTTGATCCACCTCCGGAGCTTTTCAAAACCAAGATTCAAGCCTCTCTTTTAGATGAAGTCAATGCCTGAATAGGCCAGGACTTCATTTTAGCCCAAGTTTAAATATTGAACCTTAAGAACAAAGGCTTGTTATCCCCTAATCGATCCGGTCATGTGCGGCTCACCGCTTTCGGCGTTTCGAGCCTCGAACCGCACGGTTCGCGTGTCGCTTCCAAGCACCCGCTCGTCTAACAGCCTGATCTCGATCTCTCCTGGGAGGAAGATCGGTCGTTTGAACGAGGCGTCCACTTCAATCGGTAGGGAGAAGTCCTGTTCTGCTTCGATTGCAGCGAGCGTTCGGGCAAATGTCCACATTCCATGAGCGATGGCCCGTCTATACCCGAGTAGGCGTGCCGTCACGGCATAGAGGTGGTGCGGGTTCCAGTCGCCCGATGCCCTGGCGTAGCGCCGACCCGTATCCTCCGGCACACGGACTAACAGGGATTTGAAGGGTTCCTCCTCGGGAATCCAGGGAGTTGACTTGTCGCCTTTACGCCCGCGTCCAGACCGGGCCTGTTTGTTGCGCGTCAGGAGTGTCGTCGTGCCGCTCCACGCTTGCGCTCCTGCCACGACCGCGCCCAGTCCAAAGTCAACCTCGAACCCGCGGTCCGTCTCGCGGATCTCTACGAGCCGACAGGATAGATCCAGCGTAGCGCCTGGATCAATCGGATGCAGTAGCACAATTTGCTGTCGTATGTGGATGAGGCCAAACGGACTGAACGGGAAGGCATCCGAGAGCACTGCCTCTGCCATCGGTCCAAGGAAGAGGCACTCAGGATAGGCCGGTGGTACTGAAAGTCCATGGTTTGGGTTTCCGCAGACGTCCCAAAACTGTGCAAGCCGGACAGAATCGATCCGCGTGCCAGGCTGCGACACCTCGATCGGCGCCAGCGCCCGGCTGCATTCCTGCGGGAGTACACCTTGCGAACGTACCTGCATCCGCCGTAGCGCGCGAAGGTAGATCGCTGCAGTGCCGGGACTTCGGACAATCGTGATGCGCCGCGGCTCTCCAGGCATCTCTATGCGATGTGCCGGCGTGCTGGACTTTGCCCTTTGCTTCGTTCCTACGCCGCGTCCCAGCCTCTTCTGGAGCAAACCGGGAGCTAATCGGCTTAATCCAACGGCTACCTTCCCATATATAGAAAGCACCACCTCACGTCGTCGGCAGTAGGACGCGTTCACGATCGCCTTTGCCGCCTGGTCCGCCTTCCACACCAGCCATTTGGGGCGAGGGTCTTTGCGATCCTTGTGCAACCGTCCGTCGTTGTCAACACGGACGATTTCGGTCTCAACGTATCCAGGGTGCACTGTCGTGCAGCTCACTCCGCTCCCTCTCAGCTCCATTGAGAGTGCCTCTCCGATCGCTCGGACGGCCGCCTTGGATGACGAATAGATACCCCCCTTCGGTGGGGCAACGAACGCCGCAACGCTGCCGATCAGCACGATCCGTCCATGTGTCTTATGAAGCTCCGGCAGTACCGCACGCACCGTGCCAACGAGTCCGAAGACGTTGACGTCGAACTGCCGCCGCCAGTAGGCAATGTCCAGATCCTCGATCCTGCCCATTACGGAATAACCTGCGTTAGCGACCACGACATCAATCGATCCCCAGGTATCAATCACCCTTTGCACTGCCGCGCCGATCGACGCCTCATCCAATACGTCGCAGGGTGCTGCGAGAGCCCGGGCTCCGATTGCATCAATCGCCGCGACAGTCTCTGCGAGTTTATCAACGCGGCGCCCTGAGACCGCCACCGAAGCGCCCTCACGTGCGAATTCCAAAGCCACGGCACGGCCGATGCCGCTACCGCCACCAGTAACCCAGATGACGCGGTCCACGAACTTACCCATAGAGTCACTCCCCCTGCTGCCGCCGCATACGCATTAATACATACAGCCAATCGCAATCACGGAATTTGACCTATTCAATTTAAGAAAATATACCAAAAACTGAATCTCCGGACAATAGCTCTTTTCTTCAGAAACTTTCGTTTGACCAATTTCCATAAAATAGGTATATTTCAATCCACAACCCATAAGAACGACAGACAAAGTCAAAGATGAAGATTTGACCCCAAAGTTTCCATGAATTTTCAATTTGATGAGAAGAAATTGAAGTCTTTTCAGCGGATTTTGAACAATCGCGTGCTTTTCAAGATGGCGCTGCTTTTCCAGGTGCCTTTGGACTTCCTGACAGGAATGAGACTCAAAGAACTAAATGAAGAATCGTGTCAAGTCTCCGTTCCTTATCGATGGCTTAACAAGAATCCTTTCAAGTCGACGTTCTGGGCAGTTTTAGGTATGGCGGCGGAGCTGAGCACCGGCGCATTGGTGTTGATGTACACTTATAAGCTCGACCCTTCGGTTGCCATCATTGTGGGTGATTGTTCCGGAGAGTTCATCGCCAAAGCCATCGACCTTACGACGTTTGTCTGTAATGACGGAAAGCGTATTGCTGAAACGGTAGAGAAAGCGATAAAAACGGGGGAACCTCAGGAGGTTTTGTGCAAAACAATTGGATATTCAAAGGCAGGAGAGGAGGTTGCCCGTTTTACGTTTACCTGGAAGATGAAGAGGAGGGGAGGCAGATGACGCGATTGGAGATGCAGGAAAAGGCAATGGATCTCTTCTTGAAAGGCTTTCATTGAAGCCAGGTTGTCCTTGCGGTCGCACAGGAAAAACTCGGAAAAAAGAATGACGATCTGATCAAGGCTCTGGACCCCTTTGGTGGGGGATTGGGTGGCCACGGGGAAGTCTGCGGCGCTGTCATAGGGGGTCTTGCAGCCATCGGATTGCTTTTTGGACGGGACAAAGTCGGGGGACAGGCCGACATGAAAATGTGGATCTATTCCCGGGAATTCTTGAAACGTTTTGAAAAAGAAATCGCCGGGGGCAGCATCCTCTGCCGCGACATCGTTCAAGTGAACTGGGCTGACCCGGCTCAGGTGAAGGAGTACTATCAAGGAGAAAAACTGATCAAATGCAAAACCCTGGTAGGCAAGGCAGCCGGACTCATTGGGGAACTCATAGAACGTGCGAAGGCTTGACTTTAAAAAAAAGGGGCCCACTGGCTCCCTCTTTTTTTTGAGTTATTTAGATACGGCACCTTATTTTGATTTTAGCTCCTTCAGTTTCGCGGTCAGGGCAGGTACGATTTCCTTATAATCTCCGACGATGCCGAAGTGGGCTACGCTGAAGATATTGGCATCCTTATCCTTATTGATGGCCACAATATATTTTGATCCCAAATGGCCGGAGATATGCGACATGGCGCCTGAGAGAGCTACGGCAATGTATAGTTTAGGGCTGACCACTTTTCCGCTCTGGCCGATCTGAAGCGACACTGACGCCCATCCCTCGTCACAGGCAGGCCTCGTAGCACCCACAGCGCCACCCAGAGCGAGAGCGAGTTCCTTGATCATCCCCCAATTTTGAGCGCTGCCTATGCCACGGCCACCGCTCACAACAACCTCAGCATCTTCCAACTTGACCCCTTCTGTCTCCTCTTTTATCCGCTCGACAACTTTGACTTTAAGCGCCGAAGGGTCAATCTTGCCCTCCACAGGAATAACCTTGCCTTGCCGCGAGTCATTGCGCTCTGCTGGTGGCATTGTTTTCAGTCTTACAGTAGCCATCTGAGGCCGGGCAACCTTTGATACGATTGTTGCCTGAGCGTTACCTCCAAAGACAGGCCTCGTCGAGACCAGTAGCTTGGTAGCCGGGTCAACGGATAACGCCAGGCAATCCATAGCGAGTCCCCCCCCCAAGCGCCCATTGAGGCGTGGAGCCAAATCACAGCCGACATCCGTATAGCCAAGAAGCATAATGGAAGGAAGCGCTTTCCGGCATAATTCCGCGGCTACCTGAGTGTAGGCCTCGGAGTTATACTGATCCAGGAGAGTGTCTTCGGCAACATAGACATGGTCAGCCCCATAGGCGATTCCCTCCTGACCCAGGCCACCTGCTTTGCTACCCATCAATAGGATACTTAGCTCCTCGCCTAATTCATTGGCGAGCTTTCTTCCGGCTCCAAGCAGTTCTATCGTTATTGGCGCCAATTTCCCCTCGGTGATCTCTCCAACAACTAAAACACCTTTATGAGTATCCATGGAATATCCTCCGTCTCTTGATTACAGAGATTTCAAAAAATGATTACACAGATTTTTCTTTCGCAGCTTCTCTAAGATGATTAACCCCACCTCGCCTCCCCTTAAATTAAGGGGAGGAAGGTAGGGGTTATTTCGCTGTAATCGCATTATATCAGCTTACTAATCTTTAAGGCCAGGTTGGCGGCCGCTTCGCCGGGAGTCCCTCCAGCGATGATCTCGCACTCGGTCTTTCGGGTAGGCACAGAGAGGCCGGTCACCTCGGTATGGGCTTTTGCCTTGTCCAACTGCGAGGGCTCTGCCCCGATATCCTTCGCCTTCCAGATCGGAATCTGCTTTTTTCGAGCCATCATGAGGCCCATTCCACCGGGAAGACGAGGCAGACCAATCTCACTGCTGACGGTCACCAGGCTTGGCATAGGAGCTTCCAATACTTCATAGCCATCGCTCACCATCCTCTTCACCTTAAGCTTCTTGTCCACTGCCTCGATAGCACAGGCGAGGGTCACGACAGGGAGGCCAAGTATTTCGGCCAGAATGGAGCCAACCTGACCAGCGCCCCAGTCAGCGGCCTGTCGGCCACAGAGAATCAGGTCATACCCGCCAATTTTCTGGATCGCTTTCGACAAGACATAAGCCGTACCAAAGCTATCCAGGTTTTCGAAGGCCGGATCCTGGAGAACAAATCCATCGTCTGCCCCCATCGATATGGCATGCTTTATCACGTCAGCAGCTTTGGCTGACCCCATGCTGATCACTGTTATTTTTCCTTTGTGCTTGTCTTTGAGCCGGCATGCTGCCTCAACGGCCCGTTCATCATACACGCTGATCACAGGCGGCACTCCGGCCGGAGGAATCACCTGTTTCGCCTCGGGGTCAATCTTGAATTTGGCCGGTGGTATCTCAGGGTCAAGCACTTGTTTAACACAGACGATCGTATTCATAGGACTCACTCCTCTCCTAATTATTAACAGTCTTATAATAATAACGACATTGTTTTATAAAATCCCTCCTCACCTCCCTTTTCCAAAGGGAGGGAAAATACCTCTCTTTGGAAAAGAGGGGCAAGGGGAGATTTTGTGGAACATTTCTATTCAATTTTGAGAATCTTATTAAAACTGCTTCATTGCTGCTTCAACGAGTTCAACAAGGTCTCTTGCTTTCAGCGATTCCTTGATACCTTTATGATCGATGGCATCCTCAAACATCTGTAAACAATAGGGGCAGGCGGCCACGACCGTGTCAACCCCGGTCTTGATAACGTCTTCGATACGCATTTGATTAATCTTTGTTGTGCCGGGCTGTTCTTCTATCCACATCAGTCCCCCGCCGCCGCCGCAACAAAAGCCCGTGTCTCGCGAGCGCTCCATTTCTTCAAGCTTTGCCCTGGGGATAGCCTGCAGGATCCGGCGAGGCTCCGAATAGACGCTGTTATAACGGCCTAAATAGCAGGGGTCATGATAGGTGAGTTTGGAATTCAATTCGTTGGTCAGCTTCAATTTCCCCTGGCTGATCAAATCGGCAATCAGCTCGGTATAGTGAACCACCTTGAAATCGCCGCCGTACCGGGGGTATTCATGCTTAATGGTATTATAGCAGTGGGGACAGGTGGTGATGATCTCTTTAATGTTGTAGCTTTTAAAAAGTTCAATATTTTGCTCTGCCATCATCTGGAACTGAAACTCATACCCTGCCCTTCGTGCCGGATCACCGCAGCAGGTCTCGGCATCGCCCAATACCGCGAAATCGACACCCCCTGCTTTCAGCACCCTCGTCATGGATAAAGTGGCCTTGACATTACGCTCAACAAGGGCGCCGGTGCAACCTACCCAGAATAAGGTATCAGCGTTATCACCCTCAGCCAATATTTTCAGTTCCAGATCACTGGTCCAGTCGCCCCTCAACCTCATCGACTGGACTCCGGCCCATGGGTGTCCTCTCTGTTGCATATTTCTAAGCATCAACTGGGCGCTTTCCGGCATCTTACTTTGCGCCATCACCAGATTTCGCCTGAGGTCGATGATCTTGCGGATATGTTCGATATTGACAGGGCATACCTCCTGGCAGGCGCCGCAGGTGGTGCAGGCCCAGATCTCCTCCTCGGTGACCACATCCCCGATCATCGTCTTGCCTGGTGCCTCGGCCTGGCTTCCCGGAGAGGCATCCGTCTTATTGGCAAGCAATCCAGGGCCCGTCTCGAGCAGATGCTCTTTCAAATGATGAATAACCTCTCTGGGCGAGAGGGACTTGCCGGTCAGTTGGGCCGGACAATTAACATGGCACCGACCACACTCAGCGCAGGCATAAAAATCAAGTAAGTCCTTCCATGTAAAATCCTGAATCTTCGATGCTCCAAAGGTTGCCGACCCCTCAGGAGCTTCAAGAGCTTCAAGAGGAATAGGCTCAAGCGCCACTTTGGGTCCAAGTGGTTTAAAGAAGGCATTGACGAGGGAAGCAAGAATATGCAGATGCTTGGAGCGTGGGATATAGACCATAAAGCTGAGGATCACGAGATAATGCAGCCACCATACCCATCGGTAGCCCGCCTCCAGTGTGCCCTGTGAAATTCCGGTCCCGCTAAGGAAACCCGCGAGAGCTGCTCCAAGGGGTGGCCAGGAGGCGTGAACCCCACGTGCGGCATGATCAAAACCTACGCCTAAAACATGAAGCGCCATCAGCGAAAAAACCATTATCAAAATGATGCCGGCTTCAGCCGTTGGCTCCAGTCTCGGCGGTCTGATGATATAACGCCTGACAGCTGCCAAGATTAACGTCAGGGTGACCAGCACTGCAGCAATATCCAGAATGGAAAAATAGACGGTCTCAAAGGGGGTGCGCTCAATCAGTGAAGAAAGTCCAAACCCTCCGGCCAGACCGATAAAGATGATGTAACTGATGAAGAAGAGGCTGAAGGACCAGAATAAGAGAGCATGTGCGAGTCCGGCCAGGTCCTTTCGGGTGACGGTTTTCAGGGTGCACCATTGAGGGACGACCTCGACCAGCATGTTCTTGATTCTTTGACCTATCTGGTCGAAACGATTCTCCTGCTTCCCCAGACGCATGAGGCGGTAGAGGAGATAAAACCTCTGTAAAAATAGACCGAAGGCAACGGCGAACAAGACCCAGAAAATGACATAGCCCGGTATGGACCAATAGGTTGCGCTAACCGGCGACACGATAACCTCCTTTATTTTTCTTTGCCCTTTCTGACGATCGTTCTTTTTTCTTCAGGAATGGGAGGCGGAACAGGTTCGCCAGAAATCTTTGTCACTGCACCAAATTTAGTGGGACAAACTTCAAAGCAAGTTCCGCATTTGATACATTTCTCCTGATCAATAATATGGATCAGGTTCTTCCCGCTTAAAATCGCATCCACGGGGCATCGTTTGGCGCAGGTCATACAGGCTTGACACTTTTCCGGATCGATATAATACGACGGTAATTCACGGAATAACGTCTCTATCTCTTCTCTGCCGAAAAGCTTATTCCATTCTTCAGGATCTTTAAGGCGTGATGATAACTTATCTCTTGTTACGATCTTGATATATGGGATTAACTTCCTAATTTCATTTAGTTTGGATTTTAATTCATTTTCGTCTAACCCTTCGCTTTTTCCAATGGGTCCTATCGCCCTGACCTTTTTGATAAAGTCGTTTACAGTCTCTGCAAAACGGCTTCCTTCAGCGGAAGACATAAACTCAATCCTTAATCTTTCCGGATTCAGTCCTATGTGTTCCATTATTTTTTTACCTAAAAGCACCATGTTCAGGGCATGGTAATTTCCATTCGTAATATATTTGCATTCATCAAGGCGGCAGCCAGCGATATACACTCCATCCATTCTGTTTTGGAAAGACCGGAGTATAAACGCAAGGTCCACCCTACCCGTACACATGACGCGTACCAGTCTTATTTCATTCGAATATTGCAGTCTGGAAACTCCAGCCAGGTCAGCAGCGCCGTATCCTCACCAATTGCATACGAAGCTGATGATCCTCGGCTTAAACTTAATGGCTGCGCTCATTCGTTCTCACTCCAATCAGAATCGTCATTCCGGCGAAAGCCGGAATCCAGTACTTTGAGATGGTTCCCGACTTTCGTCGGGACGACGTCTGGATGCCGGATCAAGTCCGGCATGACGGAAAAGGCTCTTTGTGGATAGACACTTATTTGTAGACGTCTATACGTCTCCAACCGCCGCATCGATTTGGGCGATCAGCTGTTCATCGTCATAATGTTTCAATTGAATCGCCCCGGTCGGGCATTTTGCATTACAGAGACCATCTCCTTTGCAGAGAATGGGATTAATCTTCACCTTTTCCCCCTGTCGTGTCTCATAAAGCTCTAAAGCCCCATAGGTGCACGCCTCAACGCAAGCCCCGCATCCCATACACTTCTTCTCAATCACCTCGCAAACAGAGCCGGAGGCGATGACCGTATCATGCGCGAGAAGCGTTAAGGCCCGGCCTGCCGCTCCATAAGCCTGGCTGATCGCTTCGGAGATCAGTTTGGGATAGTGAGCGATCCCGCAAAGATAAACCCCGTCTGTGCCAAATTCAACGGGTCTTAATTTGACATGGGCTTCCTGGAAGAAACCATCCGCACCCAAAGGCACCTTGAACAATTTGGATATTTCCTTGCTTCCTGCGGGGGGAATCGTGGCGGCAGCCAAGGAAATAATATCCGCATCGATTTCAAGCTTGTTTCCCAAAATATAATCCGTCGCGGTAACCTTTAAAACGGGCCGTCCCTCCTCCGACTCACCCGCTTCCACATGAGGTTTATCTTCCGGTTCATAGCGGATAAACTTTACCTCTTTATCCGCTGCTTCCCTGTAATAATCCTCGCTAAACCCATACGTTCTCATATCCCGGAAGAGAATATAGATATCCATTTTGGGGTTGATCTCTTTCAGTTTCAATGCGTTCTTGATAGACTCACTGCAACAGATTCGGCTGCAGTAATTTCTCTCTTCATTTCTGCAGCCAACGCATTGGATCATCACGAGGCTCTCTGCCCTAACGACCTTTTCAGTTCCCTGATGGATCTGCTCCTCCAACTCAAGGTGGGTCATGACTCTGTCGTCTTCTCCATAAAGGTATTCGGCAGGTTGATGGACCTCAGCCCCTACTGCAATGACGGCTGCGCCATGCTTTATCTCTGTCACTCCTCTTTCGGACTTCACCCTGGTTACAAAATTTCCAACATAACCGGTGGCCTCCGTGATGCTCGCATTCGTATAAACATGGACCAAGGGGTGTTGATACACCCTTTTTATAAGATCACGCAAATAGGCCTGAACATCCAGTCCTTCCAGGGTAGAATGAATCTTTTGCGCTATTCCTCCAAGGTCTGCTTCCTTTTCCACCAGATGAACCTCATGCCCCTGATTGGCGATGGAGAGAGCGCAGTTCATGCCGGCGATGCCTCCGCCCACCACGAGCGCCGCCTTGTTCACTGGCAGATCAAAATCCTGTAACGGCTCCAAAAGGCATGCTCGTGCCAACGACATCCGGACGATTTCCTTTGACTTCTGGGTGGACTCTTCCTTTTCTTTTGAATGAACCCAGGAGCAATGTTCCCTGATATTGGCCATGTCGAAGAAGTATTGATTAATCCCTCCTTCTCGAAGCGAATACCGGAAAGTAGGCTCATGTGTTTTGGGGGTACAGGCGGCGACCACCACGCGATTGAGCCCTTTTTCCCTGATCACGTCCATGATTTGATTGGTTGATTCCGTCGAACATGAGAAGAGCTGTTCTTGAGCATGAACCACATGAGGTAAATTTAAGCTGTAGTCAACGACAGAAGGGACATTGACGACTCTTCCAATGTTGGCTCCGCAATGACACACAAAGACACCGACTTTGGGCTCTTCCTGCGAGACATCTCTTTCGGGTGGATAGACCCTTTCTGTAGTTAGCTTCCCTCGCCGGTAGTCAAGAAGTTCACCACATTTGGAACTTGCACTGTTTGCGGTAAAAACCGACTCGGGAATATCCACCGGCCCATGGAAGGCTCCGCTTACAAAAATTCCCGGACGAGTGGTTTCCATTGGATTGAAAGGAATTGCTTTACAGAATCCGTGAGAATTGAGCTCGATATGGAACTGATCTGCTAAGCCCTTCGCATCAGCAGTGGGGATCAATCCAACGGACAAGACCACCATATCGAATTCTTCGTCTTTCACGCCATCGTCGGGAGTTGCATACCGCAGGGTGACATTCCTGGTTTCCGGGTCCTCTTTAACGATGGAGGTGTAGCTTCTGATAAACCGAATCCCGGGAAGTTTCTCTGTCCTCTGGTAGAATCGCTCAAAATCCTTCCCGTAGGATCGAATATCGTTATGGAAGATCGTGCACTCTGCTTCTGCGTTATGGTCTTTTGTTAAAATCACCTGTTTCTGTGTGTAGGTGCAGCATACAGCTGAACAATAGCTCTGACCGCCCGGGATAACCTGTCTGGAACCGACGCATTGAATCCAGGCGATCTTATGGGGATGTTTCAGGTCCGAGGTGCGCCTGATCTCACCTTCGTATGGCCCTGTGGAGCTTAACAGCCTCTCATAGTCCATGCTGGTGAGGACGTTAGCCATCTTTCCGTAGCCATATTCATCCCTCACCCTGGGGTCAAATGGCTCAAAGCCCGGAGCGAAAATAACCGCCGCCACCTTTATCTCTACCTTCTCCGGCGTCTGTGTAAAATCGATGGCCTTTTTCTCGCATACGGCTTCACAGATGCGGCATTTCTTCTCTTTCAGGTAAAGGCAGCTTTCATCGATATAGGTGATCAGGGGGATGGCTTGAGCAAAGTAGATATGGATCGCCTTATTCTTCGATATCTCCTGATTAAATTGGTCCGGATATTTGACCGGGCAGTACTCGACACAGGTCGTGCAACCCGTGCATTTACTCTCGATGACATACCGGGGCTTTTTGAGCAGGGTTACCCTGAAGTCTCCTTTTTCCCCTTCTACACGGTCAACTTCCGTATAGCTCAGGACCTCAATGTTGGGATGCCGGCCGACCTCGACCAGTTTGGGCGAGAGTATTCAGATGGAGCACTCATTGGTCGGAAAGGTCTTGTCAAGCTGCGCCATCTTCCCGCCAATGGAGGGGCTTTTATCAATGAGGTAAACTTTAAAACCCGCATTGCCAAGATCGAGTGCGGCTTGAACGCCACTGATTCCACCACCGACAACCATCACATCGCCGAAATTTCCTGCGGAGAGAGTTTTACAAATCTCCTCAATCTGTTCTTTTTCCACTTCTCTATGACCTCATAAAAGAGATTTCACAAAGATTTCTGGACTCTTTCAGAAATCTCCTAAATCACTTCCTGGAGAATCTCCGTGATGTCCTTAATCTGGATGGCCTCGCTATCCTTCACGGTTAACCTGCTATCCTCAAATTGGCTGATGCAATATGGGCAGGACGTGACCAGTACCTCCGCTCCAACCCCGATCGCTTGTTCCAGCCGGAGGTCGGAGAATCTTTCCCCCTTTGCCGTTTCCATCCAGATCCTGCCTCCCCCCATTCCGCAACAGAGGCTGTCTTCCCGCGTATCAGCCATCTCAACCAGCTCCAAACCGGGTATCTTCTTCAGGACCTCCCGGGGTTCGTCATAGATCCCATTATGCCGGCCCAGGTAACATGGGTCATGATAGGTCACTTTCTTCCCGTAT
>JAGXTA010000022.1 GCA_018333535.1 Deltaproteobacteria bacterium | reverse complement strand
ATATTTGTCCTTAAGGCCTTCCTCAATTCCCATGGCCAAGGATTTCTCCATCCATTTGTAAATCGTCGGCCTACTCACGTGAGTCATCTTTTCAATCTCGGTAATGGGCATGCCTTCTGAATATCTCAGTAAAATATGCGCTCGTTGGACTTCTCTAATGGGGGCTTTTCGTGATTGCACAGTCTTTTTTAGGTCTTCTTGCTGTTCTTTGCTCAAAACCAACTTGGCTTTCTGGGTCTTCCGTGGCATAGGGGTTTCCTCCTTTGGTTTTAGAAACCCTTATACCACAAAGAAGTTTATATGTAAATATATTTATGAAACTTTATACTAGTTCAAGCCTGCCGTAGCCGTCGCAAAGAGCGCCCATGTAATACATGTTACCTCTTGACTTACCTTCTTGAGTTTGATATACAATTAACCAGAGGTTCTAAAAGGAGGAAATATGGAAACGGCAGTGACCATCAAGGGGCAGGTTGTCATCCCGGCCAAAATCAGACATCGCCTGGGAATCAAGAAGGGAACCAAATTTTATGTCGAAGAGCGAAAAGGAGAGATTATCCTTCGTCCCTTAAATAGAGAATACTTTCAAAAGATGAGCGGCATCCTCAAGGGAGGAGGACTTGTCAAGGCATTAGAAAAAACCAGAAGAGAAGATCTTAAGCGGGAGGAGGAGAAAATTGGCCGCCGTAAAGGTTCTCGATAGCTGGGCGCTCCTGTGTTACCTTGAGCAAGAACCCGGATTCGAAAAGATGATCGACCTCTTCGAGAAAGCCGTCGAGTCCTCCAAACCTCTTTTAATGTGCATCGTCAACTGGGGAGAAGTTTACTACCAGATCGCAAGGCGGTTTGGGGAGAAAAAAGCCCAGGAAATTGAGCAACTCATACAGACACTGCCGATCACGCTCGTCGAGGCTAATAAAGAACTGACCCGTGAATCGGCGCGCATTAAGTCTACAAAACCGATGGCGTACGCTGATTGTTTTGCAGTCGCCCTCGCCCGCCTAAACAAGGCAGAGGTTTATACAGGCGATCCTGAATTCAAAGCGATTGAAAAAGAGATTAAGGTTGTTTGGCTTTAACTGAAAAATCAGTGTTTGAGATCAAGTAGCAAAACATTTAGTAATGTTTTTTCCCATGCCCGTTGAAATATTTACTTCCAAAAAAACTAAAAAGGGTGTATATTACAGTCCAGTCGCGCTTAGAGCGAATGGGAATTAAAAGGATATAATTATGGATCGACTTCCACGGCTTGACAAAAAGTCAATTTCAATTGTCTCACTGAACGATACAGAAGAGGAAAAGAGTTATTGGCTTTCAAAAAGCCCATTGGAGAGGATTGAAGCTATAGAGCTGAATCGAAGGATGGTTTATGGCGAGGGTCGAGTTACATCCAGACTTCAAAGATTTCTTGAGACTTCTCAACTCTCACGGAGTTGAATATTTGGTGGTGGGTGGCTACGCCGTAGGTTACCATGGATACCCACGTGCAACCGGCGACATGGACATTTGGATAGCGGTGAGCGAGTCGAATGCCCGGAAGGCAGCTCTCGTCCTGCATGATTTTGGCATGGGCGGGGAGGGAGTCTCAGAGGAGATGTTCCTCGAGAAGGACAAGATCATTCGAATGGGTTTCCCCCCTGTACGGATAGAAGTCATTACGGGTGTTTCAGGCGTTGATTTTACGGAATGTTACGCCCGGCGAGAAATCATTGATGTTGAAGGGATCCCAATCAATTTCATTTCACTCCAAGACTTAAAGAAGAATAAACGAGCGTGTGGCAGACATAAAGATTTGGAAGACCTCGAACATCTACCATAATAAATCACTCCAGCGCCTGCCTGCCCCGCAGGCACAGGACGAATCATCCTGCAGCAACTTCGTAAACAATCTGGTTCAAAAAATATATTTTATCAGTTCAGTTTGGAGAGGAAGAAACTCAGGAAATTGAGCGGTTGATCGAATCTTTTCCGATCAGCCTTGATGATGCGGATAAAAAACTCACCCGTGAAGCTGCGCGCATGAAAGCTACAAAACCGATGGCTTATGCGGATTGTTTTGCTGCGGCGCTGGCACGGTTACAAAAAGCAGAGCTTTATACCGGGGATCCTGAATTTAAAGCAGTTGAAAAAGAAATAAAAATCATCTGGGTTTAACCATAAAAGTTAGTGAGTGAGCTGAAAAACTCTCAAAATATTTAGTGTTAATTGCTTCCTGAAATCAATGTTTGACAGGTTTTGCCGAAAGATGTATATTTCATTCGTAAATTAACGGCGGAGTCGACTCCATAGAAAAGGACATTATAGTTACTTCAACATGTAACTAGTCTTTGCAACTATGAAAACCGTGAAGCCAAGAAAAAAAGAGGAATATAAGCCCACTGACTACATTGTGAGGGAAGGTTCTGTAGAATATGAGACTTCCCTCTCTATTGGGTATACCAGAACCTGTAACTGCCCAAAAACTCACATTAACTGCATGACCGCCAAGGATTGGTTGAAAAGCCAACTCGGTGTCTGGCAGTTCTTCTATGAATCAAGAGATATTCGCGATAAGAACGTACACCCCGCAACCTTCCCGATTTCCTTATGCAAGAAGGTAATAGAGCTATTCACACACCAAGGTGAATTAGTCCTTGACCCATTCGTTGGAAGTGGAACAACCCTTGTCGCTGCCACTGATCTTAATCGGAATGCGGTAGGATTCGATCTTCAACCTAAATACATTAGTCTTTGTGAAAAAAGGCTTCGTGAACATACAAACCTGTTTAATCGCTCGCGACAGGTTGCTATCCAAGATGATGCCAAGAATATTACAAAATATCTCCAACCCAACACAGTCAGTTTAATTTGGACATCACCACCCTATGCAAACCTGCTCAATAGAGCCAGAAAGAACAAGTCCAGAAGATTCAGAGATAATGAGCAACTTGGGAAAATAGAACAGTATTCCCAAGACCCTCGTGATCTTGGAACGCTACCCATTGAACAATATACCCATATGATGGGTGACATCTTTCAGTCTCTTTTAACTCTCCTAAAACCCAAGGGACATTGTGTAATAAATGTGCCTGACATGTGGTGGAAAAACAAAAGAATAACGATTCATGTGTCACTCATAGAAGAACTTCGAAGACGAGGATACGAATTGAGAAACATAATTATTTGGGATAGAACGAAACTTGTAAATCAGATAGGAATTTCCGGATGGCCAAAAAAGTTAAATAGGGGGCAATGTTATGAAAGAGTTAACTGATAAACAAATTGATAGGCAAGATTTTGTTGATAATGCCATTTTTCAACTTGTTCAAAGGGTTAATCCTACTGACAAAAATATTGAATGGGATATAGAAATGATTGGAAAAGTAAGAGATGTTATACGGCAATGGATTGTTGAGAGAATGACAATTACTGATGAGTTGACATTTTATCCCTATATAGACGATTGAAAATGGATATTAGAGAAACACAAATCGAGGATATTTTAGTAAGTGCTCCTCTATTGACCAAAAAGATTTTAAATCTTGATGATGAGCCAAGACTAATTGGCCGTCAAATATTAATTCCATCAGGAAGGCTCGATCTTCTCTATACCTATCAAACAAAGTTTCTCTTAATTGAGCTTAAAGTAACTTCATTCCACAATAAATTTATTCAGCAAATTTTGCAGTATAAGAAAGAGCTGATTGATTTTCAGAAGTCAGGGAAATTATTGCAGTGTGAAATTCAACCCTATTTGCTTTGCCCCTCAATTCGTGAAAACCAAAGACAAATTGCAGTACAGGAAGGTGTTTCCTGTTTAGAATATAACCCTGAAGAAATTCTTAGCTATTTTTATGACAATCTTAGACCCATTGCTTCCTTTGTTGAGATTAAACCAATTGATATAGGAATCTGGAATCTTCATTTAATAAATAAATTCATCTATGAATTGAACGAAATTATCAATCTTAAAGGGTTACAAAATATTGTCGGTGGTTCCAAAAAAACTTTATATAACAAAATAAAATTTGCCAGCGAGTTGAGATTAATTAATTGGATGCCAAATTCTGATGATATTACATTAACCGAATTAGGAAAAAAATATATTGAAGCACGAGATTTACATTATCAAGACAGTTTAAGTGAGGAACAAGCAGAATTAATAAAACATTTTGTCATACATAATCCTTATGAATCTTCTGTAATATTAGGTATTGCATCAGTTGTTGAAGCTACCTTTGCATTGGCAAAAAACACTTATCCTGTTCCAATGAGTCATCTTTATGAATATTTTACATATCATTCCGGAAAGTTTTTTGATTGGCAAACTGATAAAGCAAAATATAATGCGACAAGAATGTATTCTAATTATGCGGTTGATTTAGGCTTGTTGGCGAAGACTAACCAAAATGTTTATTTAACACCAGAAGGTTTTAAATTTACAATCCAAATGCAGTTACATAAAAGTCTGAAATTAATGGAAACACTCAGAGTTAAGTAAGATTAGCGATTAAGAGTTTTGAGAGTGATGGGACCGTTGGCAACACGCTCGAACAATTGCTTGGAATTCAAGAGAACAATCTCCCCATACCCAACGCCAGAGAGTGGGAGCTGAAAGGGCAAAGGAAGCATTCAGCTTCACTGATAACTCTGAAGCACATTGAACCTTCTCCAATAGCTGCAAAAATAGTGTCGAAAGTCCTTTTGCCTCTCTATGGCTGGCCGCACGCCCAAGCTGGTATAAAGTACCCAAAAACTGAAATGAGTTTTCGTTCGACTACAAGTGCTACTGCCTTTACAAACCGAGGTTTCACGGTAGTTCTTGATAGAAGCGCGATGAAAATCCGATTTGTTTTTGACTCATCCAAAGCAGATCGAGCAAATTTAGAGATTTTGGGTTGGTTATCTTCTGTTGATACGAGAATCGGGCTCGGACCAATAAACCCCGAACCATATTGGGGATTTGATGATCTGAAATATGCGATTGGTACTAAAATAAGAAATTGTTTTTATGTTATTGCAGACACGAAGGTCGAGAGCAGACATGAGTATTTCAGATACGAAAGCCTATATATTTTAGCTGGTTTTTCCTTCGATAAGTTTGTGAAGTGCATTGAAGATGGCCATGTATTAATCGATTTTGATGCAAGAACAGGGCATAATCACGGCACTAAATTCCGATTGCGTCAAGGACGTTGGCCTGCCCTCTACACCTCAGTCCAAAAAGTGATCTAAAGATACGTCAAGACGCTCAACCTGACTGCTATTCCGCTATGATCCATAGAGATAGGTGAAATCCCACTTTATGTAAAATAGAATCTGACTATTATGGTGAACACCTGGTATACAAATATTGAGCATTTCCTTGATCAGGATGGTCTACCGGCAATCGATATTCCTCGTCGCGCCGAATTGCTGTTAGACTATTTAGGATCCATCATTGAAGCGGTAACAAGCCGAAACAACAAAAATGGCATCGAGACAACGGACGTTCAATGTCGTAGACGCCCACAACACCGGCGCTGTGTGGGGCGTATCATAGCTGCACTTCATGAAGACGACCCTGGGACAATACGCTGGATGTGTCCAGTATGTCCGGATAAAGGATTTATAAGCGGCTGGCAAGGGAGTATATGGGATGAGACGAAGGACACATAACTCTGGCCGATTGCTCCAGGCACCGCTGATTTAAAACGTTGAACCTGTAGGAAAAGTCAATCTCGCGCGCAACCGGTGAGTTGGAAGAAAATGCAACCTCTCAGGATGCTCTGTGTACAACGATCTCATACAGGGAAGGGGTCAAGAGACCCCCGAAAATCCCCCCTTAATTGTAGCGATGGGGTTTTTCTACAGACTCGTTAACCACTCTTTCAATTAGTAATCATCAACTCTGATGAGCATGTTGGAGTAAGGACTTGTGAGGTGAAATAATTTTCCCTAAAGTCTTTATCAATTCAAGTATTACCCACCTTTTATATCTAATTCAAAAAATTGGGGAGGCCAAAGCCTCCCCTACCCTCAAGTGTCAAGTGAAAATGGGTCGAATTATACATAGGGACATTAATCATGCCAGAGCCTGTCATTCCCGCCCCGTATCAAGTACGGGGTAAACTTCAGCGGGAATCCAGAAAAAAACTGGATTCCGGATCAAGTCCGGAATGACAAACCTAATAAGACTTATGTCGTCACGTTTAATGACGATGTCTCCTTAAATTTATTACTCATGTCCTTTTGCTTTTTGATATTTCCCAAAACTCTCTCGGAGTGATGATGGGTATGGAATGGAATTCCTTCAGGGCAAGGAGGTCCATATCTCCTGTAATGATATAATCCGGTTTTGCGACTTCAGAAAGACCTAAAATTTTAACATCATCCGGGTCTCGACAAACCATTTTGTCTAATCTCTTATAGGCGGTTATGGTGCAAAACTCTCTGAGGTATTGGATGATCCTCTTGATCTTTTCTTCGGGCATTTTCAATTTTTTCTGTAAATTTCTTCGAACTTCAGACAGGATGTGTTCGCTGATAATAATTTCGTGCTTTTCGAGGCAGAGTTCAAATACAGCATTGGCTAATCCTCTGCTGGCAAATGCGGCCAGAATCACATTTGTATCGAGGATCACTCTCATGAGACTTCTTTATAGACATCTTCATCTGTAAGGATGCCCTGGGCTTCTGCAAAAGGGAGAACCATATTGCGAAGTTTTCGGAATCGATAGATAGCGATGTATTTCCGTAACGATTCTCTCACCAGATCGCTGATAGGTTTTCCTTCTGCTCTGCTTATCTCCTGAAGTTCCTCTCTTAACTCGTCAGGAATTCTAATGGTCAGGGTCTGATTCATCTCTAACCTCCTTGTAACGCAATGTAGCACACCTAAGTAAAGTTGTCAACCTATGTTAAACGCCCCCTCACCCCTGCCAGAGACTGTGTCGTAATTCACCGTTCGCCCTTCGACACGCTCAGGACGAACGGTTAAGTAATTGATTTTTAATGTGCTGTGGTCCGTTCGTGGTGAGCCCTTCCTTCGACTTCGCTCAGGACATTCGGAAAAAACCGTTCGCCCTGAGGCTCTCGAAGGGTGAACGGTTCGCTCAGGAAAGGCTCTATCGAACCATAAACGGCCTTACGATATAGTCTCCCAGGAGAGAGGGTATTGAGGAGTAGGCCACTGGAGGTGAAGGGTATCGTTGGGGATCAGGTGAGTTTTGAGAAGTCGGCGATTCGGAGAAGGAGGGAAACGAAGGGGACAATTGTTTAGGGGATTTTCAGAATGGCCATTTCTCGGTAACTACTCACGCAGCCACGTTTCCATTACGGGATCTGTTAATCTGTGAATATTTTTATCATCCTTCTCGATGAGGTCTCTGGAAAAAAGGGCTTTTATGGCCCTTTGTGTGCCTCCTATCGATAGGCGATGTCTTTCAAGAAATTCTCTTCCATACGGTGAGGCAGTAGGCTCTTTGGCAATTGCTTTTAATACCGCCTTCTGTATCAAGGTGAGGCCACTCCAGATCCCTTCGAAATCATTCGTTTCCATTGTGATTAAAACATGGTGGGCAGTTTCTAATATCTTGCTATCACATTTTTTTGCAGACATATCCCATGTAATCGACGCCAGCTTCTGGACATAGTAGGGATAGCCTCTTACCGTATCATACATCTTTTTAGCAATCTCTTCGGAACATGTCTTCCCTGTATCTTTAAACCTCTTTTCAATATAGGAAACGAATTCTTCTCTGGCGATCTCCTTCAATGTATACGAAAAAGCGCTCTTATAGAAAGGACGGCTCTTATTTAAAAACATATCATTCAGTATTCGTCGACGGCTTCCCACATAAAAATAGGTTATCTCCTTATGAAACTGAATATGAGACCTCAATATCCCCTCTATTTTTTTGGATTCAGGAAGTTCTGTAATCTCCTGAAATTCATCGAGTGCGATGCATGCCTTTAGCTTTTTCCTCTTGACATGAGCATAAAGGCCTTCCATCAGGTCATCAAGAAGTAATCCCGTTTCTGCCGTTTGATCAAATTTAACGGAGAGAGCATAGCCATCAGGCTTGACTTCAATGTTTGGAATTAATCTCTTAAAGAGATTTGCGATCCTGTCTCCAAGGCTCCGAGGATCAACCCCTTTTCCAATTCCCTTTAATACCCCGGAAGAAAACCTTGAAATAAAGTCTTGTTCTGAGGAGACAGGGAAGAGATCGACATACACTGCCAAGAATCCCTCTTTTTCAAGCAGTTCCAAAACTATTTTTATGAGCGATGACTTACCGTACCGCCGCGGAGAGAAGAGAATAACATTATCCCCATTTCTCGCATAGCGGAGGAGATCCTTTATTTCCGCCTCTCGATTGCAGAAATCCTTCCGCTGGACTATCCCTAATGTAAATGGATTCCGCAATTAAGCCTCCTGATTATTCATTGTGAATTATTCTAATTGAATTATGCAAAAAGAATACAAAGTAATTCCTTGATTGTCAATAGAATTTTTTGTGATGTCGTAATTCCTCAGTTACGAGGGATAAAACGGCTTGTCGAATATGTAACTCAGGGCCCTGCCGCAGGAGCCCTGAAAAATTCAGCCCTAAAGGGCTGAGTTACAAGTTGTAGCTAATTTAAACAACCCATAACTTCTGAGGGGATATGTGAGGTGATACTTTTTCATGAAAAAGGTATCAAGGTAGGGTAATGGGTTCACTTTAGGGCTATGTAAGTTTGGAGAAGTCGGCGAATCTGAGGAAGAGTTGGCCTATGTCATCTAAGAGGGCGAGGCGGTTATTCCGGATGGCCTCATCTTCAACCATGACCATCACCCCATCGAAAAAGTCGTCTATCGGCTTCTTCATTTGGGTCATCTCCAGAAGTGCTGAAGGATAATCTTTTTTGCTGAGATGAAGACCAATTCTTTCCCCGGCTTTAAGAAACGATTGATAAAGATTCTGCTCGGCAGGTTCGGAGAAGAGGGACGGATCGATTCCCTTCCCTGAAGGCGCTCCCTTCAGGATATTCATCGCCCGTTTAAAGCCGATCACAATCGATTCGAAGTCTTTCCACTCTTTTGCCTCCCTTAATGCGTCGATCCGGCGCTGGACATCCAACAGTTGATCAAAGGAAGTTGAAAGGACAGCTTCGATCACATCAAAAGGATATCCCTTATCGAGAAGGAAGTTCTGGTAGCGGATCCGGAGGAAATCCAGAACCTCTGTCTTCAATTCGGTAAAAGGTCGCTCCATCTTCTCGTTCAATTGCCAGCCGCTCTCTTCAATCAATTCGCCCAGTGAGAGAGAATATTCCTTCTCGAGGATGATCCGGATGATCCCCAGCGCCTGGCGCCTCAGGCCAAAAGGATCGGCTGTTCCGGTTGGCACAAGGCCTACGCCAAAACAACCCACGATCGTATTCATTTTGTCGGCGATGCTGACAATATCCCCGACAGGGCTCGAAGGCAGTCGGTCTCCCGAAAAACCTGGCAGGTAGTGCTCATAGATCGCCTCGTAAACTTCTGCCTTTTCCCCGGACAGACGTCCATATTCTCTGCCCACGATCCCCTGAAGTTTTGGAAACTCCCCGACCATTCCGGTCACCAGATCGGCCTTGCACAGGAGGGCCGCTCTCTCCACGGCCTGCCGGAGTTTCGGATTGATGCGCTCCACAATAAAAGAGGCCAGGTTTTTAAATCGCATCACCTTCTCGTAGGAAGTCCCAAGTTTTGCCTGGAAAACCACCTTCTTCAACAGTTCCACCCTTTTTTCGAGGGTAATTTTCATATCGTCTTCGAAGAAGAAAGCCGCATCGGAAAGCCTTGCCTTGAGGACGCGCTCATTCCCCTTCACCACCACCTTCTCATCTTTAGGGACAATATTGCTGATGCAGATGAAATGGGGCAGTAATCTTCCATGGTCGTCTATCAGTGGAAAGTATCTCTGATGCTCTTTCATCGAATGGATGACCACCTCCTTTGGCAGGGAGAGAAATCTTTCCTCAAAACTCCCGCAAAGGGGGAGAGGATATTCCACCAGAAAGTTAACCTCGTTGAGAAGTTCCTCATCCTTTAAGACTTTCCCGGAAACCCTGGCTCCTTCCCGGGTCATCCCGTCTTCTATTCTTTTCTTTCTCTCGGCCGGATCGACAATGACGAAAGCCTCGCCCATCTTCTGCAAATAGGTTTTAAAATCCGTCACTGTAATGGGATCGGGATGCATGAACCGATGACCATACGTGATATTTCCACTCCGGACATCCCCCATTTCGAAAGGGATGACCTCTCCTCCGAAGAGGCCGAGGATCCAGTGAATGGGCCTGGCAAACCGGATCGACCCCTCTGCCCATCTCATCGACTTCTGAAAGGGAATGGAAAGAATGACGCCGGGAAGAACGTGAGGGAGGATTTCCATGGTCGGTCTTCCGGTCTCTCTTCTAATGGCACAGACATATTCTCCCTTCTCTGCCTGAATCACCTCAAGAGATTCAACAGGAACCGATTGACCTTTTGCAAAACCGATCGCCGCCTTTGTGGGCTTGCCACTGGAATCGAAGGAAGCCGCTTTCGAAGGCCCTATCTTTTTTATCTCTTCATCTCTCTGTTTCTCTGAAACGGACTCGATATAGAGAACGATCCGCCTGGGCGTTCCCAGGGTTTGGATTCCCTTAAAATCGATCCGGTTGGCTTCAAACTCTTTCTGCACAAGTTCTTTCAGATCGGACAAAGCCTTCGGGATAAATCCGGCTGGTATCTCCTCTGTCCCGATCTCCAAAAGCAGTTCTTTCATTCTCGGTCCTTTATCCTTGGTCAGTAGCGCCCTCATTTATTGGGGGCGATGCCATCCGTCGGCAGTAAA
Organism: Deltaproteobacteria bacterium; assembly: GCA_018333535.1. GTDB lineage: Bacteria > Desulfobacterota > BSN033 > BSN033 > UBA1163 > RBG-16-49-23. Next base: position 23,224 of record JAGXTA010000022.1, on the reverse strand, counting down.
TGCCGACGCTACATTAACTTCTCATAAATAAAATGACGTGTCCGTGCAGGGAATGTGTATATTCGTTTTTTACTCCGAACTCCGAACTCCGAACTCCGAACTCTTCTTTAACAGTGGAAACCCCATCTCTTCTCTCTGTTTGAGATACCCTTCTGCGCACAATCTCGCCAGGGTCCTCACCCTCAGGATATAGCCCGTCCTTTCGGTGACACTGATCGCACCCCGGGCATCGAGAAGGTTGAAGGTGTGGGAGGTCTTCAAACAGTGGTCGTAGGCCGGAAAGACGAGCCCCTTCTCAATCAATCTATTTGCCTCTTTCTCATACATCTCAAAGAGGCGAAAGAGCATCTCCACATCGGCCTCTTCGAAATTGTACCGGGAGAATTCCACCTCACCCCGATGATGGACATCACCATATTTAATCCCTTTAGTCCATTCGAGGTCGTAGACATTATCCACAGCCTGAAGATACATGGCGATCCGCTCAATACCGTAGGTGATCTCTACGGGGATGGGGTTGAGTTCGATTCCTCCCGCCTGCTGGAAATAGGTGAACTGGGTGATCTCCATTCCGTCGAGCCACACCTCCCAGCCCAATCCCCATGCTCCCAGAGTGGGAGATTCCCAGTCATCCTCCACGAAACGGATGTCATGGCTGATGGGATCGATGCCGAAAGACTTCAGGCTCTTGAGATAGATCTCCTGAATATCGATGGCAGAGGGTTTGATGATGACCTGATACTGATAATAATGCTGGAGGCGATTGGGATTTTCTCCGTATCGGCCATCGGTGGGGCGACGGGAGGGCTCCACATAGGCGACCTTCCAGGGTTCGGGTCCCAGGACCCTGAGAAAGGTGGCAGGGTTAAAAGTCCCTGCGCCCACTTCGATATCATAGGGCTGCTGAATCACACAACCCTGATCCGCCCAGAACCTCTGCAGGGAGAAAATCAATTCCTGAAAATTCATTCTTTTTCCTTCAATTTTTGTAATGGAGTAGGATTTAGCACGATAAATGTCAAATGTCAAAGTTGATGGCCTCGTAAAAAGCCTGAAAAGCCCATTATCAGTCATTCCTGCCCCGACTTTCATCGGGATAAACTCCAGCAGGAATCCAGTGTTTTCAGTGGGTTAGAATTCTCTGGATTCCCGTTCCTGCCGCAGGACGGGAATGACGACTTTTTACGATTTCATCAGCTTTGACATTCATTTGGCATTTGGATTTTGCAATTTGGAATTAAAAGAAAGCGTTTCCCGAAGCGCTTTAAGCGATCTTAATTCCTTCCCTAACTGATGCGTGATGAATCTGGGAAGGAGTCCCCGGCTCTCTGCGAGGGCCTGAGATGTAAACCTGAGCCTGCGGAGTTTGGTCAGCTCCGCCTGTGCGACCTGATCGATGAGCCGGGCCGTTCCAAGCGATAAAGGAATGAGCCCTTCTCCATTTTTCGCACACCTGCCACAGACCAGCGTCCCTTTTTCAAAGGAGAAGAAGGCGGCCGGAATCTCCTTCAGCTCCTCCCAGTCCCGCTTACATAAACCGCACCGGATCAGATGGGGACGGTAACCGAAGAGAGAGAGCATCCGTATCTCAAACATCCTCAATCGTTCTTCTTCCGGGGCCATCCTATCAAGATCACCTAAAAAGGAAAAGAGGAGATCAAAGGCCTCCGGGTTGGCCTCTCGTTCCCCGGCCATCTCATTCACCAATTCGAGATAGTAGTTTCCATAATAGATTTTTTTCAGGTCCTCTCTGATGTTAGGGAAGAGGTGGAGGAGGTCTCCGCTCTCCGCTCTCACCAGGCCCATTCCCTCCCGGTCAAAAAAGATGAGACGGAGGTATGAAAAGAGGCCGAGGACATTCTGAAACCGTTTTTTGCTCCTTCTTGCCCCCTTGGCGATCCCTTTCAGTTTTCCGAAATCCCTGGTGAAGAAGGTGATGATCTTATCGGACTCCCCATAATTGATGGAGCGAATGACAATGGCATGGGTTGTGTAGAGTGGCATAAAAGAACCAGATCAAATCCGAAATTCGAATATCGAAATCCGAAACAATTTCAAAATCCAGATGGTCAAAATTATGAACCTTTGTCTTAATCCTTTATTTCGAATTTTTGTATTTCGGTGATTAGGATTTGTATCGAACTTCGGATTTCGTGCTTCGAGTTTAAAGCGCCCTCTAACCATATTCTGATCAAACTATTTGGGCTTCTTCCCACCCGATGAAGGAGAAGAAGAGTCTTGCATCTTGATGATCTCTGTGCCGGGTGGAACTTTAAACTGGAAGAATGAACCGGAGAGGTTTGTGTTCGTCCTGATATCGGTAAAGCGGGTCCGCGTCACATTTCCCAGACCGTCAAAAACATCCACCTGGATCACAAAATAGGTCTTCCTGTCAACGGCCAATGACAACTTCGATACGGCCGGATGGGAATCTTTCGGAGCGATCTCTACGACGAGATGATCTTCCTTCCCGGAAGGGGAGTGGTTGATATGGATCAGATTGAAATCCCGTCTCAGGTCTCCCTCCCCGACTAAAAATCCAAACTCTTTGATCATCTTATCGGCATGGGAGATTAAAACCTGATTCTCCTCGGGCTGATAGAACCAGAGGGTCTGTCCGTCCGAGATGATTTTCTGGTTTGGAACGCGATAGTCCCAGCGCATCATCCCCTTTTTTTTAAAAAAGACCTTCCCTTCCCCTTTCTGCGATTGCCGCATCACCTTCCCTATATATTCCTGGGCAAAATTAGCCTCAAAATCAGTCGACTTTTCATATTGATTCTGAATCTCCGACAGGACATTCTGGGCTGTCATTCCCATGGCGACAGAGTTTAGAAAAATAAAAAAAAGAAAAAAGGTAAAGACGATGAATGCCGCCACTCTGTCACTCCCGCCCCGTGTCAAAGCACGGGGTAAACTCCAGCGGGAGTCCAGAAAGGTTCTGAAAAGCTGGATTCCTGCTTTCGCAGGAATGACCTGTCTATTGTCAGTCACATTTACCTCAATTGTGTCCAGAAGAGAAAATTTTCTCACGCCATCCTCCTTAAGGTTGATTACATTCCCAGGTTGCTCAAAAAAGGCCAGATGCAAGGCCCCCGAAATCCCGAGGAGTGAGGCGTACTAGGCGGTACGCCGCAATAAGCCTGCCCCGTGCTTGACACGGGGAAGGATAAGGGAAACGCAACAGATGGCCATTTTTCAGCAACCTGCTAAGGTTCAATCTTTTTAACCAGAACTTCCCTTGGTTTGACTCCGTCTGAGGGGCCCACGACCCCTTCTTCTTCCATCTTTTCGATGATTCGGGCCGCCCGGTTATAACCGATTCGAAACCGTCTCTGGATCAGGGAGATCGAAGCCAGGCCGGTCTCGGCCACAAAAGCAAGGGCTTCATCATACTTCTCATCATATTCATCATCCTCACCTGTTGTCCCTTTTTCTTTCTTCACTTCCGTGAGGATCGATGTTTCATAGTTAGGTTTCCCCTGTTGTTTCAGAAATTCGACGACCCGTTTGGTCTCCGAGCTTGAGATGAAGGCGCCGTGGATGCGTATCAATTTTGCGCTGCCCGGGGGAAGAAAGAGCATATCCCCTGACCCGAGAAGATGTTCCGCACCGATGGTGTCCAGAATCGTCCTCGAATCGACCTTCGAAGTGACCTGGAATGAGATCCGTGCGGGGAAATTGGCCTTGATGAGGCCGGTGAGCACATCAACCGAAGGCCTTTGCGTGGCTAAAATGAGATGGATGCCAACCGCCCTTGCCATCTGGGCAAGTCGGGTGATCGACTCCTCCACCTCTTTCGATGAAATCATCATCAGGTCAGCCAGCTCATCGATCACCACGACGATATAGGGAATCTTCTCCATTCTTTCTTCCGTCTTATTTTCATCCCCCTCCAGAGTATCCCCTTTTCGTTTATAGACCCTCCCCTTCTCCTTCAATTCCTTATCCATCTTCTGATGATAATGTTCGATATTTCTGACCGCCTTCTCCGCCAGGATCGTGTACCTCCGCTCCATCTCATCGACCAGCCACTTGAGGGCAACGGCCGCCTTCTTGGGATTGGTGACGACAGGGAGAAGGAGATGAGGAATGCCCTCGTAATCGGAGAGCTCCAGCATCTTGGGATCGATCATGAGGAACCGGACTTCCTCCGGAGTGGCTTTGAAGAGGATGCTGCTGATCATTGCATTGACCGAGACACTCTTCCCCGACCCCGTTGATCCGGCCACCAGGAGGTGGGGCATCCTGGCCAGATCAAAGACAAAGGGTCCTCCTGAAATATCTTTTCCGATTCCAAAGGAGAGCTTCGATTTCGAGTTCCTGAACGGATCGGAATCGATGATCTCCTTCAGATAAACCGTTTCTCTGACAGCATTGGGGACTTCGATCCCGACCACCGATTTCCCGGGAATGGGGGCCACAATCCGGATCGTCACCGCACTCAGGGCCAGCGCCAGATCATCCGCTAAATTGACAATCCGGCTGACTTTCACTCCGGGAGCCGGCTCAAACTCATAGACCGTGATGACGGGGCCGGGTCTCACTTCCACGACCCGCCCCTCAACCCCATAATCCAGAAGCTTTTTCTCCAGGATGCGGGAGTTCATCACCAGGCTGTCCCGGTCGATCTTCTGTCTTTTCTCTGTCTCAGCGTCAAGAAGGGAGGTGGGAGGGAGTTGATATTCCTTCCTGGGGTCGCCAAAATCAAAGGCTTCCTGTTCGATGATCTCCTCCCGTTTCTTTGAAGGCGTTGCCCTGTCAACGACCACGACCGGAGGAGCCTCCTTCGTTTCCCCTTTGACCTCGCCTTTCTCCTGCTTCCGCTTCACCAACTTCTTTGCCCTCTCGGTCTGCTCCCTTCTGACCATCTTCATCGTGCTGATCTTTTCGATGAGTTTGGCGATTCCACCGGTCAGATGTCGGAGGACGGCGATAAAGGAGATCCCTGTGCCCAAAACAAAACCGAGGATTAAAATGGCGATAAAAATAATGGTGGCTCCTGGAAGGTTGAAATATCGAACTAGATTTCTGGAAAGGATTTCCCCTAAAAACCCGCCTACCAGGAGGTCCTTTGTATAAATCCGGAGGGGTTTCATCCACAAGCTGAAGAGGGATGAAGTGGTCAGGAGGATGATGGCCCAACCCGCCAATTTAATGAGCGGATACTTCCACTCCCAGCGAAGGACAAAGCCGACGGCATAGAGGCCGAGGACGAAGGGGATGAGAAAGGAAGGAAACCCGAATCCCTGAAAGAGAAGGCCCGAGACATAGGCCCCGACAATGCCCATCCAGTTGCTGATCGCTTTTGTTTTTTGAGAGGAATAAGAGAAGAGGGATGGATCTGCCGGATCGTACGAAATCAGGCTGAGGAAGAGGAAGACGGCGATGGCGATCAGCATGATCCCGATGATCTCCCGCTTCAACTTCTCTTTGATGGAATCCTCAATCACAATGCTCCCCGCTCTTGGTAATTCATCATGCCCAAAGGGCATCTACGAATGAAGAAAATATTCCGAGTGTTTAGGTTATGGCTACGGTTACGAAGCCCGTTTCGGTGATGGTTACGGTTACGTGCAAAGAATTAAACGACAAAAAACGTAGCCTTTTATTAACGATACGGGCCTCGTTACCCTTACCGTTAGACTCTATTTGGAGTGATCAACTCGAAATTTCTCGAAATCGTTTCACTCACCTTCTCCATCAAAACCGGTCTGTCTTTTAATGAATAAGGCTCCGTCTCGATGGGATTCCCTACTCTTATCCGGATCTCTCCAGGGGAGGCGGTCAACCGGTCCTTTGGCATGATCTCCCGGCTCCCGGCAATCGAAATGGGAATGATGGGAACCTTCGCTTTCATGGCCAGGGTAAATCCTCCCTTTTTAAAAGGCTGGATTGAACCGTCCGGACTCCTCGACCCCTCCGGGAAGATGACAACCGACATCCCTTCCCGTATCCTTTGGGCGGCTTGATTCATCGCCTCCACGGTCTCCCGTGATCCCTGTCGGTCGATGCTGATATAGCCTGCCGCACCCATGGCCCAGCCGAAGAAGGGAATGGAGAAGAGCTCCTTTTTCACCAGCCATTTGAATTGGAAGGGAAGATGGCCGAGGAGGACGAAAATATCGTAACTTCCCTGGTGGTTCGACATAAAGATAAAAGGGCCTTTTCCTTTGATATTCTCCAACCCCTCGACTTTCACCTTTACCCGATTGGCGAGCAGGGCGATCCTTCCCCAGAGCCGCGCACAATAGTGGCCCACCCTCCCCTTCCGGTCCAGAGGGTAGGCGAGTAAGGTTATAACCCCCAGGACCAGGGTAGCGATAACAATGCAAGACCAAACGAAAATCGTACGAATCATAACACCTCAAATCCGAAATCCGAATATCGGGCGAAGCGTCCTCTTAGGGCCAACTCGAAATGGTTCGACTTTGCTCACCATCCTGAGCTTGTCGAAGGACAAATTCGAATTTTCTAAACCCAAATGTCTTAAACTTTTTGGAACATTCGAAATTGGGTCATTTGAGATTGTTTCGAATTTCGTGCTTCGTACTTCGTATTTAGAGGCTTTGCCTCTATATTCTTTTCTCCAGCTCCTTTAGGATAGCCTCAACCTCTTCCTTGATCCGGTCGTCAATGTCATAGGGAGATTTTCCCTCCCGGTCTGCCTGCAGGATCTTCGGGTTGAAACTCATATGCCCCAACACAGGAAAATCGGAAAGGCCCTCTTCGATCACTTTTCGATCCTCTTCGGATGTGACCTTGTTGCCGACGATCATCACCTTTTTAATCTTCAGATCCTCTCCCAATTTCTTAATCTGTCGGGCTGTCTGGATCGCCCTCTGCCCGGGCTCAACCACGATGACAAGCCCATCCACATAGCCTGTGCTTCCCCTTCCCAGATGCTCCAGGCCTGCTTCCATATCGATGATGAGCGCCTCGTCTCTCAGGACGAGGACATGCCGGACCAGGTTCTTCAGAAGCACGTTTTCAGGGCAGAAACAACCTCCGCCTCCCTGCGGGATACAACCCAAAAGAAGGAGTTTGACGCCCTGATGAGTCACCCCCAGATCATCAGGAATGTCATCCACTTTTGGATTGAGTTTAAACATCGAGCCAAAAGTTCCCTTTTTCGACCCGGTCCTCTCCTCGATCAGAGAGGTCATCGAAGCAATCGGAGAAAGTTTATCCAGAGACTCCTTCGGTAGGCCAATGGCAGAGGCCAGATTCGAATCCGGGTCCGCGTCTATGGCGAGAACCTTCTTCCCCTTTGCGGCTAAAATGCGGGCCATCACGCCTGCAAGTGTCGTCTTCCCAACTCCGCCCTTCCCCGAAATAGCGATCTTCATCGGATCCCCTTTCCTAAATAGTGTCTGTTTATAAACTAACAGTTTCGAAAAAGGTTTTCATTCCGGCGAAAGCCGGAATCCAGTCTTTTCAATCCCGCCAAAGGCGGGACTGGATGCCGGATCAAGTCCGGCATGACGGAAAAAGTGCATTTATGGACAAACTCTAAATAGTTACACTATCATAGCCAAAATTTCTTCAAATGTCTAATAACGCTTTTAAATCTATTTGACAAACCAAAACCCAATCAATCATTATAAGAAGGTAATGATGAAGATGAACAAGAAGGCGTTGGCCCTTCTCAGCACCGCCCATTTCGTCACCGACTTGAATCAGGGAGCCCTTCCCGCCCTTCTCCCCTTTTTCAAAGAGGCGCTCAACCTCTCCTATACGATGGCAGGCACCATTCTTCTCTCTGCAAACCTGACCTCCTCCATCATTCAACCTGTCTTCGGGCACCTCTCGGATCGGAGACCCATCGGATGGCTCCTCCCTCTGGCCCCCCTCATCGCCTGCCTGGGCATTTCGGCCTCCGGCTTCACTCCTCACTACTTCCTCCTTTTGGCCTGCGTCATTGTGAGCGGCATCGGGATTGCGATCTTCCATCCGGAAGGGTTCAAAACAGCCCACTTTTTTACGGGTGAGAAGAGGGCAACAGGCATGTCCATCTTCGCAGTCGGTGGAAACCTGGGCATTGCCCTCGGTCCACTCTGGGCGCTCCTTTTGGTCACCTCCTTTGGCATTCAAGGGACCTCAGGAATGATCGTGCCGGGAATTCTTATAGGGATCGTTTTGCTTTTTAATATCTCAACGATCACCTCTCCTATTAAGACAGCTCACATGGAGGCCAAGAACGAAGAGAGAAGGCCTCTAACAAAGGAACAGAAGCAAACTTTCTTTCTCCTCGTAAGCATTGCCACAGTTCGGGCATGGGTTCAGTTCGGGATGGCAACTTATATTCCCTTCTACTATATCAATTATCTTAAAGGAAACCCACTCTATGCAGGAAAACTAGTTTCAACCTTTCTCATCTCAGGGGCTGTGGGAACACTGATCGGTGCACCGCTGGCGGACCGATGGGGTCACAAGAAATTTTTACAGATCTCTTTATTCCTATCCTTTCCTCTTCTTCTTCTTTTCTATTACAGCAGCGGATTCATCTCTTTTATCCTACTCGGAATCGCAGGAATGGTCTTAATCTCATCCTTTGCCCTCACAACAGTGATGGGCCAGGCGGTCCTTCCCCAGCATCTGGGGATGGCTTCGGGGATGATGGTCGGATTTACAATGAGCGCAGGAGGGATCGGCGTCACCCTTCTTGGAGTGATTGCGGATCATTGGGGCGTGCCCATGGCGATGAAGACGATCCTGATCCTGCCCCTGATCGCCTTTGGCCTCTCCCTGATCGTGAAGTATCCTCTAACTAAACAAATACGCTAAGCGCTTAGCGCTCTGCGCATAGCGTCGGTGAGGCTACTAAATTGACATTTGATAAAATTACAATGAGTGAGAAAAAGTATGAATAATATCTTAGTGACGGGCGGGGCAGGTTTTATCGGCTCTCATCTCTGCGAAAGGCTCCTCAAAGAAGGCTATTCCGTAGTCTGCCTCGACAACTTCGACAGCTATTACGATCCCAATCTGAAAATCAGAAATGTTGAGGAGATCAGCAAAAAATATCCCGGACCCTTCACAATGGTCACAGGCGATATACGGAATCGTGACCATCTCACAGACCTGTTCAAAAGGAATCGGATCGATGCTGTCTTCCACCTTGCCGCAAGGGCCGGGGTAAGACCCTCCATTGCTGATCCTCTCCTCTATGAAGATGTGAACTTGAGGGGGACGATCACGCTCCTGGAGGTCTGTAAAGAATTGGGGATGAAAGACTTCATTTTTGTCTCCTCCTCCTCGGTCTATGGAGAAAATCAGAGAGTTCCCTTTTCTGAAACCAATCTCAATATTCAACCCATCTCACCCTATGGGGCCACCAAACGGGCCGGAGAACTTCTCTGCTATTCCTACCATCACCTCTACGGGTTCCATATTGCCTGCCTCCGGATCTTCACGGCCTATGGCCCAAGACAAAGACCGGAGATGGCCATCCATAAATTCACCTCGTTGATCGACCAGGGAAAAGAGATTCCGATGTACGGAGACGGTTCTTCAAAAAGGGACTACACCTATATCGATGACCTCATCGACGGAATGATGGGAGCTTTCCACTGCCACAAAGGATATGAGATTTACAATCTCGGGGAATCGCAGACCACTTCTCTGAAGGAACTTATTGGCCTGATTGAGTCAGCGCTTGGCAAAAGGGCTAAGATTCAAGCAATGGAGCCCCAGCCTGGCGATGTCTCCATCACCTACGCCGACATCACCAAGGCAAGGCGGATGCTGAACTATCAACCCACGGTCAGTATGGAAGAAGGGATTAAAAGATTTGTGGAGTGGTATAAAGTGAGAAGCTAAAGTCCTAAAAGGTTGCTGATGTTTGATTGAAGACATGTGGAATATTTCAAGCCAACAATGACTTTCACAGCACTTGCGAATTTATTAGAAAACGATTACTTTTTTATTCTTTCTCTCCAATACCCTGGTCTTCGTCGCAGGTGTGCAACCGCAACAATGACTATTTCATTAGGCTCAATTCGGTATAAAATACCAAATGGAAATCTTCGAATAAGACGCCTCCTCAATACCCCTTCAAGAATCGGCCATACATTTGGTTATTCTGCAATCGATTTAACAGCGCGCTCAACCTCTGACAGGTAATCAACCCCTAACCCAGATGTCTTAGATTGATAATAGACCGCTGACTCCAGCATTCCTTGCTCAGCCTCTGGAAGGAATACCACATGTCTCATCTTATTTTTGAATGTGCCTCTTTAAACACCAATTCAGCGGACTTTCCCTTTGTTTTGCCCATTCGGTATTCCTGATACCGACGATCTGCCTCTTCAATCCACAACCTTTCTGCTTCCGGATCTTCTTCATCGTCCAAACTGTTTATCAGGTGTTCAATGAGTAAAGCCCGTTCGCGGGAATTTAGTTGGAGAGCTTCCTCTTCAATTTCTTTTATCTTCGATAACATATAAAATACCTCCCAATCTGTTCTTGATTTATCATACAAAAGTGTCCAGATTAATGAAATGCTATTTTATTTGCCTGTGTTAGCTTACCGCCTTTTTCCAACTGTCTTTTTTTTCTTCTGGTTTCTTTCGTAGATGATCCTCAGACCTTCCAGCGTTAGAAACTCATTGACCTCTTCTATCGTCTCTGATTCTCCGGCGATCAGGCCTGCGAGGCCTCCTGTGGCGATCACTTTCGGGTTGGATTTGGTCTCTTTCTTCATCCGTCTCACAATCTCATCGACCAGCCCCACATATCCGAAAAAGATGCCTGACTGCATGCTTTGAATCGTATTTTTCCCGACGACCTTTCCGGGTTTGGTGATCTCAATCCGCGGCAGTTTCGAGGTCCGTTGAAAGAGGGCTTCTGCCGATATTCCAATTCCAGGAGCAATGGCGCCCCCCATGTACTCCCCCCGGGAGGAGACATAATCAAAAGTGGTGGCTGTTCCGAAATCAACCACAATCGTACTCCTTTGGTATCGATCATAGGCCGCCACCGCATTGACGATCCGGTCTGCCCCTACCTCCGCGGGATGGTCATAGGAGATGACCATTCCCGTCTCAATATCTGCTCCTACGATCAGCGGTTTGACATGGAAATATTTTTTCGCCATTTCCTGCAGCATGTCCAGAACCGGCGGAACGACGGAGGAGATGATCATTCCCTCGAAATCTTTCATGTCGATATAGTCAAACCTGAAGAGATCGCGAAAGAGGATCCCCCACTCGTCAGTGGTTTTCTCCCTCTCTGTCCTGATCCGCCAGTGATCAACCAGAACTCCTCCATCATAGACTCCCAAAACGGTATTCGTGTTGCCAATATCGATGACCAGTAGCATAAAACCTCCTTTCCCCAGCATAGCTGGGGAAATCCAAATGTCAAAGTTTAAATTCCAAAGGAATGTCAAATTCCAAAATCGAAATATTTGATATTTGAACTTTGGATTTTGACATTTGACATTTATCTTCTATATTCAACATCTCCTGCGACCACTCTTCTCTGTTTCCCATCCTCCATTTTCAATATGAGAGCGCCGTCTGAATCAACATCGACCGCAATGCCTGAAAGGGTCTCTCCCCATGAGGTCACCTTGACCCGTTTCCCCTTGATCTGGGCCTTTTCTCTCCAGGCGTTCAGAATCACACCGCCGCCCTCTTTCAAATAAATGGCATACCACTCTTCTAATTGCTGTAAGAGAGAGGAGAGGAACTCCTTTCTCGAAATCGCCTGTCCCATCTCTCTCTTCATCGAGGTGGCGATGGAACGGATCTCTTTGGGGAACATTTTTTCGTCAAGATTGAGATTTACGCCGATGCCAAGAATGACAAAATGGATTCGGTCCGTTTCGGACCGGACCTCATTTAAAAGACCTGCCACCTTCCGACCTTTCAGAAGGATATCGTTCGGCCATTTGATTAAGGGATGGAGACCTGAATATTTCTTAATGGCCCCTGCCGTTGCCACGGCCGCCATCAATGTAATGAGCGGTGCCTGATAGGGAGGAATTTGGGGACGGAGGATCACCGAAAGATAAAGATTTAAAGAAGGAGGCGAAAACCAGTTTCTTCCCAGCCTCCCCCTCCCCTTCTCCTGAGACTCCGCGATGACCACCTCTCCTTCTTCTGCGCCCTTGGTGGCCAGCTCATAGGCTTTGGAGTTTGTTGAATCCAGACTCGGAAAATAGTGGATCATCTTCCCCATCCACTTAGTCTTCAGAAAAGATTTGACTTCAGAGGAAGTCAGAAGGTCAGGAGACTGAATCAACCGGTAACCTGAGCGGGTTGACGCTTCAATCTCATAGCCGAGGGATCTCAGGTGGTTCATCTTCTTCCAGACAGCTGTCCGGCTCACATTCAACCGCCGGCTCAATTCTTCTCCCGAAAGAAAAGCGGAGGGGTGTTCTCTGAGAAGCTTGAGAATGTCATCATCCATCATAGGTATTCTTTGGTGAAAATTGTCTTTGGGTTAGGGTTAGGAAGCCAGTTTGGTCTAGGGTCAAAGGGTTATGTAAAGTTCTTTAGACAAAAGACATAACCTAAAAACGAAACGGGCATCCTCGCCCTTGCCCTTCAACCAAAACCCTTTATTTTCTATGAAATCATCTTGTCATACCGTGAGAACTGCATCGAAAAGGTTCCCCGGCCCTGAGTCAGGGACCTTAAGTCCGTAGAGTAACCGAACATCCGGGTCAGCGGAGAGAGGGCCTTGATCAGAGTGATCTTTCCTTTTGAAGTGATCGCCTCAATCGAACTCCTTCGTGCTTTTAAATCCCCCACCACTTCTCCCATGAACTCCTCCGGGACGATGATGTTCACCTCCATCATCGGCTCCATTAACACCGGTTGTGCTTTCCGGCAGACCTCCCTTAGGGCATTCGATGAGGCGATCTTGAGGGCAAGAGGAGAGGGATGATTCGGGTCTGCATTGGCTTTTAACAGAGTAATACGAATGTCTGTCAGGGGATAACCCATGATCACCCCGACTGTGGAACCCTCTCTCACACCTTCTTCGATGGAGAGAAGACATTCGTGTGGCAGGGTTCCTTCAGGGACCTCGGAATGGAATTCGATCCCCTTTCCCCTGCCGTTTGGCGAAATACGCAAGAAAACCTCCCCGAAAAGCTTGATCTCTTCCATCTCTTTGGCAAATTTGAAGGAAGCCTCTGCCTCCTTCTCCACTGTCTCCCGAAAGACGACCTGCGGTCTCCCTACATTCACTTCGAGATGGTATTCGGTCAGGAGACGATTGACCAGAACATCGAGATGCAACTCCCCCATTCCGGAGATGATCGTCTGACCCGTATCCTCATCTAACCTGACCTGAAAGGTGGGGTCTTCATCGCTCAATTTTTCGAGGGATTGAGCGAGTTTCTCCTGATCACGGCCTGTCTTCGGCTCCACAGCCACCGACATCACCGGCTTATAGAAATCGATCGGCTCAAGGAGAATGGGATGACCTCGCTCGCAGAGCGTATCCCCTGTGGTCGTCTCCTTCAAACCCATGACAGCCACAATCTCGCCTGTCTTTGCCTCTTCCACCCGGGTTCGCTGATTCGCATGCATTTGAAAGATTCTCGAAATCTTTTCACTCTTTTTCAATCTCGGGTTAAAGGCCTCTCCGCCCACATTGAGCGTGCCCGAGTATATCCGGATATAGACCAGCTTCCTCCCTTCATCCATGAGCACCTTGAAAGCTATCGCGCTGAAGGGCGCTTCATCCTTCTGCACTCTTTCCTCTTTCTCTCCGGTGATCGGGTGGGTTCCCTCGGCAGGAGGGATATCGAGTGGAGAAGGAAGATAGTCCACAATGGCGTCGAGCAGGAGCTGGATTCCCTGATTTCGCAACGCCGCCCCGCAAAGAACGGGAACAGCCTTCATCGAAATGGTTGCTTTTCTGAGAACCCCTTTCATCTCCGTTTCGGAGATCTCCTCTCCATTGAGATATTTTTCCGTTAAATGGTCGTCCAGCTCGGCAAGGGATTCGATCAATTTCGACCGATGAAGCGCAACTTCCTCTTCCATATCTGCGGGAATGTTGATCTCCTTAAATTCAATGCCCAGACTGTGCTCATCCCAGACAATCCCTTTTAAGCGGATGAGATCGACCGCTCCGATAAACCGGTCTTCCATGCCGATTGGAATCTGGATGATCAGCGGATGGGCTCCCAGCCGGTCAACCATCATCCTGACGGTTTCAAAAAAATTGGCTCCAAGCCGGTCCATCTTATTGACGAATGCCAATTTGGGGACACGATATTTATCCGCCTGATGCCAGACCGTCTCCGACTGAGGCTCCACCCCCTCCACCGCGCTGAAGATGGCGATTGCCCCGTCAAGCACCCGGAGGGAACGCTCCACTTCCATGGTGAAGTCCACATGGCCCGGCGTATCGATGATGTGGATGATCTTTCCTTTCCAATCCGCAGTCGTCACTGCAGAGGTGATCGTAATCCCCCTCTCCTGTTCCTGAACCATCCAGTCCATCACCGTGGTCCCATCATCAACTTCACCCATTCGGTGAATTTTCTTCGTATAGAAGAGGACCCTTTCGGTGACGGTTGTCTTTCCGGCATCGATGTGGGCCATAAACCCTATATTTCTGGTTCGAGCGAGCTGCTTCTCTCCGGCCATCTTCTGCATCCGCTATTCAAGGGAGATATATCTTGGCAATATTAAAGGGATTTTCGATAAATGTCAAAGAGATTTCTAAAAGAGATTTCTGAAGAAATCAAGAAATCTCTGATTACACCGATTAGGAACTGATTACATAAATAGGAAATTCGTTGTGATATCAATAAAATCTGTGTAATCTTCTTTTGAAATCTGTGTCATCAAGAGGGCGTAAAAATATTTTTTTAAAGTCCCTCTTAAATTTCCCTTGACAATTCAACCGGATATGTCTTAAATTGTATGTAACAAAAGAGGAAGGCCCATGGAAAGCATCTATAATTTCTTCTACTTTTATTTTTATTTTGATATGGGTCACCCATAAAGGCCTTCCCATAACGGGATGATGAGCCATGGGTGACCGGTCAGGCCCCATGGCTTTTCCATTTATTAAGCCATAGGGGCAACCTTATGGCTTTTTTGTTGTCCACGAATTACCCGAATGATAACGAATTTCACCAATAAACCCATTCGTATTATTCGCTTTCATTCGTTTTTTTCGGCATCTTTTAAGAAAGGAGATTCAAGAGATGGCAATTTCAGAGAAGGTGAGAAACGCATTGGAAGGCGCCTCCTGGGTGAGGCGGATGTTTGAACAGGGAGAGGAGTTGAAAAAGCTTTATGGCGAGGAAAATGTCTTTGATTTCTCCCTTGGAAATCCCAACCTCGAGCCCCCGGCTTCATTAAAGAAGGCGCTCAAAGCACTCGCCGACCAACCCATTGCTGGAATGCACCGTTATATGCCCAATAATGGCTATGTCGAGACACGGAGAGCCATTGCTCAATACATCGCAGAAGAATCCGGCCTTCCTTTCGAGGAAAAACATATTGTGATGACCGTCGGGGCAGCCGGCGGGCTCAATGTCGTCTTCAAATCTCTCCTCGATGAAGGCGATGAGGTCATCGTCCCTTCCCCTTACTTTATGGAATTTAAATTCTATATCGAAAATAGCGGCGGCAAGATTCGTCTGGTCGAAACCAATGACGATTTCTCCCTCAATCTGAAGGAGATCGAGAAGGCCTTCGGGAAAAAAACCAAGGCCGTTCTGATCAACTCTCCCAATAACCCGACAGGCGTGGTCTATAAAAAGGAATCCCTCGAGGAATTAGGAAGATTGTTAAAAGAGAAGAGCCGGGAGTTGAAAAGGACGCTCTATCTCATTACGGATGAAGCCTATCGCAGGATCCTTTTCGACCAGGTCAGGCTCCCTGTCGCCTTCCAGTTCTATCCTCACACCATACGGGTCACCTCGCATTCTAAGGACCTCTCCCTGCCGGGAGAGAGAATAGGCTACATTGCGGCCAACCCCTTCTGTGAAGACGTAGATGAATTGATCGCCGCCATCGTCTTTGCCAACCGGACCCTCGGGTTTGTCAACGCCCCGGCTCTGATGCAGAGGCTGGTTGCGCCCCTTCAGAGAAATTCGATCAATATTAAGGAATACGAAGAGAAAAGGGATCTATTCTACCATTCCCTATCCTCTTACGGTTACCGGATCGTCAAGCCTGAGGGCGCCTTTTACCTCTTCCCGAAAGCGCCCGTTGAAGATGATGTCGCCTTCGTGAAAGAACTTCAGTCGAAAAGAATTCTGACCGTGCCTGGAACAGGTTTTGGCAAGCCCGGTTATTTTAGAATCGCCTACGCCGTCGACAGAGCCGTCATTGAAAAGGCTCTGCCCGGTTTTAAAGAGGTGGCCGATCAACACGGAATGGGAAAGGGATAGAACAATTTTCAATGGCCAATGGTCATTGCTCAATAATAATTAATAATGGGGGTCAAGTCTATTTTCTTAGCGTTCACCTTTTCATCAAATTTCGCTAATCTTAAAAACCTGATCCTGCATTCGCCCCACATTTCAATAAAACCCTCTTTCAAGTTTCAAAGCCACCCCCTATGCAGGCACCCCTTTGGTCTTTCTGAGAAATTCGACTTGATTTGGAGATGATCCTTTGGATCATCTCCAAATAAGTGGGTCAATTCAAAAGGGTTCCCTTAAAGAGGGAGCCGGGTGCCTATCCCTTTCTCCATGGCCCGCTCATAGACCAGTTTCGCTGTGACCATGTCATCCACGGCAATGCCCATGTTCATCGAAAAAATTCTCTCCATCGGATCTTCGCGGCCCTGTTTAAATCCGGCCGCCAGATCTCCGAGATCGGCATAGATATTTTCAGGAATGGTTCCAAAGTAGATCCCTTCTTCTTTGGTGGACAGCAATTGATGGATATCGTCGGAGACAAATTTATCGCACTCCCTCATCGCTGAACTCGTCCATGCCGAGTCATAGTCCAGTGAAATGGCAAGCCCGCCCTTTTTCAGCATTCCGGCCCGAAGGGGAGGCTTTGGCTCCGTGACAATAGGAATGGCCGTCACCACCACATTTGCTTCCTCCATCATCTCGTCAGGGTTCCTGGAATGCTCCATCCGGAGTGCGGGAAACAGGCGGCCCATTTCTACGATAAAACGGTTGCTTGCTTCAGGAAAGAGGTCGTAGCACTGAACCCTTGAAAGACCGGGTAAGGTTTCGACCAGGGCCCTGAGGCTTGTTCGGGCCTGAACTCCACAGCCTAAAATGCCCGCAACCCTGCTCTCCTTTCTTGCCAGATATTTCGCTGATATGCCTGCGCTTGCGCCTGTGCGCATGGCCGTGATCCAGGAACAGTCCATGACAGCCATTGGAATTCCCGTCTCCGGGTCATTTAGAACAAGCAGCCCTGTGATGTAAGGCAGCCCCTTCTCCGGGTTGGAGGGATATCCGCTTACCCATTTCAGGCCGGCTACCTCCATCTCCTTTACATAGGCCGGCATGGCATGAATGAAGGCATGGGGCCTGGTGTGAATCCCGGGCTTGGGCGGCATTTCGGTCCTGCCCAGTCCTTTCAAGCGAAAACCCTGATCGACAACTTCAATCACCTCTTTCATACTAATTTCTAACTCTTCCACATCCTGACGGCTCAGATAAAGAATCCCCATTCGGATCGCCTCCGCACCTGGAATGATTATTGAAACCAAGACAGAAAGAGTCTATTCGATATGCAGTCAAACGTCAAATCCTTGAAGATTAAAAATGAGGTGCTTTTATCCCAGTCAAAGAATAGTCTTGACGTTTTGGTAAGAGGTGTAGTATGTATTTTGTCAATAAGGAAGAAATCATCCACCATTTTCACTGGATATCCGAGGACGTAATAAGTAAAGTCCAGCAGGTGGCCGAAGGTATGATCAATCTGGACCAAAAATTCGATCGCCGCATAGATGGCCTCGATGGAAAGATCGACGACAAACATCAAGACGTGATAGCTGCGATTTGACCAAACCCTTCAAAACCCTGTCATCCGGATTGCGCTCCTCACGGAATCAGCAAAAATACGAAGTCGACCTCTGTCGGTTTTAAGCAAATCACGAACCTTCCGGCTCATCTCTAATTGGACACCCTGTTGCAACTTTCCTCGATTGCAGATGTTTTGAGGGTCGGTTCCTGTCAGTCCATCTGTCGGGGCCCGGGTTTGAAAACCAGCTCCCTCTAATTCCCTTTTAATCTCTGACCGCAGGTTTTCATGCAGGCCCCCTATCATCACAAATTCCTCTTTCTGGTCAATTTGCCCATGCACAGTGATGACTACCTCCGCTTCCCGGACAACCCGAATGGCACGGGGTTCATCGAAAAGATGACTCTCAATGTGGAGCGAATTTCCATCCGCTTTTAAGCCTTCGAAGATATAAAAGGAGTAATCCTCTCCTGCAATCGCCTCTGCAATCTCTGCAGTGGTGGGTTCAATCTTTCCCCCGTGGGGAGCCATGATCAGAACACACGGATCTCTCGATTCAACCCTGATTCGATAGTCCCGGCCCTCCACCTCACCGTTTTTAAGCTCTTTAAAATTGGTATAGGAAGTCATCGCCCAAAGAAAGAAAAAACAGGATGCTCACGCAGAATATCATGAGGATAAAATCTTCTTCTCAACATTCACCTTTTCCACCAAATTCCGCCGGCATTAAAGACTTGATCCGGTATTCGCTCCCCACTTCAATAAAATCTTCTGTCAATTTTCAAGGCCAGGCACCAATTGCTCTTTTTCCTTATTTTATTCTGCCCAATGGCCCATTTTTTTCCTAATGCGAATCATTCTTCAGGCGGGTTTACCCAAGACTTGAAGGAGCCACTCCTCGATATATTCTGCGATATGTTCCCAGCCGGGCTCTCCAATAACCCAGTGGGCGTGGCTTGAGAATTCCTTATATGTGGACACCTCCTTGTATTTCTCTGCAACCTTTCGAGTAACCGATACAGGCGTGATCCTGTCCTCCTCTCCACCAATAATGAGAACAGGACAAGTAACCTTTGATTCATCCACTCTTGCCGCCCCCTTCGAATCAAAGAGCCAGAACCCGATTTCGAACGCTGCCCTGCCAGACTCATAAACAAACTTATCGTATATACTTTTCCGGCTCTCGGAAGGTATCATATCCAGCATTGAATACGCTGCTTCAGCAAACGTCTGACGAAATGGTTTCCTCCAGAAACCCCATCTTGTGAGGCCGCTCCAGAAGCTCTTTATCACTGAAGGCTTCAGAGCAATGATGCCATGAGGTGATGCAGGAGTAAGAAGAACAAGAGCTTTGGCCTGTCCTCGGCTGCCCAGGATCTGTGCAAGAAGCCCTCCCATGGAGTGACCCATTAAGATAGGCGCCACATGAAGCTCACGGATCAGTTTCTCAAGGTCTTCGGCGTAGTCCAGAAGGCTGGTTATTCCAAGCCTCGGATCTGGAACCCCATTCGGATCCATATCGTGAAACCGTAGCGCAGGAACCACACATCGATAGCCCTTACTCTCGAAGAAGCCTTTAAAATTCTCCCAATATGATCCCGTACCCCACATCCCATGAATCATCACGATTGTCTCAGCCATAGCTCACCTCATGCGTAAAAGAAATTGTAATACAATTGGTCACCTTTTCTTATACACAAAAAAAGGAGGAATCATGTAGACCCACTAACGGATGCGGTCTACATTTCAGTCACCCACTCCTTTCCTTGTTTCTGAACGCCGCTTGCCATTGCGCTTAGAAATGAAGATCGAAGCATGTCGCTCATCAGGGCTGCCTTCACCGGGGGGAGCTTTAAGAATCCTCCTACGAACCCCCGCATGAATTTTTGGGTGAGACTTTGAGGGTTATCAAATATCTGGTTCTGAAGTGTTCCCCTTTCCAGGCATTGCAGAATGATCCGCTCAAAGGTGTTCTCTGGATGGAGAACCCGCTTTCCCCGCCTCACCAGAGTGACCGCACGGTTATTGCAGTTCAATGAGCAGACGCCGCATCCGAGGCAGATGGAGGTATTGAGGACGGCGTCTTTTTTCTTCTTCGTTTGGGGGTTATCTATGGGAACCATCTCTATCGCATTGATCGGACAGGCCTTTGCACACTTCCCGCAGCCAAGGCAGGTGGCCGGATCAATCTTAGCGATAAAGGTGGAAGTGACAACCGTATTCGGGTAACCAAATTTGCTGATCCCCGCGAGGGCATTGCAGCAGTCTTTACAGCAGTGACAGATAAAGGTGATATTTCTTTTGATATTGTCCGCACAGAGCACGAGCTTCATCTCTATGGATTGCGCCAGGTTTTCCATCATCTCGGTTTTGGAAACCTCTTTTGCCAGGTTGTTCCTGATGAGATAGTCTGCAGCATGATTAAAAGAAGAACACTTTTCCAGAGGAACATCACACTCTTTTTCACCTACGTGTAACTTTTCGTGGCGGCATGAACATATTCCAACTGAAAACTTCTCAGAAGATTCAATAATACTAGCAGCCTTCTCATAATCCAGAACCTCCACATACTCCGATGAGTCAAGAGCATCCCAGTGAGGCAACGCCCGAATGACAGAGATCTTATTGTCCTTCTTGAAGTTTGTTGCGTAGAGGGCTCCATTCTCAGCGTTTAGATATGAATGGAAGAGATGCGCCAATGCCTTGGAATCAACGCTTTCACCGGTTCGCATCATGGTAAACTCAAAAATACCGATCATCATAGGCGAAGGCATATAGTGATAGGCGTCATTCGTCCATAGGTCCATCACAAGACCCTTTGAGCACAAACCTTCGAGGATTTTTTGCAGTTCGGAGCTTTCGTATTTTGTCACCCGTGCGATACGATTAAGGTCAGAAAGACCATAGGGCATTTTCACAATCACATCAGCTTCCTTCTCGGAATAAAGCTCTTTCAATATCTGGTAAAATGCCTCATTCCAAGGGGCCCTCATAGGCAGATGATCTATCTTCCTGCCCAGCTTCCGAAAAATTCCCTTGCTATCAATGTGTCCCATGCTCAACCTCCTTTCTTGTACTGGGTCTCCCTGCTTGGAGTGAGACAGGAAACATGGCCGCCACTTTAGAGCCTTTGGGACAATAGAAATGGGTTAGCTCTATTTTCGTAGCGTTCACCTTTTCCACCAAATTCCGGTTACATCGAGGACCTGACCCTTCATCCGCTCCGCACTTCAATAAAACCTTCTGTCAAGTTTCAAGGGCAAGCACCATTTACCTCACCAATTACTTCAAAAGGAGTCCAATCTCATTATCCGTGAAACCAAATTGTCTGAAAATGCGGAGGACATAAGGCGGGGATAATTCTCTTGCTCCCATGTCAATCGGGACCACCCTCTTCTGGTTTCCAAAGATGCGAATGTAGATCGAGTGATCCCCTTTACCTTCCCTAAAAAATGAGCAACCCCCCTTCTCCAACAGACGGACAAGTTCCCTGGGTTTTAGAGAAGGAATATTCTTAGGCATTTACTGCCCTTAATTCAAAGGTCTGTGAGACAAGTTCTTCCCCCTCTATCGTCAGAAATTCGTGGAGTTCCTTGATCGATATGGGGGCACTGTATACATCTTCTTCAACTTTCTTAATATCCTCAACACACTCAATAGCTTCCTTTAACTTTCTAACCGATTCTTCTTTTGTCATTCCTTGCCCCACCAATCCATTCTCCAGGCACAAGGCCACCCAATCGTTACCACTTTTTCTTAACACCATAGTAAAAAAGTCCATCGCTTTACCTCCGTCGCGGTCACCATTTTTTCTAATATTAGCATAGATCTGAGCAGAGTAACACTGTTTTGTCAATCCGTATAGTAGTTTTTTTAAAAAAAGAGGAGACAAAGAAGAAGTCATCTACAACGTCAATAATTAAGCCCCAAATTTGATTACTTATGTTCCTTCTTTAGGAATGAGGGGTTCATGTAGACTGATCACCAGTAGATAGGCGCTATCGCGAGACATGAATGACCTTGGCTGAAGATAATATCTCTTTCCGACGCAAATAGTTTGAGCTTGATTCAACGCCACGGCGACTTATGAGATCAACATCACGTCCAAAAACATCTTTCAATTCCTCCTGCATGTCAACCATATCGAACAGAGTCCAATGGGCGTCTATGTCAAAGGTGACCAATACATCGATATCGCTTTCCGGATCGAAGTCATCCCTGAGTGCTGAACCAAAAAGAGCAAGTTCAGTAATCTTCCAACGCAGGCAATAGTCAGCAATTTTGTCTGACGGAATTTCAAAAGCTTTCTTCCCCATGGGATCAGCACCTTCTTATTTTCTAATTTATATATACGCCAAGAAGATATAAACTGCAAACAAATAATTCCTCAGTTCTTATGCTTATGAAATATGGCTGTGGCTCCAACTATGAAGGCGAGTAGAAAATTATCTCCGGCAGAATTTCTGGAAGCGGTGAAGGAAATGATTTGAGAAGTTTTATGCGAAAAAGAATTGGGGTCTGATTTGAACCTTTTACAAATATCTATTGATCGCTGAGACCTGACCCTTCAATCCTGCTAATTTTTCTTGTGGGAGCCTGCAAGGTCAAATTCTGGCTTTAATGAGCATAACGGGGGTCATATCTATTTTCTTACCGTCCATCTTTTCCACCAAATTCCACCAAGCGAATTGAACATATTCTCAGAATCCTAACATTATAGGCCAGACGTTCAGGCCCGATATTTTGCGCCGTTTTTTTCGTCGGTGAAATCATCTGGTTTTCTGAAGAGCGCTTTAAAACCTATCTTGAAGTCCTTGTCGTTTTCAAGAGAATTGATGTTCAGACTGTAGTTGCACACAGATAGTAAACGCTCGTTTATGAAACTCCTGTCTTCGCCATCTTCATATTCGAAGTACACAGCCATCACCCGGATACCTTGTTTCTTAAGAGCTCGGGCCAATGGCACCAGATCTGCATCACCCGTAACGAGAACCGCTATATCGATTTTTCCTTCGAGGCCGATCTGAAAAGCGCCTATTGCTAGTCCTAAAACAAGCGCGAATATGAAGGTGAAATCACAGCCGACCTATCGGACCGAAAATGCGACGGAGGTCGCAATAAATTGATTAGCCTACCCCCACCTGAAGGCATACTTCTCCCTTCCATTGTTTGATTCCCTACGGAATGTGAGACACGGTTTAAGTCAAATCTCCTTTGTTGCGTATTGGTAAGAGGTGATGGTTACAAAAACAGCCCGATCCAGTTTTATTTCATTAAGTGACCCGACACATCTTAATCATTGAGAAGGC
>JAGXTA010000021.1 GCA_018333535.1 Deltaproteobacteria bacterium | reverse complement strand
CAAGGGCTACCACAAAAGCATCATAGGCTCTGACCGGGTTATTAGGGGCCACGTAGTCTTCAATGCTGGGTGGAAACAGGCCGAGTTGAAAACGATCTCCATATCGATAGGCCATTGGGATTCCTCCTCTGTTGGGCTGCATTGTATCATATCGATATGGAGACAGGTAGAGTTTTTTCATTCGTTATGCTAAAAATTGTTACCCCTCACCCTCCCCATTGTGACACAGTCTCTTGCGGGAGGGGACTAAGGGGAGGGGGAACCATTCTGGTGATTTATCACCCTCACCCTAACCCTCTCCCGTCAGAGACTGTGTCGTAATTCCGTTCATGGTTCGAGAACCTCACCACGAACGGACTACGGCATTTTAAAAATCAATCACTTAGCCGTTCGTCCTGAGCGTGTCGAAGGGCGAATGGCTGATTGTGACACAGTCTCTCAAGGGAGAGGGGAATGATGAAGGATTCCTATCTCTGTTTTTGGGTGGATATTGGCCCTTGCATTTCAAATCCAAGGATGTTATGAAAAGTTCGGGGGGCCAGAAGAGCCCTCTTTTTTTATGCACTGATACTGGAGTTATCTAAAAACCAGAAAATGAGATTTAAAATTAATTGATACGTTCGATGGCGCCAAATCCCGATTTTTAAATCGGGGTAAAAAGCGCCGCTCAGTATCAACCCTGAGCATACCCCGGGCTTCAGACCGGGGAGTCGAATGGGTTGATTTTTATTGCCGATGGAACTAAAATTTATAAAGATGCAAAGAACCATACACGCACTCGCAATCATCCTCCTGATCCTCTCCGCTTTTTCTTCACTTGCCCTTGGAGCAGGCCAGGAGTTTCCTGTCCCTCCCCCGCCTTTTACCGAAGGGATCTTCCCCTGCAGTCAATGTCACGCCTCCATGGAAACAAACTGGAAAAAGAGGGAGTTGAAAGACGAACACACGAAAATCAGGATGCACCATGCGGAAACCATGCGGTGGTGCCTCGATTGTCATGATGTAAAAAACCGGGATAAACTCCGCCTTTATAACGGAGAACTGATAAACTTTACCGAAAGCCACCGGCTCTGCGGTGAATGTCATGGCAACCTTTACAGGGATTGGAGGGCGGGGATTCACGGGAAAAGGACAGGATATTTCATGGGAACCGGAAAGAGAACTTATTTACTCTGCGCTCACTGTCACGACCCCCATGAGCCAAAATTTAAAAGGGTGATTCCGGAGCCACCTCCGTTTCGGCCCATGGACAGACAAAATGTCAAATAAAGACTATACCCGCAGGGAATTTATAAGGAAATTTTCTGTAACCGCTTTAGCCGGCCTCTCTCTTCCCGTTCTCTCCTCCTGTTCGAAAGAGGAGGTTGAGGACTTCCTTCAGAAACATTTCCGTGAAATGACGGAAGAGGAAAAGAAGCAGGTCATCGCCAAGCTGGAGCAAAGATACTTTGAACAATATGGAAGAAAATTCCAGATCAGCACACAGGAAGCCCTGCCGGAAACCCTCTGGGGCTATGGCCTGGAGCTTTCCCGGTGCATCGGTTGCCGAAAATGCGTTTATGCGTGCGCAAATGAAAACAATACCTCGCGATACACCCGCCAGCTTCACTGGATCAGGGTCTTAAGACTCAAGAGGGGAAATCTGATTAACCTTGAAGACTCGGAGCATTACTATGCCCCTGAGACCGTTCCGGAAAAGGGGTTCGTCTATCTTCCCGTTCAGTGTCAGCAGTGTCAGAACCCTCCCTGCGTAAAAGTATGCCCCATCCATGCCACCTGGCAGGAACCAGATGGAATTGTAGCTGTGGACTACAACTGGTGCATTGGGTGCAGGTACTGTATTGCCGCCTGTCCTTATAAGGGAAGGGTCTTCAACTGGGCAGAACCTAATATTCCCAAGGATCAGGTGAATCCAAATGTCCATTACCTCGGAAACCGGCCCAGGATGAAGTGTGCTGTGGAAAAATGCACGTTCTGTATCCAGCGGGTAAGGCAAGGGCGCTACCCTGCCTGCGTGGAAGCCTGTCCCACGGGATCAAGAAAATTCGGAAACCTGCTCGACCCGAAAAGCGAAATACGCTACATCATTGAACGCAAAAGGGTCTTCCGGCTCAGGGAGGAATTAAATACCGAATCGAAATTTTACTACTTTTTCGAATCTTGATGGTCTCGTAAACACAGTATCACCCTTCGAGAGCCTCAGGGCGAACGGTTAGTTGAAGGGATGATGGTGAACGGTCTAACCTATTGATATTTCGTTCGTGCTGAGCTTGTCGAAGCATGAACGGATTACGGGAAACAACTTTTTACGATTTCATCAATCTTAGGAAAGCAATGGAATCATTACAAGGACTATCGAGGGAGACCTGGCATTTTTATAAGAAAACCCTGATCTTAGTCTCCAGGGGAAGCAGGATTTATTATGCCTGGTGCTTCTCCCTGCTTGCCATTATCATTGTGGGTTTCATCTTCTACTGGAAGCAACATGAGATGGGCCTGATCGAAACGAACATGACCGACCAGGTTTCGTGGGGCCTCTATATTGCCAACTTCACTTACCTCGTGGGAATGGCTGCCGCAGCCGTTCTCCTGGTAATCCCCTCTTATATCTACCAGTTCAAACCGATCAAGGAGATCGTCGTCCTCGGAGAGCTCTTTGCGGCCTCCTGCATGGTGATGGCCATTCTCTTCGTCATGGTGGATCTTGGAAGACTCGACCGGGTCTGGCACATGCTTCCTTTTATCGGATCGATGAACTTCCCCGCTTCGCTTCTGGCCTGGGATGTTCTGGCTCTAAACGGCTACCTCTTTTTAAACCTCTTCATTCCGATTTACCTGCTGGTAAAATCTTATTACGGGAAAAAACCGAACTGGAAATTCATCCTTCCCTTTATCCTCCTCTCCATTCCGTGGGCTGTCGGAATTCATACCGTCACCGCTTTTTTGTATAACGGCCTCGCTGCCCGTCCCTTCTGGAATGCATCTATTCTGGCGCCCAGGTTTCTCGCCAGCGCCTTCTGTTCAGGTCCTGCCATTATCATCATCATTTTTCAGATCATCCGAAGGGTCTCCGCCATCAAGATAGAGGACGGCGCCCTCTTCAAGGTCGCGGAACTGATTGCCTATGCCATGTTCCTCAATCTCTTCCTTCTCGGCGCGGAGATATTTAAGGAATACTATTCCGGTACGGTTCATATGGCCTCCTTCAAGTACCTCTTTGAAGGCCTTCATCACCATAATGAACTCGTCCCCTGGATCTGGGCGGCCATGACGATGAACGTAACCGCCTTTATCCTCTTCCTGGTTCCATCAACGAGAAAACGTTTAAGCACTCTCAACCTGGGCTGCCTCCTCGTCATCGTAGGGGTATGGATTGAGAAGGGACCGGGGTTTGTCATTCCCGGTTTTGTTCCGGACCCTCTGGGTGAAATTCACGAATATGTCCCAAATCTTGTGGAATTGATGGTCTCCTTTGGAATCTGGGCGCTGGGTCTTCTCATCTTTACACTCCTGATGAAGGTGGCCATTCCCATTGAGACAGGAGAATTCACCCATACGGATTATGAAAGAGGTGTGATAACAAAAAAATCGCTGGACTATACTGCTTCATTATATAAAATTAAAAAATAATCGTTGAATTTCATAAGAAGTGCTGTTATATAGAGTTTCAGTTTTAGGGGGGAACACCAAAGAAGGGATTAAAAGATGAAACCCTTCCTGATTGGATTGGCGATCGGGACCGCGATCCTCCTCTTTTTCATCAACTTCGGGTCAAGCTTCAGACCTGAACAGCCCATTTCATTCAACCACAAAAAACATCACGAACAGGGCGTCGAATGCGCCACCTGCCACTCCTATTTTAAGGAACAGACCTTTTCAGGCATGCCAAAAACCGCCGCCTGCATGGAGTGCCACAAGGATTCCCTTACCAAACATCCGGACGAAGAAAAGATTAAACAGTTTCAAAAGAATGGGGAAGAGATTCCCTGGAAACGACTCTACCAGCAACCCGACGATGTCTTCTTCTCCCATCGCCGCCATGTGGCGCTGGCTGGGATGGAATGTAAGAGTTGTCACGGAGACATCGGGCAGAGCGAAAAGCCACCCACAAAACCCTGGGTGAAAATGACGATGAAATGGTGCATGGACTGCCATACAAAAACAAAGGCAAATAATGACTGCCTGGCGTGCCATGTCTAAAATTAAAATGGAATAATGGAACGTTGGAATAATGGAATGCTGGGGAAAAATGAAAGAATAAATCTTTCACGAATTTTCTTTGACCCATTATTCCAATGTTCCACAATTCCAATATTCCAATGAGTGTCTTATGAAGTTCAATCGTCGTGATTTTTTAAAGATGGGGGGAGGAGCGGGAGCGGCCATTGCCCTGGGAGGCGGCTTCTGGAAATGGACTCAATTCCCTCCTGTCGAAAGATTGAATGAACCTGGCATTGAGAGATGGATTCCAACGGTATGCGGCCAGTGCACCGGAGGTTGTGGAATCCTGGTCAGGGTGATCGATGGTTGGGCGGTCAACATCGCAGGAAATCCCCTTCATCCTGTGAACCGGGGAACCCTCTGCCCAAAGGGCATTGCCGGACTTCAGGGGCTCTACGACCCTGACCGGATTCGCACCCCGCTGAAAAGGATCGGCAATAGAGGGGAAGGCCGCTATCAGCCGATCACCTGGGAAGAGGCCCTCCATCTTGTTTCCGAATCTTTGAAAGACCTCCGGCAAAAGGGAGAGCCTCACCATCTTGTGGTCCTGGGCGGAAGGCACCGGGGACTGATGCGGTCACTCTGGGACCGCTTCCTCAAATCCTTCGGTTCACCGAATTATATTGACAATCAATTCAGGTGGGAAGAACCTCCCGTGGAAGGTCTTTTCCTCACACAGGGGATCAATTCCCTTCCAGCCTATGATATTGATAATGCCCAGTACATCCTCTCTTTTGGCTCCGGAATATTGGAGTCCCCCTGGTCTCCGGTCCAGATGTTAAGGGGTTACGGACACTTCAGGAGAGGAAGGCCGGGCATACGTGGAAGACTTGTCCAGATCGAATCCCGCCTCTCCTTCACTGGCATCAAAGCCGACGAATGGGTTCCCGTGCAACCCGGCGCCGAGGGGATTCTGGCCCTTGGCATCGCCCATATGATCATTAAGGAAGGCCTCTATCATAAGGAATTTATCTCCGGACAGACCTTCGGTTTTGAGAGCTGGACAGGCCCGGATGGCCGCGAGCATCTTGGGTTCAAAGAGTTCGTCCTCTCTGAATACGAACCTACTGTCGTATCCAAACGGACCGGTGTCCCCATCGACCAACTCATCCGTCTGGCCAGAGAATTTTCATCGAACCAGCTCTCCCTGGCCATCGGATACAGGGATCGTCCCTTTCATCAGATGGCTGTTGCAGCTCTCAATGGAATGATGGGAAACATCGATGTTTCCGGAGGGGTCCTGATACCCAGATCCATTCCTTATCAATCTCTTCCTCCTCTCAAAGAGGATGCCATTGCTCAACGGGGGAGTTCACAGAAGAGGATCGATGAAGGAAAAGGGAATTCAGTGGATCATCCCTATCTCTTTGCCGGAAACACTCTCTCCGGAAAACCTTATAAACCAAAGGTTCTCTTTCTATACTACACCAATCCTCTGTTTTCGAACCCGGACCCCGGACTCTTCTCAAGGGCGCTCCAGGAGATCCCCCTGGTCGTCAGCTTTTCCCCTTATATGGACGATTCCGCCCGGTTCTCAGACCTCATTCTTCCGGATCACACTCCCCTTGAACGATGGCAGGATGACCCGGTCTTTCTTAATAACGGGTTTCCCGTCCTCGGGATCCGGCAACCCGTGATCCTTCCTCTTTATCAGACAAAGGCAACCGGTGATTTTCTCCTCGCCCTGGCCAGATCTCTCGGAGGTCAAATTCAGAAGGCCTTTCCATGGAATGATTTTAAAGAGGTGATGATGGTTAGCCTCAAGGGTGTCTTCGAAGCCAAAAGAGGAGACACCTTCGGCCTCCAATTCGATGAGGCATGGACCCGGCTTCTTCAGCGGGGAGGATGGTCGGTCCCTTCTTATAAGAACTTTGAAGAATTCTCGAAGCTCCTTCTGGAAAAAGGAGGGTGGTGGGACCCCGTCTATGATTTTGGGGAACGGGATCGCGTCTTCCGGACGCCTTCCAGAAAATTTGAATTCTATTCACAGGGATGGGAAAAAGCCCGCTCCTCTTCATCAGGAGAGGAGAAAGATTCCTCTTTTCTCCCTCACTGGGAGGAGTCGAAAGAGGCAGGGAACGAAAAAGAGTATCCTTTCCATCTCCATGTCTTCAGAACCATGAGCTTGACAGGTGGAAGAAATGCAAACCAGCCCTGGCTTCAGGCCATGGCAGGGCAACATCTTTTTGAAAGATGGAAGACCTGGGTCGAAATCAATCCCGGGACGGCAAAACGGATGTCCATATCCGATGGAGACTGGGTGTGGGTGGAATCCAAGCGGGGAAAGGTCAGGGTGAAAGCGAGGCTTTACAAAGGGGCGATGCCCGATGTCGTCAACATTCCTTTTGGCCAGGGCCACGCCTCAGGAGGCCGGTGGTCAAAGGGGATAGGTGAAAACCCATATCGACTCATCGGGGATGATCTTGATCCCATAACCGGATACCCGACCCATGGAACGACAAGGGTTAAAGTATATAAAGGCTAAGGTTGAGATTAAGGTTGAGGGAAAAGAAGAGCCCAAAATAGCCAAGTACTTATCCTTAGCCTCAACCTAAACCTGAATTTTGATTTTAATCTTGGGAGTAAGGTGAATGCATAAGTGGGGAATGGTCATTGATCTGGATAGATGCTCCGGGTGCCAGACCTGTATGGCGGCTTGCCATGCAGAGAACAATATTGCCATCATCGGGCCGGAAGAATCGGCCATGGGCCGCACCATCCACTGGATTGAACTCCTTCCTTTTATCGAAGGTGAATATCCCCACATAAAAGCGCGTCTTCTTCCAAGGCCCTGTATGCATTGTGAACATCCCGCCTGTATCAAGGTCTGTCCCGTGGGCGCAACCTATGCGAATGAAGAAGGGATCGTGGGCATCGTTTATTCCAGGTGCATCGGCTGCCGTTATTGCACCACCGCATGCCCTTACACTGTCCGGAGTTTCAACTGGTATAAACCCCAATGGCCGAAAGAGATGCAGGGTTCTCTCAATCGCGATGTCTCCATCCGGGGGAAGGGAGTGGTGGAAAAATGCTCCTTCTGTCACCACCGTCTGCTCAAGGCAAGGGAGAAGGCAAAGGTTGAAAAGAGGGAGCTTCTCTCGGAGGATTATATCCCGGCCTGTGTTCAGGCCTGTCCCAGCAACGCCATGTATTTTGGCGATCTCAATGACCCTTTCAGCACGGTATCGATCCTCTCGAGAGAAAGAAGGGCTTTCAAATTGCTGGAGGATCTGGGAACCGAGCCAAAGGTCATCTATCTTTCAGAGGGAATGTGATGGACGAAAAAGGTTTTAATCTGGGCGATGATGCGATTTTGCTTCAGCCCATTCAGAGAACAGGGAAAACCTTCTATCTCACTCTCTTCTCATTAATTGCGGTCATCCTCTGGGCGGCCGGAGCTTATATTTATCAATACAGAGATGGACTGGGCGTGACCGGACTCTCCAGGCCCATCTACTGGGGGGTCTATATTACCAACTTCGTTTTCTTCATCGGGATCAGCCATGCGGGGACCCTCATCTCTGCCATCCTCCGGCTCGCCAAGGCCGAATGGCGAAGGTCGATCACCCGGTCCGCTGAAGTGATCACTGTTCTCGTCCTCTTCTTCGGCGTTGGGAACATCCTCATGGACCTGGGAAGACCGGACCGCATGCTCAATATTCTTCAATACCCTCACTTCCAGTCTCCCCTGCTCTGGGATGTTTTGAGCATTAGCGTCTATCTGACCGCCAGTTCGGTTTATCTCTACCTTCCGTTAATCCCGGATATCGCCATTCTCAGAGACCATGGGGGCAGATATCAATGGTTTTACCGGATATTTGCCCTGGGCTGGAGCGGGACGGAAAGACAGCATCACCTCCTTGAAAAAGGGATTTCCTTTATGGCGATCCTCGTCATTCCTGTTGCCGTCTCCGTCCACACGGTTGTTTCCTTTGTCTTCGCCATGACCATTCAGCCCATGTGGCATTCGGCCATCTTTGGCCCCTACTTCGTTACCGGCGCCATCTTCTCCGGGATCGCCGCACTCATCGTTGCGATGAACCTGATCCGCAAAGTCTATCATCTTGAAGATTACCTCCGGCCCGTCCATTTCAACAACCTGGGCATCCTCCTCCTGGTAATGACCCTTCTCTGGTTCTACTTCACCTTCACGGAATATCTCACCACCTTTTACGGGGGTGAGCCCATCCATATGACCATCTTCTGGATGAAATTTACCGGAAAATTCGCTCCCTTCTTCTGGGGGATGTTTCTCTTCTGTTTTATCATTCCCCTGCCCATCCTCAGCTTTAATAAAACCCGGACGCCCTACGGGACATTGATCGCATCGATCTCGGTCATCATTGGAATGTGGCTCGAACGATTTGTGATCGTCGTACCCACGCTCGCCAACCCCAGGCTTCCCAATGAGGCGGTCCTCTATTTTCCCACCTGGGTGGAATGGTCCGTATTCGCCGGTTGTGTCGCCTTCTTCATTCTCCTCTACATGATCTTTACCAAACTCTTTCCCATCGTCTCCATCTGGGAGGTGAGGGAAGGAAGGGAGAAATCGATGGCTGAAGTTCAGGAACGAATCAAAACCTATCTTCCGGGGATTGGAGTGGAGTAAGAGGCATGAAAATAACCAATCATCAAATGACATTACCCAAATAATAACCAATGATTCAATCATCAAATTTTTGTAATAAGTTAGCTGTTTGAAATAAACTTTTTAAAATCCCTCCCCACCTCCCTTTTCCAAAGGGAGGAGAAACATTTCCCCCTTTTGACAAAGGGGGATGAAGGGGGATTAGATAAGGTTTTTCAAAGAGCTAATGTGTTTCAAATTTTTCAAGAATCATTTCGGTTATTGGTGATTGGAGCTTATTTGATGTTTGGTTATTGGTCATTGGTCATTAAGGTTAAAGAGGTGAGTTTCGTATGAACCGAAAAAATATACTTTTTATAATGATGGCCTTTACGGCAATCCTGATCACCTCCTTTGCCTTTTCCCAGATCCTTCCTGATGATCCGGCTAAGGGGGCCCGTCACTTTGTGAACAAAGGTTGTGTCAAATGTCATGCCCTCAAAGGAGAAGGAGGAAAGACCGGTCCGGATCTTGGCAAAATCGATCTGGGCGACACCCAGCTCGATCTGGCCGCCAAACTCTGGAATCACATTCCCTCAATGGTGGCCGGCATTGAGAGGGCAAAGATTTTGAAACCCGATCTGACAGGGGAAGAGCTCGGCTCGATCGCTGCCTATCTCTACTTTCTCAAATACTTCGATGAACCCGGGGATGCGACCAAAGGTAAATTTCTTTTTAACGAGAAGGGTTGTATCGCCTGCCACCCGCTTTCAGGAAAAGGGAAAAAGGGGGAATCGGGGCTGAACGAATTTCCGCAGAACATTTCCCCTGTCTTTTTAAGTATGGAGATCTGGAACCATGGCCCTGATATGATCGCCAATATGGTCATTCTCGGAATGAAGTGGCCTGAGTTCAAAGAAACTGAGATGATCGACCTCCTCGAATATATTAAAACCAACGCAAGGGGACCCAAAGAGGTCGCCTATATCACTCCCGGAAATCCGAAAGATGGGAAAAAGACTTTTCTATCCAAGGGGTGCGGGGAATGCCATCCCGTCCAGGGGGAAAAGACCTCTGTCAGCGGCATCGATCTCTCGAAGAGGTCGAAGGCCTATTACCGGAGTCTCACCCGTGTCACCTCCACGATGTGGAACAAAGGGCCGACAGTCCTGGCCAAAATGTCCCAGACCAAAACCGGCATCCCGAAGTTTACGCCCAAGGAGATGGCCGATCTCATCTCCTATCTTTATTTCCTTCATTTCATCGATGAGACGGGCAATCCGGTCAATGGGAGGAAAAAGTTTTCAGATCTCGGATGTGTTAGATGTCACGGAGTGGATGGGAAGCGGGGGGAGTTGATGAACATCGATCTCTCAAAATATCAGGGCGCAGCCAATCCCATGGAGATTGCCGCGGGCATCTGGAACCATAGCGTGGAGATTCGCAGGGCGACGATGGAAAAGGGAATCCCATGGCCCCGATTTAAAAAAGGGGAGATGGCCGACCTCCTCGAATATCTGCGGACCCCAAAGAAAAAATAAAATTGCACCCCTCACCTCGGTTGCGAGTCGAAGCGACCTGCCCCTCTCCCCATTGAGACTGTGTCACAATGGGGAGGGCATGAGGGTTGATTAAGTCAAACTTGATCTAATCACGATATAAAACGTTCTTTGAAAACTGAATAGAGATAGACGGTCGTAGCAGCCCCACTGACAAAGCTTTTTCTCTTCTTTTTCACCCAACACGGCTGCATGTTCGGGATATTATCCCAAGACGGGGGCTCTAAGAGTCATCAGTTTTTCGATTAACCCCGATACGCCAAGAATCGTGATCATCCGAGCCAGGTTGAAGCACGTGGCAAGCAAGGAGGTCTCCG
>JAGXTA010000020.1 GCA_018333535.1 Deltaproteobacteria bacterium | reverse complement strand
GTGAGATTCATCCGAAGCGACTGCCGGTTGAACATCTTCGGTGAAATGTTCTCCGCTCCACCGGAAACCCAGTACGAATACGTTGTGGCTATTATCGATGTCAAAGAACAAAAGCTAAAGCTCTTTCTGGATACGATCCAGGTCGAAGAATACAAGTATCAAATGCGATGAGCTATTCGATTTGCGTCACGGCATCGTTGGGTACATAATTTCAAAGTTGTGTGTCCACGATGTCGTGACCATTATTTCTGTCTACGATGTCTTGAACGTTGTCAAGTAATTCTTAATGCTCCCAACCGACTCATCATCTGCATCAACTCACACAGAGGAAGGCCGACCACGTTGGTATAAGACCCATTGATCGATTCAATCATAAATGATCCGATCCCCTGGATGCCATATCCCCCTGCCTTATCAAAAGGCTCCCCTGTCCGGACATACCACTCCATCTCAACCGGGGTCAGTGTTTTCACTTTCACTGCTGTTTGGACTGCCTCACAATCTCCCTTCCTTTTTCCAAAATGGTGAACAGAGATCCCGGTTAGCACCCAATGTTCTTTTCCGCTGAGGCGTTTTAGCATCTCCAATGCCTCCTCCCGGCTACTCGGTTTTCCTAAAATGATGTTATCCACATAGACAATCGTATCGGCTCCGATCACCCAGTGATCTGGAAATCGATTCCCGACATCCAGGGCCTTTGCCTCAGCCAATCGAATCACATGCTCACGAGGAGATTCACCTTGAGCAAAATCTTCTTCGACATTGCTTGGAATCACATCGAAATCAAGACCCATTTGTTTTAATAAATCATACCGGCGAGGAGACTTCGACGCAAGAATCAACCGATTTTTCATTTCCAAAAACTAAAGGAATTACGTAGGATTGTCAAGTTTGAACTCGAGCCAACATAAGGGATTATTTTAGGGTGTCGATACCCGGAGTAGAGTAAACACCTCCAACTAAGAGGTGGATTTTATCAACTCCCAAGCTGCTCTGAGGCCAAGGAGGTAGCTTTGGTCCCCGAAACCAGCGATCTGGCCTTTAGCTATGGATGAAATCACTGAAAAGTGTCTGAATTCCTCTCTCGCATGGATATTCGACATATGCACTTCAATGATAGGAACCTTAATAATAGCCAGGGCATCCCTTAGCGCGTAACTATAGTGAGTCCAGGCGCCGGCATTGATCACAACAGCATCCACCTTCTCCTGATGTGCCTGATGAATCTTTTCGCAGATTTCTCCCTCATGATTGGTTTGGAAGGTTTCCAACTCAACTCCCAACTCTTTCGCAAGCTCTTTGAGTTTCTGATTAATTTCATCCAGAGTAATCGTCCCATACTGGGCGGGATCCCTCTTGCCGAACATGTTGAGATTGACTCCATGAAGCACCAGAATTTTTTTCATATCCCCTCCTTTTTAGACTTCCAGACTTTCCTTTTCATCCAGGACCAGAATTGGGTTTGACCGACAATTGTGATGACAATTCCAAGGGTCAGTACCAAAGACAGAGGGTTTACAACAAGCTGGCTAAGGAAACCCAGAATATTGTTATGCTGGTCTATCATGGCCCGCCGGTAGTTATCCTCCATAAGGGGGCCAAGGATGACTCCAAGAATAACTGGCCCCACCTGGAATCCATACATCTTCAGGATGTATCCAAAGATCCCAAACCCCAGCATCCAGTAGACGTCGTAGATGCTGTTGTTGATCGCATAGGAGCCGACGGTGGAGATGATAATGATGATCGGCAGCAGCAGCCCCTTGCGGATTTCCACCATCTTGGCGAAGATCCGGACTCCGGTGAGCCCGAAGATCAGCAGAAAGACGTTCGCCAGCAGCATGCAGCCGACGGAAAACCAGAAGAGATGGGGCGTATCGATCATCAGCATCGGGCCGGGCTTGAGGCCGTGGATATAGAGGGCGCCAATGATGACCGCGGTGACTGCATCCCCGGGAATGCCCAGGGTGAGCATCGGGATGTAGGCCCCGCCGATGCAAGCGTTGTTCGCCGTCTCCGGGGCGATGAGCCCCTCGTAGGCCCCCTTGCCGAACGGCCGCATCGGTTTTTTCACGCTCCGCCGCGCATGGCCATAGGCCAGCAGCGCCGCGATATCCCCGCCGGCGCCCGGCAAGGCGCCGATGCCCACTCCGATGAACGAGCACTTGATGATCAGGTACATGTGCTTGAAGAGCAGCCGCCAGGAGGGGAAAATCCGGCTCACGTCCTGCTTGATCGCCTTCAGGCTGATGTCGTGCAACTGGACGAGGGCCTCCGAAACGCCGAACAGGCCGATCATGATCGCCACGAAGTGGATCCCGCTCATCAGCCCCACGCTTCCGAAGGTAAAGCGCCCCTGGCCGGTGAAGTTGTCCATTCCCACCATGCTGAGCAGGACCCCCAAAGCTCCCGCAAATACCCCCTTGGCCAGAGATTCGCCGGAGAGGCTCCCCACGAGGAGAATCCCCATGATCGCCAGGAGAAAATAATCCCGCGGAGCGAACTTGAGGGAATATTCCGAGATGATCGGCGCCGCGAAGGCCAGGGCGATGACGCCGATCACCCCCCCGATCACCGAGGCGGTGGTGGAAAGCCCGATCGCATGTCCCGCCAAGCCCAGTTTGGCCAGTGGATAGCCGTCAAACCCGGTGGCAACGGCGGCCGGGGCGCCGGGGATGTTGAGCAGGATGGAGGAGCGCGACCCTCCGTAAACCCCGCCGGTCCATATCCCGATCATCAGGGCCAGCGCCGGATTGATTTCCCACGAAAAGGTAAAGGAGATCAGGATCGAAACCGCCATTGTGACGGAAAGACCGGGAATCGCGCCGATGTAGATCCCTGCGAGGGTGCCGACTGCGACCATGGCCAGCAGTTTGATGCTGACAATCGACATGATGAAATAATGCCACGCCTGGGCTGCTTCCATATCCGTTTCTCCCGATTACCAGAGGATGACCTTAAAGATCGTCTGAAAGAGGACGTAGATGACTGCAAGCGTGAGCGCCGCAATCGGGAATGATTTCTTCAGCGTCGCCCCCTTTAAAAAAAGGAACGAACCGACAAGGAACAGGTAGGAGCTCGGCAGAAAATGAAGAGGGGAGGTCAGCACGATATACAGCAACAGAATGGCCGCATAGCCGACCACCACGCCGGGCAGAGCGAAGGGCCGGGCCAGGCGCACCTCCTCGCCAAGATTCAAGGCGTTGTATCGACTGCGGTTTTTCCATAGGATGCGTAGAGATGACCCTATAAGGATCAAAGCGATAAAAATCGGAAATGCTCCGGACGAAGAAAGGTTCTCAAGATGAGGTATCCTTAAAGCCTGAATAAGAACAAAAATACTGAATGCGAGGAGAAACCACAACAGTATCCGTTCCCCCGGCCTTTGTATGATCTTGTCTTCCATCGGAAATACCTCTTCAGTAGATTCATGTATGTACCCCTGTCTACCGTCTGCTTACGGTAGACAGGGATTTTTTCCTTGGACACTTATAATTTTTTATCCAACCTTACAGTATTCCATTATTTCAATTATCCGGTTTTGCGTTATGGTTTCGGAATCCCAAATTTATCCGGGGAGACTTTGGTCGCTCCGGCATCCTCAAGGAGCCAGCAAGAAACGGACTGCCAGTGCTTAAGGAATTTGTCAGCGCCATCTCCGTAAAGGTTCATGGGAACAGCGCCAAAGTCTTTAATGAAAGCCTGGAATTTAGGATCCTTCACCCCCTTTTGAAAAGCATCCACCAACTTCTTCTTGGCAGGCTCAGGCGTATCCCTCTTCACCCATACGCCATAGAACGGACCCCAGGGTAGGTATTTCTTATATTCCGGATAGGCGCTGATGATCAGTGGAATATCCTCCAAGCCTGGAACCGGCTCATCGGCGACTAACGCAAGGGGTCTGATTCGTCCAGCACGCACATGCTCTCTCCCTGCCGTCAAACCGACCGTCATCCACTGGACATGGCCTCCCAGCATGGCGGTCATGCCTGGACCCTCGCCTGGGAAAGGAATGGCGTTGAAAGTCAAACCATGGGTCGCTTTCATCATGGCACCCACCACATAGGGAAGACCTCCAGGACCGGTTGAGCCCATCTTGATATTGCCAGGATTCTTCTTGGCATCGTCAAAGAGATCCTTCAGGGTTTTCCAGGGAGCATTAACATTGCAGGCAATGAGTCCAACCCCTCGGGCAGTGATATTAACCGGATAGAAGTCTTTGTAGTCGAGTGGAGAGATGTCGAGGACCCGGTACAACTGGGGGTTCTCTGCCCCATAGAGGAGCGTGTACCCATCCGAGGGTTGATTGACAACCCACTGGGTCGAAACTGCTCCGGTCGCGCCAGGCTTGTTCTGGAGAACGATCTGTTTGCCCAGATGAGGCTCCACCATTGGCGTAAGAGCCCTGACCACGTTGTCAGTCGCGCCTCCGGCCCCCCACATGATGATGCCCGAGAGGTCCTTTGTTGGAAAATCCTGAGCCTGAACAAAGGAAAAGAGAGAAACAATAAACAACCCTACTATCATTAACAACATCTTCTTCATCTTTCTCATACCTACATCCTCCTTTCGTTACATTCAATAGGAATTAGAATTATCTTACCCTGTCCTTTCTTCGTATTTTCCTGCTTGCAATATGATTTTATATTATTGCCACCTCCTTTCCAGTGAAATTTATATGAGCGGAGTAAAATGTCTTTACTGTTGCTAATAAAATCGAATGCCTAATTAGGCCTGCTTAAAATCAAGAACAATCTTTGCGAAGTTACCCGTTAAGGCGTCAGCAAATGCTTCCCGGTATTTGGCAAAGGGAACAATCTTCGAAAGCACGGGAGCAACATTAAACGTAGGATCCTGCAGGAGAGCGAGTGCGTCCGCGAAATCTTTTTTCGTGTAAATAATCGTGCCGTAAATGGTTATCTCGCTGCGAGTGATACGCAGTGCCGGATAGCTAATCTCATCTCCGGTAATCCCTAGTGAAATCATGGCCCCGCCTGGTTTGACGAGCTGGAAGGCTTGCTCAACAGACGCTTTCACTCCGGCAGCTTCGACAACGACATCAAACACCTGGCCTTTAACATCGGCAGGATGTATGGCTTTTATATGTTTGCCAAAACTTTTAGCCTTTTCCATCTTAGCTGAAATGATATCCAACACCGTTATATCGGCGCCCTTATGACTGAGCAGAGCGATCGCCAGCAAGCCTTCAGTGCCGCAACCGATTACGGCCACCGATGTCCCTTTGGTGATACTGGCTCTTTTCAAAGCATGAACGTTAACGGCAAAAGGTTCGATCAATATTGCTCTCTCTTCCGCCATATCTGAAGGAATGGGCACCACAAACTCGGAATCAATAATAATCTCCTGGGCAAACAAACCATCCACAGTGACTCCAAAGGATTTCTTTTCTTGGCAAATATTGGTTTTACCTTCCAGGCAGAATTCACATTTGCCACAGTAGGTATTGGGAAAGGAAACGACCTTCGTTCCAACTCGATGTGGCGACTTTTGGCCTGCTTCAACAACCATCCCCAGAATCTCGTGACCGGGACGACAGGGATAGGTCGCATAGGGGATGCTTCCTTTAAAAACCCTTAGGTCTGAGCCGCAAATGCCTCCATAGATCACTTTAACCTTCACTTCATTGTCTTTGGGCGCAGGTGGTGAATCACTTTCTTTCATCCTCAAATCACCTGGTTTTTCGAGATACAATTGATACATTTTTCCACCACCTTAGAACTTTTGGGACAATATGGAACGCCTACAATTCAAAAATGACTTTCGCAACTTCCCCCATGCGAGAAGCCTCAAGCGCCTCCTTGGCTTCATCCAGGCGGAAGAGGCGGGTCGCAAGGGGTTTTGCCCTGACCTTTTCATATTTCATCCAACGGATCGCTCTAACAAAATAGCGAGGGAGCGATCCCACGTCTCCGAAGATGTGCAGGCCGCTTCGCGTGATGGTGAGGGGGCTCACCGTGGCTTCGGGATAGAGGCCGAAAAAGGAGACACGGCCCCGTGCAGCCGCCACCTCGATCGCCAAAGGGAAAACGGCGGGCGAGCTCGCCGTTTCGACGACGATATCAGCGCCGAGGCCGTCGGTCAACTCCCGAACCCGTTTGACGACATCCTCCTTGCTGGAGTTAATAATGTGATCGGCTCCTAATCCCTTGGCCACCTCGAACCGTTTTGCATCCTGCTCAATGCCGATCATCATCACCAGGCCAGCCCCTGCGGCCTTAAAGGCCTGGAGATGGAAGAGACCGATTGCCCCCGGCCCGAAGATCGCAACCGTATCCCCTACAATCGGCTTTACCTGTTCCATCGTTCGAACCGTCAGGCTGATGGGCTCGAGGCAGGCTGCATCGACAAAGGAAACATTATCCGGAAGCCTGTGAGCGGCACGGGCCGGAACAACGACATATTCCGCAAAGATTCCATTATAGGTAATGCCGATATGCCTCCAGTTCGCACACATATTACTGTTTCCATTGAGGCAATTGATACAAGCCCCGCACCCATAGAGCACTTCCAGCCCAACCCTATCCCCCACGGAAACGTTATCGACACCCTCCCCCAATGCTGAAACAACGCCCGTCCCTTCATGACCCATAATGATGGGGATAGGGACAGGTCTTCTTCCCTTATATTTGTTGTTCAAAATGGCAACATCGGTGTAGCAGAGACTCGCTGCCTTGACCTGGACTAACACTTCCCCCCGGTCCGGTTTCGGTGTAGGAACCTCCTTCACCTCGAAGACCCCTGCTTCCTGACTGGTTTTAACGATGGCTTTCATTGCAAAACCTCCTCCTGATTAGTTAAAAAATAAAACCGAATAACACGAATTACAGCGAATGACACGAATGTAGAACTATTCGTTACCATTCGTGAAATTCGTCATTTTCATCATTCGTGGGTGCCCTCCGGACACGGGCTATTACAACCGGATCGGTTGGCCTGTTTCTCCGGATCTCTGAATGGCCAACGTCACCTCAAGCGTCCTTCTTCCGTCTTCCCCTGAGGTCCGCGGGGCTTCCTCTCCAATAACTACTCTGCAAAAGTGGCTGAACTCCTTGATGTAAGGATCTTCCCTGACCATTTTGTATCCCTGCTCCGTGACGGGATAATTCCATCCAACCTTTTCGGGATCGGAGTAGTAGCGTCTCTTCATTTGAGGGAATAACAACGAACCATCCGTGCCGAAAAACTGGTAGCAATTTCCGAAGTCATGGTATAGCAAGGGGTTTTCTCCGGTCGTCCCTTCCCATGACGTCAGGGAAGGCGTGCAATCGGATAGAAAGATAGTTCCCAGAGCTCCGTTCCTGAATCGCAAGGTGATGCTGGCGGTATCCTCTACAGGGAAATTCCTGACCTTGTTACTCACCAGGGCAAAGACTTCTTCGATCTCACCACAGATATATCTGAGGTTATCGATCTCGTGGATCAGATTGATCAGGATCGGTCCTCCCCCCTTTTCTTTTCTCCAGGATAGGAGCCCCTCAAAATAGGGCCCTGGCTTCAGCAGCGCCCACGTGATGGTAACACCCACCAGCCTGCCCAACTCGCCTCCGGTCACGATTTCACGGGCCTTTTCAACGAGACTACTAAACCTTCTTTGATGCCCCACCAATATGCGAACCTTATTCTGTTCTGCTGCCTCAATAAGGCGGTCCGCCTCCGAGACGCTCTGAGCAATAGGCTTCTCGACAAAAAGATGCAGGCCCTTCTGGGCGCAGGCAATGCCGATGGGCGCATGGAGATGGTTAGGAACGGCGAGGATCACACCCCGAAGATTTTCCGTTCCAATCATCTCTTCATAATTCTTGTAGAATTTGATTCCGAGTTCTTCTGTGACCGCTTTTTGTTTTTCGTCAACGTCAGAGGCGGCTACAAGATCGCACTCTTCGACCTTTTTTAAGATTCTGGCATGGGGAGTTCCCATCAAGCCTAAACCGATCAGTCCCAACCTTATTTTTTCCATGCTCCCCTCCTGCCCAAAGTACTGATACTCTATTAGAAGACAACAGGCTGGCCTGTTTCTCCTGATTTCTGAATCGCGAGGGTGACCTCCAGCGTTTTCCGGGCATCTACTCCATCGATCTTGGGGGTTTCCGATCCCTGGATGACCCCGCAGAAGTTTCTGATCTGCCGGGTGTAGGGATCCTCGCGGTCAATCTTAATTCCCTCTTCACAAAGGGGAAATTGCCATCCCGCTTTCGCTGCGTCCCGATAAAAGAATTTCTTCATCTTTGGAAAGGTGATCACACCCTCTGTTCCATAGTAGATATAACAGTTCTCCGGGCTGTGATAGAAGAAAAGGTTCTCACCGGTGTTGGCCTCATATCCTATATTTCCGGGGGCGGTGTCGGTGAGAAAAATATTTGCCACTGCGCCGCCCGCCAGGCGAAGGTTGATGCTGACGGTATCCTCTACCGCGAACTTCCGCGCCTCATTGCTCACCTCCGCATACAAACGCGTGATGTCACCGCAGATGTAACGGATATTATCAATTTCATGGATCAAGTTGATCCGGATCGGCCCTCCCCCGGGTTGCGCCCTCCACGCAAAGGGTCCCCGAAAATAGTCTTTGGGTTTGTATAATGACCAGAGGACCGTTACGCCGACGAGTTTTCCTATCTTTCCTCCCCGCACGATATTCCGGAGTTCTTCAATGAGCGGGTTGTGCCTCCGGTGGTGCCCGACCATAAGATGAACCTTGTTCTCCTTGGCTGCCTGGATTAGGCGGTCTGCGGATTCAAGGTCGGCCGCAATAGGTTTTTCCATAAGAAGATGCAATCCTTTCTTCGCGCAGGTCGAGCCTATCGGAAGATGGAGCTCATTCGGAACGGCAACCACCACGCCATCCAGTTTCTCCTTGGAAATCATTTCTTCATAGGATTGGTAGAATTTTGTTCCAAGTTCCTCCGCCGTCTTTTGATGTTTCGCATCAACGTCAGAAGCAGCCACAAACTCCAGATCCTTCATTCTGCTCATGGTCTCGGCATGAAGCTTCCCGATCATTCCCATTCCAATTAAACCCAACCGTACTCTTCCCATAATTCCTCCTTTCACCTAGAAAATCGCAAAGCGCTCCGATATCCTTCAGAGAGAAGTTAAATCAGTTTA
This sequence comes from Deltaproteobacteria bacterium, assembly GCA_018333535.1. GTDB lineage: Bacteria > Desulfobacterota > BSN033 > BSN033 > UBA1163 > RBG-16-49-23. The sequence goes on along the minus strand of JAGXTA010000020.1, from coordinate 1,781 downwards.
AATAGCCGGGGAATGGTCAAAGTAAACCAGGGCATATAGGTAATCACAAATAAGATGACAATCTCTACAATTAAAAATGGAATAACCTCTTTCAAAAGGGGACCGAGTTTCACTTTAGCAACACCACAAACCACGAATAAACAGAGGCCCAAAGGCGGCGTTATAAGCCCTATCATTAAATTGGCTACAACGATGATACTGAAATGGATCGGGTCAATTCCGGCTTGGATCGCAAGCGGCATTAAGATTGGAACGATCAAGATGATCGCAGCAAGTCCCTCCAGAAAACAACCAACGATCAGGAGAAAGACATTGATGAGAAAGAGGAGAACATATGGGTCTTTTGAGATAGAAAGGACGAATTGGCTCACCTTCTGGGGGATCATTTGGGTAGCGAGAATCCAATTAAAGGCGTTGGCCATGGCCATGACAATTAAGATGGTGCTCGTTAAAACCATACTTCTGAAAAAGATATTGGGGAGATCCTTGAGGGATAGGGTTCTGAGAATAAAGAGTCCGATAAAGAGGGCATAAGCAACGGCAATGGAGGCGGCTTCGGTGGCTGTGAAAATTCCGCTCAGGATCCCCCCTAAGATAATCAGGGGCATCAGAAGTGGAATAATAGCGCTAACTAATTTTTTTAAAAAGATTTTTAAGGCGAACGGCTCAATTGTCTTTGGATAATTTCTTTTTCTGGAAATCACATAGTTCACGCCCATTAATCCGAAACCGATAAAAACACCAGGAAGAAAGCCTCCAAGAAAGAGGGCACCCACTGATAGGTTCCCAATCAAAGCAATGACCACCATGGGAATGCTCGGAGGAATGATCGGCCCAATGATGGAAGACGATACCGTCACGGCTGCACTGTAAGGGAGGCTGTATCCCTCTTTTTTCATCGCAGGAATTAGGATCGATCCAAGGGCTGATGTGTCTGCTACGGCCGAGCCACTGATGCCAGCGAAGAACATGCTTGCCACGATATTGACATGGCCCAATCCTCCCCGAACCCTTCCAACCAGCTCTTTGGAAAATTCTACGATCCTATCGGTAATTTTCGCCGCGTTCATTAAGTTTCCAGCCAGGATAAAGAAAGGGACGGCCATGATGGGAAAGGAATCCATTCCTGTAAACATCCTTTGGGGAATGAGATGAAGGGGAACACCCGGGAGGGCAATCAAGGCAGCCAAGGTAGTGATGCCCATGACAAAAGCAATCGGAATCCCCAAGACCATGGTCACCAAAAAACCGATTACAATGAGCAAATTCATAATTATCCTTTATCCTTCTCGGGCACATTCATCTTGAAAATTAACATGGCCAACGCCTCGAGGAATATCAGGCAGCAACCGACCGGGATGGCTAAATATGGCCAGGCCATAGGAATTTCCATCGCAGGCGATGTCTGTCCTTTGATTTTAGAAACAAGGGTAAAACCATAAATCGAGATGGTGGCCATAAAGGCGATGACAATAATTTGAGCAAATCGGATGAGTATTCTTCCAAGGGTTTTATTTAGAGTCTGTTTATAAATTGCCGATTTTTTTGGATAAGCCAGCGTGACGAATGTGCCGGCTCAGATAAGTTGTCAATTTCTTATGTCCAGGAACGGCTTCAATGAGTCATGAGGCGAAAAACCCCCGGATTTAAATGCACCTCTCCTGTCCGATTCCCTCTCTGTCGCATTCGAGGTACAATTATTGAGGCTGCGGCATTAACTTCCCCAGCATGAAACCAGTCATCACCCGGATGTTGTAGGCAATCACGCTCCATAAAACCTT
>JAGXTA010000019.1 GCA_018333535.1 Deltaproteobacteria bacterium | reverse complement strand
GATTCGCTTTGCCAGGGTATGGATGACCCCAATCCCCCCACAGGCAATCCCTTTGTCTCGTCCATCCAGTTCATAGTGAATGTTGGAGCCCTTAAACATCGGCCTCTCTTGGTCCTCCCAGTTCCTCCGCTCTAACCTCTTCTCAATTTTCCTCTTGCGCTTTGATAGTATTTTGTGGTTTAATTTCTTCACTCGAAATGCTCCTTTCTGATTGGCTTTTGTTTTTTGATAAAACTATAATAGCCTTATCTGAAGGGCATTTCGAGTACTTTTTCACTTTCTCCCAAAATAATTATACTTGTTTAGGGGCTAGTGCCACATCAACACCTTTCTCTCGGTTCGAAGCTGAATTTGGAAGATATTCGATCTCGATCCCAGCGTGCATCAAGTCCTGTTGAAGATTTCTGTCGCTTCGTAATTGGTACTCATTTGCTTCAGATGAAGTAAACATCCCTTGAGTCCAGGATGCGTAGACAATTCTATAATCTGTGTAGCCCTTTTCCTTCGTTCTGATGTAAGACTCAATTAGGGAATGGAAAGGTTTGAATGAAAGCCAGCCCAAGTTGCGCTTGTGATAGAAGTATCTTTGGGGATAGGCGAAGTATGAGCCATCGTAAAAAATCCCAATTCTGCAAATCGACTTATCTGCCATAGTACTTGTTCCTCCTTAATCCGAAAAAATGCCGCATAAAGGTGCCGGCCCAAGAAAAGCCTCGGTCGCTTGGATGTCAGGGCTTTGGCCCGCGTTAGGCACACGCCGCATTGGGGTCATATCTATTTTCTTACCGTCCATCTTTTCCACCAAATTCTGCAAACATTAAAGACCTGATCCAGCATTCGTGATTTATACTCACATCAGAAAGCTTTAATCTCGGGTCGGCGGTCTACAAACTTTGCAAGCGACGTATCCCGCATCTAAAGCCTCTTTGGTTGATTTAAATTTCACGAGATTTTCTTGTTTGGTTTTCTGTGCCCATTGGCAAGAAGGATAATGATATTTGTTAGACTTAGCAGAGCCGACATACTTGAACTCTACCGCAAGAGATATGTAGATAAAGGACAAAACCACCATTGAAACCAATAAAACTACAGCTATCCTTCTCACCCGTCTCACCACCTTTCGCTCCAAATGTAAACCCATCCATTAACATTGTGCACGTATTGTGCCAAAGTACTCTTACTTACAATATAGCGAAATTGTCCTTAATATTGGTGGGTTAGGATGGTCTCAGGGCTTACTTATCACCCTTGGTTCACCACTATGGACCATTTTTTGCCACCTGTGGGACTTTCTGTACAGACAGTGACAAGCACTCTATTGGAGGTAATGGAAGTCTATTTTCTTAGCGTTCACCTTTTCCACTAAATTCATCAAGGTTGGAGCCTTGATTCTACATTCCTGGTTAAGTTCTCATTATGTCCTTTCTAAGAAAGGTGTCCGGGGTCAGGCTTCTTTTTGACACTCTCGAACTTTTCTCATTAACTTTGGATTAGGCGGCCTTTTTCATCCCCTGTTTTCTATAAAAATCGTTACTTTTTTTCTGAGCCTTTGGTGCAACATGAAGGCTGACCTCCCCCCCTGCTGCCCTTACCAAACGCACCATTGAATCTAATGTGAAATTGACATTGCCACGAAGCGCCTTAGTAATATAAGCAGGGCTGACTCCAAGGCGTCGTGCAAGCTCGCTCCTGGAGACTCCGTTTGCCTCCATAATTTTATGAAGTCCCTCAGTAAAATCGAGAATGAGGGAGGCAACCCAATAAGTATCCCGTTCCTTTGCCTGATCGAAAAGCTCTTTAAACGATTTTTTCTTCATTTAGACACCTTCTTCCCCGTATATGGGAGATGTTGTCAGATATTGAAAGGTTACCACACCATTTTGTGTTGTCAAGGGAATCGTATGAGATTTCTGAAAAAGTCCGGAAATCTCTGGAATCATTTTTTTTGAAATCTGTGTAATCAGAGAGCGAAGAGTAGTTTTTTAGAGCTCTCTATATTTAAAACAAACATCTTAGTCGCTCCGCTCATCGCAATTGCATTTCTTGATGCCCCCCTCACCCCAACCCTCTCCCCAGCAGGGGAGAGGGGAAGAGTATATGATGGCGGAGGTTGACAGTCCTGTATTAATCTGCTTAAATAAAATCATAACCAAACGCAGGCTGAAGCCTGCGGCTACAAAACTGGTAAACCGACGGCTTCAAAGCCTGCCGCTACAAAAGAATCCTATGAAGATCACTGCAATTATTCCTGCGCGATATGGATCGACACGTTTCGAAGGGAAACCCCTTGTCGATATTCTTGGCAAACCGATGATTCAATGGGTATACGAAGGGGTGGGGCAGTCGAAATTGATCGGGGAAGTCATGGTCGCCACCGATGACCAGAGAATCCTGGGGGTGGTACAGGGGTTTGGCGGAAGGGCTGTAATGACTTCTCCGGATCATCCTACCGGAACCGACCGGGCGGCGGAGGTGGCGCGAAAACTCAGATCCGAGATCATCGTTAATGTCCAGGGAGATGAACCCCTGATTAAAGGTTTTATTATTGACAAAGCCATCCGCCCTCTTCTGAAAGATGAGAGTCTGGATATGTCCACCTTGATGACAAGGATTGAGGATGTGAAGGATTGGCTCAATCCCAACCAGGGGAAAGTGGTTGTGGATCAAAAAGGTTTCGCCCTCTACTTCTCACGCTCTCCCATCCCCTTTCCCCGCGATCTTAATATGGAACAAATTCTTCGTAGCCCTGCCGAAAAAAAAGGAATTTTTTCAAAAAGGGTCTTTAAAACGATCGGCCTCTATGTCTATCGCCGTGCTTTTCTCCTGCGGCTTGCCAAGATGAAACCCACCCCTTTGGAAAAAATAGAGAAGCTGGAGCAACTTCGCGTTTTGGAAAATGGCTATAAAATCAAGGTTGTTCCGGTTGATTATGAACCCATCGGTGTGGACACCCCCGGAGACCTCCAAAAGGTTATCGCCTTCCTCAACCGCAGTGGTTAAGAATCCGTAACAGATTGTTTCCATTTTCTCCGATTTCTACGTTGATTTTTTCACAATTTTAAGTTATATTTAATTGATCGCTTAAAGGAAAAGATGAAATCAAACGCAAGGAAACCCTATCTTCCTATTTTTATCTTACTTTTCATCCTTTTCTTCGTTTTTGCCTGTTCCACCCCCTCCTGGTTCCCGATTAAAAAGGGGCCGCCTCATAAGGCGAAGATAAAGGAATTGGTGGATAAAGAGGTTATCATCATCGACAGGAAGGAATATGTGAAGGTCCTCAATCCCCAGGCCTCTGAAGGAGGGAAGCAACCTAAATATCTCTATATTCCTGTGGAGGAATATTTAGCCAAGAGAGAAGCCTATGCCGCCCCGTCCCTGCGAGGTGAGCAGGAGAAAAGAACCTCCCCTGCTGCCACAACTCTCTCCCCTTCTCCCGGGCCGGAAAAAGAGGCTCTTTCAACCTCTGTTTCAGTCTCCCCCGTTGCCCACTTAAAGAAGAAGGTGGTGATCGCCCACTTTGATGATCGGACCACTTCTGCCGAAGAGACCTTCGGCGACTGGTTGGCCGAAAGACTGATGAAAGAAATGACGCAAAGGTCCTTCCAGGTTCTTTTTGTTGACTATCAGATGGTAAAAGAATTTCTTGAAAAAAAGGAGGGCTCCTCATCTGATCTGGATTCCCCGAAAATCTCAAAAATGCTCAGCGAGGTTTTCGGCATTCATGCTATCGTTCTGGGAGAACTCTCGGGGCCCTATGTCTTCACCACAAAAGGAACAAAGGGTCAGGATGAGACGTCAACAGCCATTATTAAAATAGAGATGAAAATTATAGATACCTTCTCCGGTAAAATCCTCAAAACTCTTTCGGCCCAGAATGCCATCGTTCCCACGAAAGAGAGGGGGGCCTTCTCCGATGAGAAAGCAAAAGGAAGAGCGTTTGACCTGACGGTTTCAAACCTCAGTCGATCCCTTTCAAGGGAATTGGACCGTCTGGACTGGTTTTGCCGGGTTGCCAAAGTGGATGGAGAAGAGGTCTATATCAATGCAGGCAAATTAAGCGGGCTCAGGGTGGGAGATATGATGGAGGTGTTTCAACCTGGGAGCCCTGGGGAAAGAAGGCTGATGAGGGGAAAGATTCAGATCTCAACCCTCTTTGGAATGGATGCTTCTATCGGAAGGCTGATTCAGGGAAAGAAGCCTGACGAAGAGGATATTTTAAAACTCGCCGGACGCGAAGGAACCTGAGGCCTCGCTCAACTGCTCGCCTGCAATCAAAAAGCCAGGCTGATACGAGGAAGATAACTTCTTTGGATAGTGAATGATAAGGAAGGAGGGTAAATGTTATGTTTCACATTGGTGATAAAGCCGTCTACCCGGGTCACGGGGTAGGAGTCATCGAAGCCATTGAGACCAAGCGTATTTCGGGTAAGGAGCAGAGTTTCTATATCCTCCGCTTCGTCGATAACGGGATGACCATCATGGTCCCCGAAGATAATGTAGAATCCGCCGGCCTGAGAACCGTGATCCGGAAGATCGAAGTCCGGAAGGTGATCGGGATATTGAAAGACAGGGAGATCACCCTTGATAATCAGACATGGAACCGGAGATACCGGGAGTATATGGAAAAGATCAATAAGGGGTCCATCTACGAAATTGCGGAAGTGTTTCGGGACCTCCATATCCTGAAGTCAGAAAAAGAACTCTCTTTCGGCGAGAAAAAAATTATGGACATGGCCAAAACGCTCCTGGTCAAGGAACTGGCGATCGCCAAGGATGTGAAAGAGTCGAACATCCTGAAAGAGATTCATATGATCTTTGGGGCATAGGCATCTCTCTCCCCCATCTCATCTTTATATCAATCAAAACGTCATCGAAAGGAGGTGAACGAGTTGGATACTTGGATTCTACGTCTTTTTCTGTTTTTCATCTGCGGTGCAAGCGGATACTTCTTGACTAAGGGAATTTCACCCCGGATGGGTTTGTTCGGGCTTTTCGGGGGTCTGCTTCTCTCCGGCCTGACCCTCCTCATGGAGGATCGGTTGAGAAGAGTTCCTTTAAAAAATCTTTTAGGAAGTTTTATCGGACTGATCCTTGGAGTCATCTTAGCCAATCTCATTTCCAATATTTTCTTTCCCTTTTTCTTCAATGAACAACAAATGGCCTTGCCTGTGATGGGTCTGCTTTATGGGGTGTGCGGATATACCGGTCTGAGGATCGGCTTAAAAAAGGCAGCCGAATTCCATCTGCCCCATGGTCTAAAGGATTGGAGCCCCATGGGGAAAGAGATTCCCCGGGATGGAATCGCCAAGATTCTCGACACCAGTGTCATCATCGATGGCCGCATCGCCGACATCGCTGAAACGGGTTTTATGGAGGGTCCCCTTCTTATTCCTCAATTCGTCCTCGGCGAACTCCAGCACATTGCCGACTCCCATGATCCCATCAAACGAACCAGGGGAAAAAGAGGGCTTGAAATTCTCCACCACATTCAGAAGCAGGTCAACGTGGATGTTCGAATTGTGGACACGGACTACGCCTCAGTCAAAGAGGTCGATGCCAAGCTGGTTGAACTCGCCAAAGAAGTCAATGGAAAAATCATCACCAATGATTCCAACCTCAACAAGGTCGCCGGACTCCAGGGGATAGAAGTGCTCAACATCAATGCCCTGGCTAATTCTTTGAAACCCGTTGTCCTTCCCGGAGAGGAAATCAATGCTAAAATCGTTAAAGAGGGGAAGGAGATGGGACAGGGAGTGGCCTATCTCGATGACGGCACCATGATCGTGGTGGACAATGGAAGGCGTCAAATAGGAAAAAATGTTGATGTCATTGTGACCAGTGTCCTTCAAACGCCCGCCGGAAGGATGATCTTCGCCCGTCTGAAGGAGGAAGCAAACCGGGAAAACAGGGGAAAAGATTACTATTACCCCCTGGACAGCGAATTTTAAGGGAAGGTTGGAATAATAATGGAATTAGAATTATGAATTAAGAGTTATGAGTTATGAATTCAAATTCTAAACTCTAAATTCTAAACTCATAATTCATGATTGACCTGTTCCACTATTCCATGATTCCATGAAGTTTTTATTGTCGAATGATGAAAGCAGACGCCATCATCGTCTCTGCTGGAAAGGGCCAGCGATTCATGGAGGGAAGAAAGAAACAGTTCTTCTTCCTGGGAGGAAAACCGATCCTCGCCCATACGCTTGATCAATTCGACGCATGCCCCCTCATCCGGTCCATCCTCCTGGTGGTTGGCCAGGAAGATCAAGACTATTGCCTGAAAGAAATCATCGAAAAATTTCAATATCGGAAGATTTCACAGATCATTCCGGGCGGAAAACGGAGACAGGACTCTGTCCGAAACGGGCTGGATGCCCTTTCCGCTGATGCAAAGATCATCGTCATCCATGATGGGGTCCGGCCCTTTGTCACAAAAGAGATGATTGAAGAATCGATCCGGTCCGCCACCCGTTTTGGAGCAGCCATCATCGCCATGCCCGTAAAGGACACGATTAAAATGGCCCATCCGGACGGAACGGTCCTCAAAACTCTGGAGAGAGAATCTCTCTATCAGGCTCAAACTCCTCAGGCATTTCAGGCCCCCTTTATCAGAGAGGCTTATCTCAAGGCCACAGAAGATGGTTTTATCGGAACGGACGATGCCTCCCTCGTAGAGCGATTAGGGAAGAAGATCCACATCCTCCCGGGGGCTTACACCAATATTAAAATTACCACGCTGGAAGATCTCATGCTGGCAAATCTCATCCTCAAGATGAGGGCCCATACGAAGGGAGAAGAGGGATGAGAGTTGGTTTCGGTTATGATGTCCATTCCCTCGCGCCCAACCGGCCATTAATCCTCGGAGGGGTTCGTATCCCATACCTCTACGGACTCCAGGGCCATTCGGACGCCGATGTCCTCCTCCATGCCATCTGCGACGCCTTACTGGGAGCCATTGCAGAGGGAGATATCGGAAGACACTTTCCGGACACGGATCTCAAATACAGGGATATTAAAAGCACCCTTCTCCTGAAGAGCGTGATGGCAATGGTAAAAGAGAAAGGATTCCGCCTACTCAATATTGACACAACGATCGTTGCTCAGAAACCGAAACTCCTCGACTTTATCCCAAGGATGGTGAATGAAATCGCCCAGGTCGTTGAAATCGACACATCGCGGATCAATGTGAAGGCCACCACTACAGAAGGGTTGGGCTTTACAGGCAGAGGCGAAGGAATCGCCGCCTATGCGGTGGTGCTGGTGGAGGAAGGTTAATTACAAATCCAAATGTCAAAATCGAAATGTCAAAGGATTCCAAATTTCATATCAATTTAGTCTTATGAAAAGAAGAATTTCATGAGTTAATTGACCAAAAGAATCATCATAAAATCCCCCTTAATCCCCCTTTGCCTGCCCTTGGCAGGGAAAAGATTACCAAAGGGGGAAACCCCTATCTCCTCCCTTTGGTCTCCGACCCAGAGTGGTCTCTGACCCGGAGGGCAAAGGGAGGTGGGGAGGGATTTTATAAAGATTTTCAAACAGCTAAAGTATTACCAAATTTCAAAGAAAAAATCTTTTGACATTTGAGCTTTGAGCTTGATTTGAAGTTTGAGCTTTGATATTTGATATCCTTCAAGGACTTATATGAGTGCTAATGTTCGTGTTCGTTTCGCTCCTGCTCCTACCGGGCTTCTCCATATCGGAAATGCCCGAACCGCCCTCTTCAACTATCTCTTTGCCAGAAAGGAAAAAGGTACATTCATTCTGCGTATCGAAGATACGGATGCGGAGCGGTCGACCGATGCCTCCATCGAGGCGATCCTTCAGGATCTCAGGTGGCTGGGAATCATCTGGGAGGAAGGGCCTGATGCAGGCGGGCAGAGCGGTCCCTATCGTCAATCCCAGCGACTCTCACACTATCATGGCGATGCGGAAAAACTGCTTGGCGAAGGAAAAGTCTATAAATGTTTCTGCTCTCCCGAAAGGCTTGAGACCCTTCGCAAGGAACAGCTCTCAAGGGGCATGATGCCAAAATATGATGGAAGATGCCGTAATCTCTCCGAAGGGGAGATCTCGAAAATGGAGTCAGAAGGCCTCCGGCCCGTTCTCAGATTTCGGGTGGACAAAGGGACGGTCGTCTTTGAAGATCTCATCCATGGAAAGATGAATTTTGATTCGAATGGGATCGGGGATTTCATCATCGTTCGTTCCGATGGGATGGCAGCTTACAATTTCGCCTGCGTCATTGATGATCATTCGATGCAGATATCCCATGTCATCAGGGGTGAAGACCATCTCTCCAACACCCCCCGGCAGATATTGCTCTATCGCGCTTTGGGATGGCAACCTCCGGTTTTTGCCCATCATCCTCTCATCCTCGGTCCGGACCGATCCCCTTTGAGCAAACGACATGGAGCCACAGCGGTCTCTCAGTACCGGGAGGAAGGCTTTCTGCCGGAAAGCCTTCTGAACTACCTCATCCTTCTTGGATGGACTCCTTCCTCCGGGGAAGAGATTCTTCCTCTGGAGAAAATCGTGGAAACATTCTCCCTCTCCGGCCTTTCAAGAAATGCTCCCACCCATTCCCGAAAAAAATTGGAATGGCTCAACAGTCATTATATCCGGAAAGCGGATAAGGGTCGGCTCACCCGATTGCTTCTTCCCTATTTTGAGAAAGCTGGCATTCCGGTCAACCAACAGGATCAAACCTATCTTATCCAAATCTGCGGCCTTCTGAAAGATAACCTTTTTCTTCTTTCTCAGGTTGAGGAATATCTGTCCATTTTTTTCGATGAAAAATTCTCTTTCGAGGAAGAAGTAAAGGCCATCCTGATTCTCCCTGAAAATAGAAATCTTCTTCAAACGATTCTAAATGCGATAGAAGGTTGGTCTGAAATCGAAGACGATAACACATCGTCCCTGCTCCGTCAGCTCGAAGAGAAGACTGGCAGGAAGGGGAAATCCCTTTATGGACTTCTCCGGGCAGGGATGACTGGAAAGATGAAAGGTCCCGAACTGGTCAAAACCCTTCCCCTCCTTGGAAAAGAGAGGATGATGAAGCGGTTGAAAATGGCGTTAGAGATAGCCTAAATTTCAAATTTCAAAATACAAATGTCAAAGGAATGTCAAAGTCCAAATCCCCAAATGTTATGATATTTGAGCTTTGCGATTGATTTGACATTTGAACTTTGGTATTTGACATTTGAACAATATGCCTCTTCGCATCTACAACACCCTGACCGGCAAAAAAGAAGATTTCCTTCCCCTCCGGGAGAAACAGGTGGGAATGTACGCCTGCGGAGTGACGGTTTATGACCTCTGTCATATCGGCCATGCCCGTTCGGCAATTGTCTTTGATGTCATCTACCGGTATCTTCGCTACCGGGGGTATGATGTAACCTTTGTCCGGAACTTCACCGACATCGACGATAAGATCATCAAACGGGCCAATGAGGAGGGCGTGGACTACAGGGCCATCGCCGAGAAATATATCGAAGAGTTTAACATCGATATGGGAGGGCTTGGCCTGGAGAAACCCTCTTTTGAGCCCAAAGCCACGGATCATATCTCCGGGATGATCGACCTCATCTCCACCCTCATCGAGAAAGGATCTGCCTATCCGAAGGATGGCGATGTCTTCTTCTCCGTAGGAAGATTTAAGGATTACGGGAAACTCTCCGGACGAAACCTCGAGGAGATGCAGGCCGGCGCCAGGGTTGAGATCGATGAAAAAAAAGAGGACCCTCTTGACTTTGCCCTCTGGAAATCGAGCAAACCCGGCGAGCCTTTCTGGAAAAGTCCCTGGGGAGAAGGAAGGCCCGGCTGGCATATCGAGTGCTCGGTGATGAGTCAGAAATATCTTGGAGAGACCTTCGATATTCATGGCGGCGGAAAAGACCTCATCTTTCCCCACCATGAGAATGAGATTGCCCAATCCGAGGCTGCAACCGGAAAGCCCTTTGCCCGCTACTGGATCCATAATGGCTTTGTGAATATTAATAAAGAGAAGATGTCAAAATCGCTCGGAAACTTCTTAACGATTAAAGAAATTCTCAAGCAGTGGCATCCTGAAGTCCCCCGGCTCTTCTTCCTCTCCCATCACTACCGGAGTCCTGTCGATTATTCGGAAGAGAGCCTCCTCGAAGCAAAAACCGGACTGGACCGGTTTTATTCAACTCTCAAAGCCATTAAAGACGAAATCGAAATAATCCCCTCCCCCTTGACGGGGGAGGGTAAGGGTGGGGGTATTCATGTCCTCGAAGAGGCACAGAAGACGATCCACTCATTCCAAACCCGATTCGAAGAAGCCATGGATGATGATTTCAACACGGCTCAGGCCCTGGGATATCTTTACGACCTCCAGAGAAATCTGAACAGCCTCCTCGACATTTCAAAGGGTCATCCAACAGAGGCGATCCTGACTTTGCTCAAGCAGGGCCTTGATCACATTCGGAAAATCGGCGGGGTTTTTGGACTCTTTACGGGGGAGCCCTCCGAATACCTTGTCCGGCAGAAAAAGGAAGGACTAAAGAAGTTCAATCTCTCCGAGGAAGAGATCCTTCAATCCATTGAGAGAAGAAGTCAAGCCAGAAAAGACAAGGACTGGAAGAAAGCAGATGAGATACGAAACGACCTTTTTTCAAAAGGAATTATCTTAGAAGACACCCCTTCGGGCACCCTCTGGAAAATCAAATAATTTTAATCAAATATGGAATATTGGAATACTGGAAGAATGGGTAATTCATAAAAATAAAACTTTAATAAATTATTTTTTCTCATAAAACCAATATTCCCTAATTCTACCATTCCATTATTCCATTTTTAATGCCGCATACGCCGCCCCAAGGATTCCTGCATCATCACCGCATTCGGCCCGGACGATTTCAACCTTCCCCCTCTGCCCTTTCATCGCCCTTTGATGGACGACTTCTGTGGCGCTTCGAATAAAATAGTCCCAAGCCCTTGAAACCTTTCCGCCGATCACAATCTTTTCGGGATTGAAGAGGTTGACGAGGTTGACCAGCCCCAGTCCTAAATATCCGCCCATCTCATTAAAAACATTCAGGGCTGTTTCGTCTCCCTCCTGGGCGGCCTCAAAGACTTCCTCCGAGGTGATCTTCTGAAGATCGCCTCTGTTTCTCTTTAAGGTCTCTTTCCCTTCACCTTTTTTGATGGCTTCTAATACCATTCTCCGGATTCCGCTACCGGACGCATAGACCTCGAGGCACCCTCTTCCTCCGCAACCGCATAAAGGCCCTTCCGGGTTCAGCACCATGTGGCCCACCTCCCCACCCATTCCGTCTGCTCCGTGGAGGATCTTTCCCGCAACAACGATACCTCCTCCCACTCCTGTCCCTAAAGTGATGCCGATATAGTGGCGGCATCCCCTTGCCGCTCCCTTCCAGCCTTCCCCCAGCGTAAAGGCATTGGCATCATTCTCAATGGCAATGGGAAGAGAAAACTTTTCCTGAAAAAATTCTCTCAACCGAAATTCATGAAGGCCCGGAAGATTGGGCGGAGCGACCAATACATCTCTTCTCATATCGATAGGCCCTGCAACGCCGATTCCGATCCTGATCTCTGAAAGAACTCCTGGAGTCCCTTCCTGAATAACACCTTGGATCCTTGAGGCCAGCTCATCCATCATGGCCAGGCTGCCCCTGGACATATCCATAGGATATTGAGTCTTCTTAAAGATCCGGCCATCGGGAGTGACGATCCCCATCCTGATGTTCGTCCCTCCCGCATCCACTCCGACAAGATACTGCTCCATTGTCACCGTTCCTTTGTCTCTCCGGTTCATCCAGTTGGTCTGATCAACTGAAACAATCAATGGACGGTTGGATTCCGCAATCCGAAATCTGCGATCTCTCCGAGCCAGAGAGCTCTCTGAGCCGGAGGCCGCAATTCTAATCTTATTCCCTTCTTATCCACTGGATCAGCCCGTTCACCTGAGTGATGAGATACGAAACCATGATGATCAGAATCACAAGCAAAAACGTATTCGTATTGACAATCCATAAAATATTCATCTCGCCCTCCTATCGTTGCGTGTATCGTCTCCCGTCCATCGTCTATCGCCCTTCGTCATAAACTCAGTATGAAGATGATCCTACTTTTTGTCAAGATTTTTAAAATACAGCCTTCAACTATCATCAACCCTCTATCTCCCATAACCCGATATTTTCCCTTGTCTGCCTGTTTTATTTCTGATATAAGTAGTGACAATGTTAGCCCGTGTTCTGAGCAGCGCGGTTTTTGGAATCGATGCCTATGTGGTGGAGGTCGAGGTCGATATTGCCCAGGGCCTTCCTGCCTTTGCCACGGTCGGCCTTCCCGAAGGCGCCGTCAAAGAGTCAAAGGACAGGGTCAAGGCCGCCACCAAGAATTGCGGCTACGACTTTCCCTCAAGACGAATCACCGTAAACCTTGCTCCTGCCGATAGAAAAAAAGAAGGGGCGGCCTTCGATCTTCCCATGGCCATCGGCATTCTGGCCGCCACAGAAGTGGTTCAGAAAGGGAAGCTCAACCGCTATTTCATCCTGGGGGAACTTTCCCTCGACGGCCAGGTCAAACCGATCAAAGGATCCCTCCCCATTGCTGTTGCCGCAAGAAACGCAGGTCTTCGAGGAATCTTGCTCCCCAGGGATAATTCAAAAGAGGCCGCCGTAGTCAATGGAATTGAGATTCTTCCTCTGGACACCCTCTCCGATTGTGTTGAATTCTTAAATGGATCCCTCCACATCGATCCTGTTGTCCTGGATCTCGACGAAGTCTTTAAACAGGAGATGAACTATCCGGTCGACTTCAATGAGGTGAAAGGCCAGGAGCATGTGAAGCGGTCTCTGGAGGTGGCTGCCGCAGGCGGACATAATGTGATTATGGTCGGTCCGCCCGGTTCGGGAAAGACAATGCTCGCAAAACGCCTTCCCACGATCCTGCCGGATATGAATTTTGAGGAGAGCATCGAGACGACGAAGATTCACAGTGTGCTCGGGCTGATCCCGTCGGATAGGGCCCTCATTGTCACGCGGCCTTTTCGAAATCCCCATCACACGGTCTCTGATGCAGGCTTGATCGGAGGAGGACAGATTCCCAAGCCGGGAGAGGTCAGCCTTTCCCATAACGGCGTGCTTTTCCTCGACGAACTTCCCGAATTCAAGAAGAATGTCCTGGAGGTGATGCGCCAGCCCCTCGAGGAGGAAAAGGTGACGATCTCCCGGGCCGCCACCTCTCTCACCTACCCTGCCCGGTTTATGCTCGTTGCCGCAATGAACCCCTGCCCCTGCGGTTATTACAGCGATCCCAACAACGAATGCACCTGCACCATTCCCCAGATCCAGCGCTACCGGTCAAAAATCTCCGGTCCGCTGATGGATCGCATCGATATTCATGCCGAGGTTCCGGCGGTGAAGTACCGCGACCTGGCAAGCCGTGACCCGGGAGAGCCTTCCCGTGAGATTAAAAGACGGGTCGATGAAGCCCGGAGAATCCAGCTCGATCGATTCAAAGGAATGAAAATCTACTGCAATGCCCAGATGACGAACCGGCATATTAAGAAGTACTGCCAGATTGATGAGGCAAGTCAGAGGCTGCTGGAAGTGGCGATTGACAAGTTTGGACTGAGCGCCAGGGCTTATACGCGGATTCTGAAGGTGGCTCGAACCATCGCTGACCTCGAAGGCCAGGAAAATATCCAGTCCGCCCATCTCTCCGAAGCCATCCAGTACCGAACCCTGGATCGAAATCTGATTTCTTGAATTAAGTACTAAAATGGATACGGTTGAGTTTTTTTACGATTTTTTAAATAAGATTGGGGCGCCGAATATTTTAGCGGTTGGCATT
The DNA here is from genome assembly GCA_018333535.1 of Deltaproteobacteria bacterium. GTDB lineage: Bacteria > Desulfobacterota > BSN033 > BSN033 > UBA1163 > RBG-16-49-23. The sequence goes on along the minus strand of JAGXTA010000019.1, from coordinate 37,083 downwards.
GTCCTCATCGTCCTCTGGCTTCTCATCTCCGGCATTCGAAAAGGGTTAAAAGGGGGACGAAAGGACAATGGCCCAGAACAAGATGGGGAAGATTAATTTGGTTTTCTCATTCAGGGAGATTTTTTCTGGAGTCTCCACGAAAGCAGGAAGGAGATGGTCAGAGCCACCAGCATCGCCGACATGGAGAAGAGGAAAAAAAGGAGGATGAGCCTCTCTTTCATTAAGGCATATTTATTTTCGAGAATACCCACATACAGAATTCCAACAATCTTACCTTGAACATCTTTAATCGGCTCATAAGCGGTGATATACCAATCGTCAACCACGAAGGCCCTCTGAATCCAGGGCAATCCCTTCTCCAACACCTGTTCCTGAACCTCTTTCATTGCCCGGGTTCCGATCGCTCTGTTTCCTTCTTTGTCTAAAACATTTGTAGAAATCCTCACATCGTTAAGGAAAATGGTTGCCGTCCCGGTATCCTTTCCTTTATATTTAGCGTTCTTAAAAACGATATTTTTAATCCGGTCCACGATTTCGTAATTGCGGTTAAGAAGTACTCCTCCTGACAATACCCCTAAAACTTCCCCATTGAAATCCAATATGGGGTATGAAGATTTAAGTGTCATGCCGGAAGTTTCTTCTAATTTTTCGGTTGGTTTCGCTTTTGGTGTTGGAATCAATGTCAAAGCAGCCCTGTTGGCCAATTCTTCACTCTCTTTTAAGAACTCCTCTCTTGAGAGAACCTCAGTTCCTGAAACTCCTTTTTTCTCCAATCCCCCTTTGATAAAAGGATTACCAATCAGGCTGTCCCCTGATGATTTTGGGTTATGAAATCGGTGGACGACTACTCCCCTCTGGTCTGTCAGCGTCAGGAAATCGAGCCCTTCTTCGGTCATCAAATCGGATAGCTCATCTCGAATTGGAGCGAAATTTCTCTCTTTCAATCCCTTTTTCAGGACATGCCTGATGGAGGTCCAGCGGATCGTCCGGTCAATATCTCTTATTTTAGAGGCATAGACATACCTTGCCGTATTGAGGTCTTCTTTAACCCGTTCTTGGGCCTCGCTAATAATCTGGTTTGTGATGAGCGAGTTGACAACAAGGCTGGTCATCACACCCATGAAACAAGCAAGAGCTAAAAAGATTAGAGCCAGCTTAGTTTTAGTTGAAATTTTCATAGGTTATAGGTTATCAAAAAGAATCAAAAAAGTAAAGGAAAATATTTCTTGCCATTAGAAACCATATCTGCTAAATATATTGTGAAATATTTCATTAAATAAACGGACAGGAGGGATGGTTCATGAAACCTTATTTTGAAAAGATGACCGATTTTGGGAAACCTTTAACTGAGCAACAGATCAAAAAGGGAGAAGAAAATGTCAGACAGATTAAGGAAGTGGAAAAAACAATTGCAGAAGCTGTAGAAAAAGTGAAAAAGGCAGGCCTCTCCACCGAAGAGATTAATAAAAGAGGAGAGATGACCGTATATCAGAGGCTCGAATATCTGTTGGATCCTGGCACCTGGTGTCCTTTACACACCCTTTATGACCCGATGGACGAAGAATCGGAAACTACCGGCGTAGTAGATGGATTGGGTAGAATCGGCGGAAAATGGGCAGTCATCATTGGTTTCGACAATAAAGTCATGGCTGGAGCCTGGATTGCCGGACAATCCGAAAACATCCTGAGAGTGACCGATATGGCCAAGCGGCTCCATCTTCCCTTGGTCTGGTTAGTCAACTGTAGCGGCGTAAAACTCCCTGAGCAGGAAAAGGTTTACGCCAACCGGAGAGGAAGCGGAACGACCTTCTTCAGGCATGCCGAACTTGAAAAATTGGGCATTCCCGTTCTGGCCGGGATCTATGGAACCAATCCGGCTGGAGGAGGTTACCAGGGAGTCAGCCCTACCATTCTCCTCGCCCATAAAAACTGCAACATTGCTGTCGGTGGCGGCGGTATTGTCAGCGGGATGTCTCCTAAGGGCATCTTTGATGAAGAAGGAGCGGAATTGATCATCGACGCCACCCGAAAGTTTAAATCTGTTCCGCCCGGACGTGTCGAAATTCATTATGATTCCACTGGTTTCTTTAAGGCAGTCTTCGAAAAGGAAGAAGGGGTGTTGGATGGCCTGAAAGAATATATGAAGTATCTGCCGGCCTACGATCCTAAATTTTTCAGGGTGGCCGAGCCCAAAGAACCAAAGTTTTCTCCAAAGGAGATCGACTATCTGGTCGCCTTCAATCAGAAGCTTGCCTACAATTTTGATGAAGCCCTTGCCAGGTTGACCGATAACAGTGAGCATATGGAATTCAGGCCTGGCTATGGCCCCGAGGTCTATACAGGCCTGGTGAAGATCGATGGCTTTTTAATTGGCATCATCGGTAACCGGCAGGGATTCTTGCCCAAGGGTTATCCTGAATATGCTCCTTATCCGGGAATCGGAGGAAAGCTCTACCGGCAGGGTCTCATCAAGATGAATGAGTTCGTGACTCAATGCGGAAGAGACCGAGTGCCGATTGTCTGGTTTCAGGATACGAGCGGCATTGATGTGGGAGACATTGCAGAGAAAGCCGAGCTCCTCGGTTTAGGGCAATCCTTGATCTACTCGATCGAGCAAACCGAGGTCCCGATGATGTGCATCGTCGTAAGAAAGGGGACAGCCGCTGCCCACTACATCATGGGAGGACCCCAGGCAAACAATAATAATGTGTTTACCTTGGGAACGCCCACCACAGAGATTTATGTCATGCACGGTGAAACCGCAGCGGTCGCCTCATTTGCAAGAAGACTGGTAAAAGAAAAGGATTCAAGCCGTCCGCTCAAGCCCACCATTGATAAAATGAACGCTTTGGCAAAAGAATACTATGAGAAGTCAAGGCCTGCTTATTGTGCCAAAAAGGGGTTGGTCGATGAGGTTGTCTCTTTCGCAGATTTAAGAAGATATATGGTGGCTTTTGCAGACTCTGCTTATCAAAATCCCATCTCCCTCTGCCCCCACCATCATATGATGCTCCCCAGACTGATCAAGGGATAGATAACCTTCATCAACAAAATCATACAAAAAGGTCTGCCACGCAAATGGCAGACCTTTTGTATCTTTATCAACTAAGATTCCATCCTCTATCGAATGAGAGGGCAGGTTGACAGACTCGACTTTCATCGGCTATATTTCAAGCCTGTAAGGAGCATTCATGGCACGAATTCCCATCACACGTAACGGATACAATAATCTCGCAAAAGACTTGGAGAACCTGAAGAAGGTCGTCCGTCCTCAAGTCATCAAGGCCATCGAAGAGGCGCGTGCCCACGGGGATCTCAGCGAAAATGCGGAATATGTAGCCGCCAAAGAGCGCCAATCCTTCGTTGAAACGAAGATTCGAGAGATCGAACAGAAACTGGCCAATTCGGAGATTATGGATACGTTTCAGTCCACCGACGGTAAGGTAGGCTTCGGTTCAACCGTGACCGTTGAAAATTGCGAAAACGGGGAAAAGGTCACCTACCAGATCATCGGACCTGACGAATCGGATATTCCCTCTGGTAAGATTTCAATCGCTTCTCCTCTGGGCAAGGCCCTCATCGGCAAAGAGGTTGATGACGAGGTCGTCGTGAAAACTCCCGGGGGCACGAAAAGGTATACCCTTCTGAAAATCGCCTGATCAAAACCTCTCTCAACCCGCTCCTTTCCTGACAACATGAATGGCAGTCGCCTTAAAAGAGGCTCTCACCTCTTTTCCTTCGTTCAATGACAACTCCTCCAAGGAATGCGTTGTCACATAAGCAACCAGCGGGAATCCGCAGTCGAGATGGGCCTTCTGATATGGACCCAAAGGGACGATCTTTAATATCCTTCCAACAAAGAGGTTCCTTGCGCTTGTTGCCTCCCGATGGGGTTGTGTTGAGAGAGTCACATTTTCCGGACGGATACACAGGAGCACCGTTTCTCCTAAATGGGCCTCTCCGACAGCCTCGATCTCTTTGCCTTCAACAGAAGCGATAAAGCTTCCTCCATTTCTTTTAATGACCTTTCCAGGAAGAATCGTCTCCACGCCTACAAAGGAAGCTACAAATTCAGTCGCCGGATAATTCATCACCTCTTCGGGAGGACCCATCTGCTGGATCATACCATGATTCATCACAGCGACCCGATCCGAGAGACTTAATGCCTCCAACCGGTCATGAGTAGCAAAGATCGTGGTCGTTCTGGTCCGATAGAGAATGTGTTCCAGATCTTCTATGAGAGATTCATGGGTAGGCGGATCGAGAGAGGCAAAGGGCTCATCGAGAAGAAGGATTTCGGGTTGAAGGGCAAAGGCACGGGCAAGACTCGCCCTCTGGGCCTCCCCTCCTGAAAGGGTCTTGGCAGAACGGCGACTGAGATGACTAATTCCAAATCGCTCCAACTGCTCCATCACCCTGTCAGCAATCTCTTTTCTTTTCATCCCACGAATTTTTAAACCCGAGGCAACATTGTTAAAAACGGTCGTATCAAAGAGGAGGGGTTCCTGGAAGACCATGGCGAGCTTCCTTCGGTATTCCAAAACAGAGATATTTGTTTCGACTTTCTTTCCTCTAAAGAAAATTTCACCCTGAAAGGGTTTTAATAAATAAGATAGAGTTTGCAGGAAGGTCGTCTTCCCCGCCCCATTCGGCCCGATCAAAGCAAGGATTTCACCCTTTTCAATTGATAGAGAGGGAATGTTCAAGAGAGTGGCCCCTCCCCTTTTAACCTTAAGATTTTTAGCCTCCAATATCGTAATGGATTGGTTCATCGTCCTTCGTCCATCGTCTATCGTCTCATCTGGATCTTTCTCTCTGCTGAATCTGAGTAAGAATCAAATTAATAAAATAGGCAAGCAGAAGTAGAATAATCCCCAGGGCGATGGCAATATCGAAATTTCCACGACTGGTCTCCATGACGGTTGCCGTTGTCAGGACCCGCGAATAGCCTTTAATGTTGCCGCCTACCATAATGGAAGCCCCCACCTCCGAAATCACACCCCCAAACCCTGCCATCACTCCTGCCAGGAGTGGAAGTTTCGCCTCTTTGATTAGAATCCAGACCATTTGAAGACGGGTGGCGCCAAGGGCGAGGATTTGAAGCTTAAGTTTCGGAGGGAGATGTTGAATCGCTGCCAGGGAAATCCCCATAACAATAGGGGTGGCAATCACAGTCTGTGCAAGGATCATGGCTGTGGGCGTATAGAGAATCCCTAAAAAACCGAGGGGCCCGCTTCTCCACAAAAAGATCGTAACAAAAAGCCCCACGACAACAGGTGGTAGCCCCATGCCCGTATTGACGAGGCTGACGATAAACCTCTTTCCAGGAAATTGAGAAAGGGCGATAGCCGTTCCTGTGGAGATTCCAATCAGAAGGCTGACCAATGTGGCTGTCCCTGAGATTTGAAGCGATAGAAGAGTAATTCCCATCACATCAGGATCAAAGGTGATGAGAAGCCAGAAGGCTTTTTTGATTCCATCAAGAATGAGATCCATCCTTAACCCCTAAATTTCGAAAATCGAAATCCCTGCCTTCGCCGAAGCGGCTTCGCGCAGGCAGGCGAAACAAATCCGAAATTTAAATACACAAATTTAAAGCTTTTATAAAAATGTGCCAGAATACCTCCCAGCTCTGCTGCGGGGTGCTTCATTTGAAATATTTGAATTTTGGAAATTCGTGCTTGTTTCGGATTGATCCCTTCGGGATGCTTCGCCCAGATTTCGTGCTTCGAATTTACTTGCCAAGTTCTTCTTCTTTCTTCCCTGCATCGGGGAAGAAAAGAGGCGATCCGAACTTATCCACCCCGAAGGTTTTGATGACCTCCTGGGCTTCCCTGGAAACCATGAAGTCGGCAAAGGCTTTTGCTCCGGCCGCATTCACCTTCGGCCATTTATTCGGATTGACCTCGATGACATGATAGATGTTGAGGAGGATGGCATCTCCTGCGACCAGGATGTCAAGCCCGAGATTTTTCTTTAAAGCCAGGTAAGTCCCTCGGTCGGTTAGGGTGTATCCTTTTTTCTCGGCAGCGACATTCAAGGTCTGACCCATTCCGAGGCCCGTTTGCTGATACCATTTCTCTCCCTCTGGATTTATCCCGGCAATTTTCCAGATTGCCTTTTCTTTTGAATTGGTCCCTGAATTATCCCCCCTCGACATAAAGAGGGTCTTTTCCGAGGAAATCTTTTTAAATGCCTCTGATGAGGATTTCAATCCTTTAATCTTCGATGGATCATTCGAAGGTCCTACAATAATATAGTCGTTGTGCATGATGAGCCTACGATTGATCCCGTGCCCCTCGGCAATAAATTTTTTCTCCGCATCAGGAGAATGAACCAAGAGGACGTCTGCTTCCCCTTTCTGCCCCATAGCCATGGCCTGACCTGAACCCACGGCAATCGTTTTGACAAAATAGCCCGTTTTTTTCTCAAAGATTGGAATCAAGACATCAAGAAGCCCTGAGTCCTGGGTGCTGGTCGTTGTGGCAAGAATAATATTTTTCTGCTGGGCCCCGGCAGGGATTAATAAAAATGGTATGATGAAAGGCAAACAGATTAACCAAATGAAACTGTACTTCTTCATCCATATCCTCCTCGTCTAATTTTTTGAATAAAGTATTTTCCCTGAATTACTGAAATCGTAGTTTCCCACCTTCTCGACCCGTTTTCTAAAGGCCGGAGAATTGAGAACTTCGATGAAGGCTTGAATTCCCTTGTCAAAAAAGGTTGTCTTATCAAGAATCATATCGAATCGCTCCCGGGTGATGGGGATGAATGAAAGGCCGAAAAGTTTGGAGACGGCAATCGTGGCGATACCCACATCCGCTTCTTTTGAAAGGATCGAGAGGCCGACTTCGAAATGGGTGTAGACCTCTTTTTCATATCCAGATATCCTGGAAGATGAAATCTTCAATCTCTTGAGATGGTGATCTAAAAGGACTCTGGTACCCGCCCCTTTCTGGCGGTTAAGAAACCGGACCCCTCTGCGGGTGAGATCGTCAAATCCCCGAAGGCCCAATGGATTCTTTGGAGCGGTCACAAACCCGAGGTCCCGATCAAAAAGATTGACCACGACCGGCTTCACATTGGGAAGATAGTTGGCAAGAAAGGGGATATTATACTCCCCACTTTTCGGATCGAGAAGATGGGACCAGGCGATATCTGTGTAACCCATGTTCAGGGCTTTCAGACCATCCGTGCTTCCGGTATTGGCGGAGAAAATATAGAATTCAGGATGGGATTCCTTTAGATAAGTCTGGAGCATGTCGAGGATAGGATCGTTACTTCCAGATGCGAGAAGGGCACCTTCAATACGCCCGCCTTTCTCCCTGGCTTTTTCAAGGCCGATCTTTGCATTCGATTCAATCCAATCGTCAATCAATTTTCTTGGGAAAACCCACTTCCCGGTTACCCGGGTGGATGGAATCTTTTTCGATTTGATCAATGCATAGACCTGTTTCTCATGGACTCCCAAATATTGGGCAACCTCTTTTGTATTCATCATCTCTTCAGGCATGGCTCTCCTCCAATGGATATAAAGATGATAAAGGATGGGTTTCGGGTTGTCAAGGATAAATATTACAAATAATTACTTTTTATTACTAAATAAGCAATATATTCCCAATTATCTTCGGTCCTTTTCCGGACTAACCCGGAAGGGGAAAATCTATGCTCGGTATTGACGAAGACCCCTGATATCCCATAAGATGGCAGCATTGATTTTTCTTCCAAGGGAGCGGCCATGAAAACATTCTCTTCCGAGCGTGCATCGAAGTTCACCGAATCGGTGATCCGGGAGATGACCCGGATCTGCCTCAAACATCAGGGTGTTAATTTGGCTCAGGGTTTCCCTGATTTTCCGGCTCCCCTTGAAGTCAAAGAGGCCGCGATAGAAGCCATCCGAGCAGATTTTAACCAGTATGCGATCACCTGGGGAACGATTAATCTTCGCCAGGCTATTGCTGAAAAGTTCGCCTGGCATAATGGCGTCACCATCGACCCGGAAAGAGAGGTCACGGTCTGTTGCGGGTCAACTGAGGCAATGATCTCTTCGCTGATGGCCATCGTGAATCCTGGTGAAGAGGTTGTTGTGTTTGAGCCATTTTATGAAAATTATGGTCCGGACACTATCCTCTGTGAGGCCAGGCCCCGCTTCATCACTCTTCACGAACCCGACTGGCATTTTGATGAGAAGGAACTATCTCAAACCTTTAATAACAAGACCAAGGCCATTATCATCAACACTCCCAATAATCCCACTGGCAAAGTTTTTTCACGGGAGGAATTGCAGTTTATTGCCGATCTCTGCCTGAAATGGGATGTTTTGGCCGTGACCGACGAGATTTATGAACACATTCTTTATGATGGAGCCAAGCATATCAGCATCGCCTCTCTCTCCGGGATGCGGGACCAGACCGTCACCATCAACTCCATTTCAAAGACTTATAGCCTCACGGGTTGGCGAGTGGGCTGGGCCATCGCCCCGGCCCATCTGACAGCATCCATCCGCAGGGTTCACGATTTCTTAACAGTCGGAGCGCCTCACCCTCTTCAGGAAGCTGCAGCCGCTGCTCTGCGCATAGATCGAAGTTATTACCAGACTCTTGCCAGGGATTATCAGGAGAGAAGGGATTTTCTTGATCGAGTATTAGAGGAGGCTGGATTTAAAGTCTATCTGCCTAATGGGGCCTACTACATTATGACCGATGTGCGCCATTTCGGTTTTTCGGATGATGTGGCTTTTGCCCGATATCTGGTAGAAAAAGCAAGGGTAGCCACTGTTCCGGGAAGCAGCTTTTACAGCCATCCCTCTCTGGGAGCGACCAAGGTTCGTTTTTGCTTTCCAAAAAAGATGGAGACTCTGGCAGGGGCTGCTGAGAAACTGAGGAAATTTAAAGCTTACCCCCCCTTAATTTAATTGACTGTGTCCTATATGCCTGGAGGCTGAACTCAAGGAAGGGGAGCATAACCCACCCCCACCCCAACCCTCCCCCTGAGAGGGAGGGTAATCAACATGCGCTTCGCGTGATTCCTCCCCCTTCAAGGGGGAGGTCAGGCCGCCGGCTCGGAGACCCTCTGGCTCGGAGAGAGGGGGATGGGAAATTACTCTTACCACAACTTACTTCATTCGGCCTTCCACGGCCTCCCACTTGATATTCTTGAAGAAGGCAGTGATATAATCTGCTCGTTTCAAACCATAATCGATCATAAAGGCATGCTCAAAGACATCCATAATAAATAGCGGATTGCATCCGGCGGGATGTCCGACATCATGCTCATTGATCCACTGGTTGATCAATCTTCCACTCAAAGGATCCTGATAGAGAATGGCCCAGCCAACGCCTCTCATCGTGCCCACCCCTTTGAAGTCGGCCTCCCAGTTTTCATAACTTCCAAATTCTTCGGCAACCTTCTTACCGAGTTTCCCATCTTTGTTGAGTGCCCCTTTTCCTCCAAGGTTCTCAAAATAGAGTTCATGGAGTCTCATTCCGTTAAACTCCCAGCCGAGCCTTCGTTTCAACTCCGCATATTCAGGGGTCCCGATCTTTCCGCCTTTGGCCATTTCAGAAAGGGTATCCAGAACCTTGTTGGTATTGGTCACATATCCCTGATAGAGGGTAAAATGGTTTTTCAGAAGGGTCTCGCTGAATCCCTCCATTCCGATGATGCCATTGTAATCTTTTGCCGTATAAGCCATGTCGTGTATCCTCCTTTCTCAAATTTATAATTTAATCATAACAGAAAAAAGCCCAGTTGCAAGTTATAGCCCAAGGACATCCCTGCTCTCTACACCTGGAATGAAGTCTTAAAATGGACTGGGATCACCTTCAAAATTCGGTTAGGATAAGGAAAGGCTATCAGCCGCTTGCCGGAAAAACTTGTTCGGTGGCCGGTAAGTGCTTCGTCCCGCCAAAGCTGGATAGGCGGGGTCAAGGAGTACAATATAAATGATACTTCATCTCCGGGAAGCCCCGTCCTGTGGACGGGAGGCTTCACTATTTTTTATCCAATTCTTCTTGCAGACTTTGAGGGAGCTTCGTCCCAAGTTGCGGATACGTTTCGATGATACGCAAAATATCAGCCAGATCTTTTTGCCGTTTGCTTCTCCGGCGTGTTTGATCCATGTATGCCCACACTTTCCCCTGCAACACATCCTCGAGAATGGCCACGCTCATTCTGTAACCGAGAACCTCCCTGATCTCTGCGCGTGGGATGAAGTCCTGATACCGGGAGTCCGTCTGGAGTTGGATCCGTAAATCGGAACCAGGGCTGCTCATGTTGACGCTATGTTCGAACTCCTCAACCTTCAGGCCCCGCCCTTTAGCGGCGGCACTGGTGGCTTCCACGTCATCAACCGTCACCACGACATCTATATCGAGACTCACAACAGGGTCAACGTAGGCGTTTACGGCAAGACCCCCGATCACGCAGTACCGCGAACCTGTCTCCGCAAGTATATCAAGAAGAATTTGAACGATGTCAAGTTGCCCGTTTGCCACGGAATTTAAGAATTCTTTCCCTGTCATCTCATTTCCTTTTGATGCGAACATTATTTTTATGGGGCTTTGCGCATCGAACGGATCTATTTCGCCCTTGATAGAGGAGGTTTTCTAGCCCCGTTTTTGCGGGACAGGCCTCCGGCTCAGAAGAGCCTCTGGCTCGGAGAGAATGTCCCGTCTATCGAATCTTAATCCCCGGCTTTCCCGGGAATGGTGAAAAAGGATTTTCCAAAAGGCTAAATTGGTACGATGATCCTTTCTTATATTATGGCACACACTTTTTATTGAAGTATATCAAAATTTGAGAGACCTGTCAATTTAATCCCCAAGTAATATTCAAAAATATCATATTGTTATAAACTTCTTGGCAACGCCACTCAAACCAGGAAGTAAAATCTGTGTAATAATTTAGCTGTTTGAAATAAACTTTTTAAAATCCCTCCCCACCTCCCTTTTCCAAAGGGAGGAGAAACATTTCCCCCTTTTGACAAAGGGGGATGAAGGGGGATTAGATAACGTTTTTCAAAGAGCTAAAGTGTTACAAATCTGTGAGATCTTGACAAACGGAAAAGTGTGATTATTTTTTTAGTAAAAAGCGAGATTTAAAAATAAGGAAGGAGGGATAATTTATGGCAAAAGAGCTTGAAATCTGGAGACCCTTCAGGGAATTGTCGCCCCTCAGGGATTTTGAGAGAATGAGAAGGGACATGGACCGGCTCTGGGATTCCTTCTTCGAAGGAGGCCACCGGAAGAGAGGCGAAGAGGCCGGCGAGTGGTTTCCTGCCCTCGATGTCTCGGAAACGAAGAACGACATTGTCGTCAAGACTGAAGTCCCGGGCCTTGATCCGAAGGATATCGACATCTCTCTAAGCGAGGGAGTCCTCGCCATTAAGGGCGAGAAGAAGCAGGAAAAAGAGGAGAAGGAAGAGAACTATCACCTCATCGAAAGGAGCTTCGGGTCTTTCACCCGTTCGGTTCGGCTTCCCGGGGATGTTCAGAGCGATAAGATCACAGCCTCTTACAAGAATGGCGTGCTGAAGGTGACCCTTCCGAAATCGGAAGAAGCGAAAAAGAAAGAGATCAAGATCAAAGTGGAATAATATTCCCTTTGTTTTCTTGACCTTTATAGAGGGCGTCCTTCTGGACGCCTTTTCTGTTTTCACCCTCTCTTGAAAAGAGACTATCCTGCGTGTTATTTTTAATCCACGATGAAACTCCGGGTGGGAACGAACTGGGATTTTGGCCTTCTTGATGCCCTCAGTGGGACATCCGTCGATGCCTTCTTCGGGAAACTTCCCTTTGATGTGGTCGGGGGAGCAAGGCCGGGATTTGTACTCCCTCAGGTCAACAGGAAATATGTCCAACGTTACATCCACGCCTGCCACGAAAAGGGAATGGAGTTCAGCTACCTCCTCAATGCGCCCTGCCTCGGAAACCTCCAGTATTCAAGGAAGGGTTATGGGCAGATCATTGACCTTCTCGAATGGGTGGATGATGCAGGTGCGGATTCGGTTGTCGTTGGCGTTCCCTATCTCATCGACCTCATCAGAAAACGATTCCCCCGTTTGAAGATAAAAGCCTCCACCACCGCACGGGTCAATACAGTAAGAAAGGCCCTTCAATATGAAGAGATGGGCGTGGAGGAAATCATCATTGACGAACATATCAACCGAGAATTCAAAACCCTTGAAGCCATTCGGAAAACCGTAAAGTGCAATCTGGAGATTCTCGTCAATAACATCTGCCTCTGGCAGTGTCCTTATAACTACGAGCATGTCAATCATGATGGCCATGCCTCAAGAGAAGGAGAAGAGGAGGCTAATTGCTATCTTCAGTATCCGGGATACCTCTGCCTCTATCGGAAATTGATGGAACCCGTGGAGCTTCTGAAATCGCCATGGATCCGGCCGGAAGACGTCTCGCATTATGAAGCCCTCGGATACAACCATTTTAAAATCACGGAGCGATTTAAACGAACGCCTCTTCTCGTCTCGCATGTGAAGGCTTATGAAAACCGGCGTTATGACGGAAATCTTCTGGATCTCTTCACTCTTCCGAGAAAAGGGGCCTTCACGCCTCTCCACCTCGAATATTTCATCAAACCCGAACATGTGAACATCATGAAGGTCTCAGAATTGGAGAAGGTCTTTGACCTTGAGGTCCGGCAGCTCATCCAGATGGACAATCGAAAGCTCGACGGGTTCATCGAACACTTTAAGAAGATGGACTGCAATCAGACCTCCTGTTCACAGTGCCTCTATTGTGAAAAGGTATTTGAAAAGGTGGCGGTTGTGGACAGGGAGGGAGTGGAAAAGGCATCTGAGAAGGTAAAGAATTTTTCTGAAAAACTTCTATCCGGAGAGATTTTCGAAGCCCCCCGTTCCCATCTTCTCTTCCAAATTCCCCTTGTTAAGCCTCTTTTAAAACGCCTCATCCGGTGGCGTTTAAAAAGAGGACAGTCCATCCGTCCTTAAGGAAGCAGAGGACATGCGGTTCCTCCTGATAGACCCCCCCCATAAAATCTGGACCATTCTTCGAGCCTGGGTGCCCTCCCCGGGTTGCCTCCAGTTACTGGCTTATCTGGAGAGGGAAAGTTTAGACATCGATTACATGGATTGCACCATCAATGAAAATCCCTGGGGGGATCTCGAAGAAAAGATTCGAAAGGAGAAACCCGATGTGGTAGGCATCTCCGTCACCTGTACCGCCTTCATCTATGATGGAATGAATGCCGCCAGTCTGGTGAAGGCCCTCAGCCCCAAAACAATCATTATCATGGGCGGAGAACATCCCTCCTTTATGGCTGAGGAGACGCTCAGGGACTGCCCTGCCATCGATTACATCTGCGTTGGAGAGGGAGAGGTGACCCTGGCCGAATTTCTCAGGACGGTGGAGAAGAAAGATGATCTCTCAAAGGTCCTGGGCCTTGCCTACCTCGACGAGAAAGGAAATTTCATCTATACGGGCGACCGCCCATTTATAGAGGACCTCGATACCCTGCCCCTTCCCGCCTACCATCTTGCTAAGATGGAACATCCTTATATCGGCCTTCCATCGGAAGGCAAGAGAGGGCTTGTGGTCAACTTCTCAAGGGGCTGCACGTTTGACTGCTCTTTCTGCTCGGAATCAGCCTTCTATAAAAAGAAATGGCGAAGGAAGAGTCCAGGGCTGATCGCTGATGAACTTCAATTATTAAAGGAGAAGTATCACCGGGACATTTTTTATGTGGGAGACAATACCTTCAATGTCACCCGTGATCAGGGAATCGGGTTTATCGAAGAGATGCTTAAAAGAAAGACGAATCAGCGCTTCTGGCTTCAATCGAGGGCGGACCTTGTCATTCGGGACCAAGACCTTTTGGACGGTTTCCGGGAGGCAGGGGTCTATCAATTTATGTTAGGCCTCGAATACCATAAGGACAATGTCCTGAAAGATATCAGCAAGCGGCATTCCGTGGATGAAGCGTTGAGGGCAATGAAGCTCTTGAAGAAACATCAATTGATGGTAATGGCCACACTTCTCATTGGCCACTGGGAGGAGACTGAGGAAGATCGCGATGCCTTCTTAAAATTCTTCGGGAAGTATGTGGACCATTTCGGTCTCAACATCATCACCCCTCTTCCCGGGACGCCTTTTTTTAATAAGATGAAGGAGATGGGCAGGATTAAAGACTGGGAATACCGGAATTTTGACTACCTCCATGCCCTGATGCCGACCCGGGAGGTGGATGACCTTGAACAGCTCAACTTCATCTACAAGAACATCATGAGGCGATATTACTGGAGACCCCGCGAGCTGATCAAACTTTTTTCACGAAACCCGATTCTGAGACACCATCACCGGTTCTACATCACACAGGTGGCCTTCAATATCATGACCCACGAAATTTTCGGAAACCCTTTGTGGGTCCAGCCCAACTATCAGGAGTACAGGGATTATCTGGTAGAAAGGGACGAAGCATTGCCTGCCGAACTGATGAGACTGGCTAAATAGTGTCTGTTTATAAACTAACAGTTTCGAAAAAGGTTGTCATTCCGGCGAAAGCCGGAATCCAGGGTTCCCGGTGAAAACCGGGACCCAGTCTTTGAGATGGTTCCCGACTGGAGTTTACCCTGTACTTGATACAGGGTCGGGACGACGTCTGGATGCCCCCGTATCCAGTACGGGGCAGGCTCCTCAAGTCCGGCATGACGGAAAAGGTCCATTTATAAACAGACTCTAAATAGCTCTTAACGCAACTGTGAGGTAGCCAAACCATTCCTTCTGAAGAGCAATTCTCCGTCTGGGGATGAGGGTGACAGGCGCAAACCGGAGGGTGAAGGATTTTCCGTCTTCATCTCGAAAGGTCAGATTGAAAAGGGTTGTATCCGTTCCATAATAATTGTCCCGGGTGAGAAAGATCTTCTCCATCCTTGAGAAAGGGATTTCTAAATCGATCATTTCTCCCCCCTTCCCTTCCGGCACATTGAAACAAACCGTCTCTCCCTCCAACCAGAGCCGGCCTTTCCTTCTCGTCCCCTTGAAGGGAAGCCCTCCATAGTAATAAGCATTGCAAGGTTTAGGAATCATATCACCTAATATAGCATTGATCCTCTCCCCTATCAACACCAAGAAGAAGTGCCCAGGAAGGGCCGAAAGTTCAAAGAGGCAATTCAAAAATCGGAACTCTATGAAGGAAGAAGACCTTAAGATAATATTACTTGGTTGATGCCAAGATAGACCATGGCGGCCAAGTCAATTTTACCAGATTTTCCAGCACTTGACTCCAATTAACAGATCCTTTAAAGCAAATTCAAAAATCTTTTTTATACATCTCTTTTCGTTAAGTTCCCGATTAAGAAAACCATCTTTGAATCCGTTTGACATATTCCGAAATGATGGGTATGATTTAAATAATGAAGCTTTACCTTGACTTATGCGTTTATAATCGACCCTTTGATTATCAAGGTCAAGAAAGGGTGGCTCTCGAGACATGGGCGTTTATCTATCTACTTGAACAAATAGAGAAAGGGAGGCATGTCCTTGCATATTCAGAAGCGCTTGTTTACGAGAATAATAAAAATACAGATGTTGTAAGGAAAGTAAGGATCGCTTCATATTTTGAAATGGCTAAAGAGTTTATTAGGCTGGAGGAAACCGATTTTGAAAGAGCGAAAGATTTAAGGGCGCTGGGTTTTACGGATATGGATGCCTTGCATATTGCTTCCGCAGAAAAAGGGGGGATAGATTTTTTTATCACATGTGATGATAGGATTGTCACCCTTTACAAAAAGGAAACTCCATCGATCAAGGTCAAGATAATGAATTTATTGGAATTCGTTAATATGGAGGTGAAATGAAATGGGGCTCGCGCTGTCTGAAATAAAAGAGAAAGGATGGCATGCTTTGGTAAAAGAGCTTGGTTATGCCGGGGCGACTAAATTCATGCTTCTGTATGAACAGGGAGAAGGGAATTATGTTCAAAACAGAAGGGACATTCTGAAGGATATAACTCTCGAAAAAATCAAGGAAGACATCTTGAGGAATAAATGATGGGGTGATCATCAGGTTAAACAAACCCGGTGTCAAATGGCTTTCCTCTTAAGATATTCTGTTTTCGAGGCTTCTCAC
The DNA here is from genome assembly GCA_018333535.1 of Deltaproteobacteria bacterium. Classification (GTDB taxonomy): domain Bacteria; phylum Desulfobacterota; class BSN033; order BSN033; family UBA1163; genus RBG-16-49-23. The sequence goes on along the minus strand of JAGXTA010000019.1, from coordinate 20,974 downwards.
TTTACCCCCTTCTAATCAGTTCCTTCTTGATTCCCTCCACCTTCTCTCTGACCTCCTTGGTGTTCTTTTGAACTCCTCATGGTAATCCCGCGAAACACGGGACTTAAACCCATCCCTGGCGTTCTACCCTCTATGTCAACTATCGAGAACCATTTGTAAAGGTTCCCGTTTTGCCTTACAATAGCTGGGTTCGCTTCGAAAAAAAGGACGGAATGTTTCAGATGGAGCCTCTCGTCATCGTCTCAAAAGGGAAAGACCCTTACAAAACCACAAGAATAGCCCTGAAGCAATTCCCTTTCCCGAATCTCAAGGGCAGAAGGATTCTCATTAAACCCAATGCCGCCCGATTGGCATCTCCAGGGAATGGGATAACCACACATCCTCAGGTGGTTGCGGCCACCATCGATCTCCTAAGAGAAAAAGGAGTAAAGGATATCGTGGTCGGAGAGGGTTGTCTTGTTGGTGTAGATGCCCGGGCGGCTTTCGAAAAAACAGGCTTAAAAGAAATTTCAGAAGTGAAAGGAGTGGAACTGATTGACCTGGATCGATTCGATTCGATGGAAAAGGCAATTCCTGATGGAAAACTTCTAAAGAAAGTGAAGGTTTCATCCGCGCTGAAAGAATTCGACTGGGTCGTTTCCATTCCAGTGATGAAGACCCATATGCATACCCAGGTCACTCTGAGCATCAAAAATATGAAAGGGTTGCTCTGGCGGAGAGAAAAAGCCAGGCTTCATCAACTCCGCTCTGACAAGAGCATGAACCGAGGACATAAGGCGCTCGATCTTGCCATTTCAGAGATGGCCACAATTCTCATGCCTGACCTCACGATTATTGACGGCACGGTGGGAATGGAGGGAATGGGACCGGCTTACGGAAGGCCGAAGGAGATGGGAATTATTCTGGTCAGCCGTCACGCCCTTTCTGCGGATGCAGTGGCTGCACGGTTGATGGGATTTCATCCGGAGAGCATTCCTCACCTCAAACTCTGCTCGGAGTTGGGGATGGGAGAGATTCAACTTCAGAAGATCTCGATCAAACCGAAAAACTATCTGAAATGGGAGAATCCTTTTGACCCTCCCCCCTCCCGATTCTCCATCCCCTATCCCGATGTCATGGTCTACGATGAAGGGGCTTGCAGCGCCTGCCTTTCAACCCTTATCGTCTTTCTGAAAAAATACCATTCCAAACTTACCCCGTATTATCTTGATGACAAAAAGATCCACATCGGAATTGGAAAACATCTGGATCGTTGCCCGCAGGGAGCCCTCCTGATCGGGAACTGCACATCAAAGAAAAAGAAGCGGGGCATCTTCATACAGGGATGCCCTCCGGTCGCCTCACACATCGCGAGTACTTTGCTCGGGAAAACCAGGAAGGCGTGAAGATCTGGCGATGGAATGCCAGGGTCAATTAATTAATCGATGATGTTTTTAAACCCAATATGTTGTATGATTATTTCTTGTTTTAATTCGATTTAAATCATCTCATTGAATTGCCAGTTAAAAGGAGGGTTCATCATGAATCGGAAGACCATTTTTCACATCTTTTTCGTCATTGCTTTTGGTCTCTTATCGAGCGCTGAAGTTTTCTCTCAAACCCGGCTGGTGGTGAAGTCGGCAAGAGCGGGAACCTCTTACTACTCTCTGGCCATGGGAATGGCAAAAGCCATGATGACCGTCCCCGGGATTGAGGCTTCTGTTGAGGAGAGCCTCGGCTCGGTGGCCAATGTGAAGGAGGCGAAGACACGAAGCCAATTTATCTTCACCTCCACCTCGGATCTCATTGCACAGGCTTTGAAAAAAACAAAACCTTTTGAAGAGGGTGGATATGAAAGGATTCGAACCCTCTGGGCCATCCCCGGAGTCACGGTTCACTGGGTGGTGAGAGAGGACAGCGGCGTTAAGACGATTCGCGATCTTGAAGGCAAGAGATTCATCCCGGGAGGAATCGGCACAGCCACTGAAAGGTTGACCAAGCTCATTCTGAAAATCTATGATCTTGAAGGAAAGATTGATCTTCCCGCCGTGGATTTAAAGGAGGGGGTCGATGCCGTGGTCAATCGCAGGGCGGTTGGGTTCACCACCGGCAGCCCTTTTCCAACGCCCATGGTCATGGAGATCACCGCAACCACTCCTGTCCGGCTTCTTGAGATGGGGGAATCAGAGTTTAAGAAGCTTGCCGAAGTTGATCCGACCTATTCATCAACCACGATCCCATCAGGAACCTACAAGGGAGTGGATTACGACGTGAGAACCGTTGCCTCCCCTGTTTTAACCTATACCACGGATGACCTTCCTGAAGAGATTGCCTACAGATTGACAAAGGCTTTCTGGGAGAACAGAAAGATTCTCGCTGATGCCCACCCCATCGGGAAGGTCCTCGCTATCAAGGGAGTGAGATATGGAGTGGCAAAAGTTCATCTGGGCGCACTTAAATATTATAGAGAAACCGGAGTCGATATCCCCCCCTCTATGAAGTAGACCCTGTTGTTGTATTTAGTGTCTGTCCATAAACCACGGTTTTTTAAAAAGTCGTCTTTCCGGCGAAAGCCGGAATCCAGTGTTTTCAAGGGTTTCTGGATGCCGGATCAAGTCCGGCATGACGGAAAAAGACGTTTATAAACAGACACTATTTAATTCGGCGCAGGGATTTACCTCGTTAGAAGGTTACGGTTACGAAGCCCCTGCCTACCGGCCCCGGTCCCGACCGAGGGCGGGGCAGGCAGGCGTTTCGGTTATTGGTTAAGGTTACGTGCAAAGGATTAAGAGACGATAAACGTAGCCTTTTATTAACGATACGGGCATCCTTACCGTTGCCGTTTTACACAGCCTTTATTTCTGGAATTTCTAACGGGGACAGGTCACCGGGAAGTCCAACTTTTCCTGTTCCTCCATTTCTTCAGATCATGGGAATAATTGACAAAACCCTCCCCTCCATTATCCTCATCTTCTCCGCCCTCCTGGCCATCTTCTCCCTTCTTCTGCCCGTTTATGCCTTCATCCCGAATCTGATTGAGAGGTCGATCCATTTGGGTCTGGCCATTCCGATCATCTTTTTAGCCGGAAAACAAACGCAGAGGAGATGGAGGTTCTGCCTTAATTTGCTTTTGGCCCTTTCTGGGGTCTTTCTCTGCATTTATATCATCGTCGATTTTGAAGGGGTGCTCAATCAGTTTGGAATTGTCAAAAACCGTTTTCAGACATTGATGGGCCTGGCAATGGTTCTGATCGTATTGGAATCTGCGCGAAGAACGATCAAGCCTGTGCTTCCTGCAATCACCCTTCTCTTTCTGCTCTATGCCCTCTACGGACATCGTATTCCGGGCTATTTCGGCCATGTGAAGTACGACCTCTCCCAGGTCATGGGGATGCTCTATCTGACGACCGGAGGCCTCTGGGGCCAACTGACCGGGATCTCCGCCAACATCATCGCCATCTTTGTTTTCTTCGGTGCATTCATCGGTGCGACAGGTGGAGGAACAGGGTTTACAAAAATCGCTCTCAGGCTTGCCGGGAGATTGAAAGGCGGGCCGGGCAAAATGGCTACCGTGTCCAGCGCCCTGTTTGGAACCATCTCAGGAAGCGCTTCTGCCAATGTGGTTGTGGATGGAGCGTTCACGATCCCTCTGATGAAGAAACTGGGGTTCAGGCCTCCCTTTGCTGCAGCCGTGGAGGCTGTCGCCTCAACAGGAGGCCAGATCATGCCTCCCATCATGGGAGCAGGGGCCTTTATCATGGCCGAATTGACCCAGACGCCCTATCTCAAAATTGCACTGGCCGCTACCCTGCCGGCTATCATCTATTTCTTCACGGTCTGGATGGGAATCCACTTCTTCGCCATGCGGGACGGCCTTCGCGGCCTGGAGGCAGAGGAAATCCCTTCCTGGCCGGAAACTCTCAGGGCAAGCAGTTTCTTCTTCCTCCCTCTGGCCGTTTTGATATTTCTCCTCCTCCGTCACTACACTCCGCAATATGCCGCCTTCTGGGCTGCCCTCAGCGCCCTTCCCCTCGCCTTCTTTACACTCGATTGGAAATTTGATCGAACCTTCCTAACTAAAATAAAGGGAGCCGTGCTGGAGGGCGCATCCCAGGTTGCGATGATTGCAAGCATCTGCGTCTGCGCCCAGATCATCATCGCCATTCTCTCCTTAACCGGCTTGGGCGTGAAGATATCCACCTTTATCATCGATTTCAGCGGAGGAGCCCTCCTTCTCACTCTAATTCTCACCATGGTGACCTGCGTTGTTCTTGGGATGGAAGTTCCGACAACCGCTGCTTATATCATGGCCGCTGTGGTAGCCGGTCCGGTGCTCATCAAACTTGGCATCCATCCGGTTGCGGCACACCTCTTTATCTTCTACTTCGCCATCCTCTCAGCCATCACTCCTCCGGTCTGCGGCGCCGTCTTTATCGCCTCTGGGATAGCCCAGACCGATTGGATGCAGACCGCCCGCTATAGCCTGAGGTTGAGCTATGCCGCCTTCCTCTTGCCTTTTGTCTTTATCTACGACCATTCCCTTCTTCTCATCCAGGGGAGCATCTTCGACACATTTCTATGTCTCATCCGAACAACAATGGCCATGACCCTTTTGAGCGCAGGTTTTATCGGACAGTTTCGAAGAGAGTTGAACCTTTCAGGAAGGTTGATCGTGCTGGCCCTGGGAACGCTATGGATTGTCAATCATTGGCTCTGGGATCTGCTGGGCCTCTTGGGAACGATCCTCATTGTCAGAGATCGGAAATGGATCTATAAAAATTGACGCCGTGAGGGGATGAGATTAACCGGCAGGATGTTCGATGAAGGCATCCCTCAGGAGTTTGCTCTGCCTTAAGAAGGCCTGCCGGGGGTTCTTCGTAATCTTCATCAACGAGATCTCCTGTGTGATCAATCTCGTGACGTTCAATATATAGGTATCCGGTTTCTTAACTTCCCTCTGATAGAGAGGATGTTGTTGATTAATATAGATCACCGTGCCCTCTGTAAAACATTCCGCCCCATCTTCTCCAAAATCATCGAGGCAGACAGAGACTCCTGTTTCTCCAAACTTCGTCCTCTGGATGACGGCATTGGGAGTTAGCCGCTTCACCTTGGGCGATTTCTTCCTTGGCCTCTTCTGTGGAACGGGTGACCCTCCATCTTCAATCTCCTTGCCTTCCCCTGAAGCCTGATCCCCTTCCGCTTCCTTCCTATCCGACTTCTTTGATACAACTCCAGCCCCTCCCATACCTTCACCCTTCCCTGCGAGAGGAATGGCACCAAAAGGAGAGAGGTCCGGATTTAAGGCAAGCGCCCGATGGATTCTCTGTAATGCCTCTTTCAATGCCTTGCCGGCCTTCTGTTTCTCTTTCCGGCCTGCCAATCTTTTGAGGATACCATCCACCTCCCGGATGACCTTCTCCATCACCCTCTGAAAAGCCTGGTACTGGGGGGTATCAAGGATGAACCCTGAGCGGTCTGTGGTGACCTGAAGAAAATCGGCATAGACCTCCCCCCGAATCCTTGAAACGACCTTTCCCCAATGTTCCAATCCAAAAAGTTCTCGTTTGATCGTCACCTGTTTCACTTTGACTTCGATCCCTAATTCTACAGGAGAGGCAGTAGATGAAGGCAGGATAATAATCTCTCCGTGGACAGGGCCGAAATCAGTGCCTTCAAGAAAAGGAATCCGGTGTCCGCTCAGACTCCTCGGGGTAATCCTCATTCCATTCAGTCTGACAACAAAATTGGCCACCTTTAAAGGAGTCCCCTCAACGATCCTCCGGATGACCTCATCAGGATCAAACTCCCTGGTTAGCCTGAGAAGGGTGACTGTAGTTCCATCTCCCCTCTCCCGTTCAGGAGAAAAAACCTGAAGAGGCAAGTTCCATTGGCCTCCCTCCTTTTCCCATTCCTTCTTGTCAAAGGTCACCTTAGCAGCAAAATCGCCCCTCTGGGTATGGACCTCAAAACACTCACAGGCAGAGAGGCTGGCAAACTTCCCGATGCCGAATTGCCCGATCAGGTCCCGATGAAAAAGAGGCGATCTCGCCTTGCTCACCTTTTCCGTAGAACCGATATTGAAATATTGCTTCAAACCTCCCCTGTCCATTCCCGTGCCATTGTCTCTGACCTCAATCATCTGATCGGTCATCTTAATATCGACCTCTGTGGCGTCGGCATCATAGGCATTGTTGACCAGCTCCCGGATGAGCTCAATGCTCTCCGAATAGAGCCTTTCCCCGATGGTGATCAGATGGCTTTTATCTACGGTAACAGGAAGGTATTCCATGAATTTATGACCGGATAGTCACAACGGAGACACGCGAATGGCTGCTCCTCAAGATGCCTCTTTTTTTACTCTTCCTCCGTGCAGTTCAGTGCTATTTCGATGCTCATTCATATCCCCACGGAACTCCAAAAGTCTCATTTTAAATTTTTCATGTTCTTTCAGGCTCTCCTCGATATGCCTGTCCAGCTTTTCAATAATCATATAGATACCTTTGATGATCGTATCAAACTTCTCCTTTACATCCTCCAATACAATTTTTAGTTCGTCCGACATGACGACCTCTCATAATAGAGTTGATCCTACCCTAAATCTTTCCAACCTTCCTGTCAACTCCAAAAGTTCATTGAACCAATAAAAAATAAAGGGATTAGTCATTTTGCTAATCCCTTAAAATTCTTTGGTGGTCCCAACGGGGGTCGAACCCGTGTTACCGACGTGAGAGGCCGGTGTCCTAACCACTAGACGATGGGACCCTTAAAAAAATCAATTAGCAATGATCAATTAACAATTAGCAATTTTCAATAAAATCCAATCGATTATTACTGAAAATAACCGCCTTGCCATCGAGTTCAAATTAACTCACAACCCTTCAAAAATCAAGAGATTTCTGAAAAAGTCCAGAAATCTCTGATTACACCCCTGCCTACCGGCAGGCAGGGATTAAGACAGATTACACAGATTAGAAATGGATTGATAGGTAAAGGGAAATCCGTGAAATCATTTTTAAAATCTGCGTCATCAGAGAGCGAAATATAGTTTTTCATAGCTCTCATCAAGCAAAAATTGAAAAGAGACCGATTTTTTCTTATAATTGCTCTGAAGGCAAATCCTTATGATTCCCATCCGAGATGCAATTCGATCAAGAACCTTTCCAGTGGTCAATGTCCTGATCATTGCCGCCAATATCCTTGCCTTCTTCTGGCAACTTTCCCTGGGTCCCCAGCTGAAAGAGGCTTTCCTCCTCTATGGAATTGTCCCAATCCGGTATTCCGATCCTGGCCTTTCGGCCCAATTTACAACCTTTGAACAGGTCTTTCCCTTCATCGCCTCGATGTTTCTGCATGGCGGTTTCATGCATATCCTCGGCAATATGTGGTTTCTCTATATCTTCGGAGATAACATCGAGGACAGGCTCGGTCATGTTCGTTACTTCATCTTCTATCTCCTCTGCGGAATTGCAGCGGGGGTTATCCATCTTTACACCAACTGGGATTCCAACCTTCCTACCATCGGAGCAAGTGGCGCCATATCCGGCATCATGGGAGCTTACCTCCTCCTCTATCCCCGCTCTAAGATTCTGACATTGATACCGATCTTCTTCTTTATCCAGTTCGTTGAAATCCCCGCCTTTATCTTTCTTGGTTACTGGCTACTCATCCAACTGTTTTCTGCAAGCCTCACACCTAAAAATGTCGGAGGCATAGCTTTCTGGGCCCATATCGGTGGTTTTGTCGCCGGCCTCGTCTTCATTAAGATATTTGATCTTGTTCCCAGGATCGGCATGGGTCAGGGACTCCGCCATTATACCGATAGGAAGGCCACGCCTCGCCTTCAGTCCATCTCTCCTCAATCCTCTCCGGAAGAATTGGATCTCCATGGAGAGATCATGATCACAGCAAAGGAGGCTGTTCGGGGAACCAGAAAGCTGATCGCCATCCCTCAGGGATTGAAGAAGAGGAATATGATCGTCACAATTCCCCCGGACGTTCGGGAAGGAACACGATTGCGTCTGAAGGGCTTGGGCCGTGTGGACCGTGAGGGCAACCGGGGAGACCTCTTCCTCGAAGTCCGGATTTTAGATTAACCCTCCATCCAATCGCACCTTTCCCGGCACCCTCCTGATCTTCCGGGGAGCTGCCCTCCAGATGTTAAGACAGGCCAGGAGGGCACAGAGGATCATCGCAATAAAAACCGGGACATAACTTCCCGTCACGTCATAGACAAAACCCGCAACCCATGCCCCAAACGCCCCTCCTGCTCCCACAAAGATCATGAGCGTCCCAAAGATACTCCCATAGCTCCGCCCCTCAAAAAAATCAGCGGCAATTAAGGGAGGAAGGACCGCCGTCACCGCATATCCCATACCAAATGAGACGGAATAAAAGTAGGTTAGGGCGGCTGAAGGGAAAAAATGGAATAGGATAAGAAAGATCATCCCTAATATTGAAAAGGTGATCCCGATGGTATAAGTTATTTCCCGTCCGATCCTGTCTGACAAGACCCCCCAAAGAATCTTGCTCCCCAGGCTCACGATGCCTACAATACCCACGATATAAGAAGCAAAAAGGGCCTCCAAATGATGATCCACGAAAAAAGCCACCTGATGGGTGAAGATGGCTTGAGTAATCAAGTTGCCTAAAAAGAAGGAAATGCCCAAAAACCAGAACGGTTTCGTTCGGATCGCCTGTCGAACTGTCCAGGACTGTGAAGTCCATTTTTCATCGACAATGAATGGATCTTTGATGACCGTGTGTGCACTTCCTACCTCAAGGAGAGGATCTGAAATAGTTTTGGGAGGTCTTTTTAAAAACGCAATGGCCATGGAGATGACGATAACGGGAATAAAGATCGCCATGATTCGATAGGTCATCCTCCATCCTACACGGGTGATGAGATATTGTACGGAAGGAACGCAAACCAAAATTCCAACCCCTATTCCGGAGGAGATGATGCCCATCGCCAATCCCCTCTTCTCCTTAAACCAGGACTGTACGATCGTGATGTTGGGCACCCATCCGGCGGCGCCCAATCCCACCGCAGTGATGACACTGAAAAAAAGATAAAATTGCCACCAGGTCTGAATCAGACTGCAAAGGGCGAGCCCTATTCCTAAAATCAGCGATCCAATGATGATCACCTTTTTCGGACCGATGGAATAGACCATGCTCCCTGCAAAAGGGCTGATTAAACTGCTCACGATGATAAAAAAGGAGAAGGCGCCGGCGCCAACCGAACGGCTCCAGCCAAACTCTTTCAAAAGAGCCACGAAGAAAACCGAAAAGGCATACCAGATCCCAAAAACGAGGGCTAAGGTGATGAAGCAAACGCCAACAATAACCCAGCCAAAGTGAAAAGTGTTTTCCTTTTTCATAAAGGAGCGATTCCCTCTCCGATAAAGTTACTTGGAGGGAAGGCGGGTTGTCAATGAAAAAAGATTTGAAATCGTTTGCTGAAATGGTTAATTTAAATGGGTTCCATCGTAAGAGGTATCAGTCATCGTAAGGAGAATCTAAATGCCACATAGAAACCCAGAGCGAAGCGATCTTAACGCCTTTTTCGATCCCCGGAGTATTGCTGTGATTGGATCATTGAAAGAAGGATTCTTTGGCGGCTATGTGGTAATCAAGTCTCTGCTCAATGCCGGTTTTAAGGGAGAGATTTTCCCCGTTAATCCCTCTTACAAGGAGATCTGGGGATTAAAAGTCTATCCCTCGATTAAAGATGTCCCGCAAAAGATAGATCTCGTTCTCATCATCACTGGTGCCAGGTCTGTGCCCGGAATCCTGAGAGAGTGCATAGAGAAAGGAGTGAAGGCTGCCATTGTCGTCTCGGATGGGTTTGCGGAAAGGGATGAGGAAGGAAAACGGCTCCAAGTGGAAATCGTGTTAATTGCCAGGCAGGGGAATCTTCGGATCATCGGACCCAATACCGCAGGCGTTGCTAATCCCTCAAAAGGTGTCATTCCAAACCCCTATGAAATGGGATACAAAAAGGTCAAAGAGGGAGCCATCGCCATCTGCGCCCAGACAGGGATGATCAATCCCCAGGCATTTCCCTATGGCGATCTTGGCTACGGGGTGAGTAAAATATGCGATTTCGGGAATAAGGCAGATGTGGATGAATGCGATATCATGGAATATCTCGAAAATGATCCTGCCACAAAAGCGATCGCCCTGTATCTTGAAAGTATTAAAGACGGCCAAAGATTTCTGAAGGTTTCAAAAAAGGTGACCTCAAAGAAACCCGTCCTCATCTTAAAGTCGGGCAGAACAGAACAAGGGGCTCACATCTCTGCTTCTCACACCGGTTCCCTTGCTCAAGATGATCGCATCTTTGATGCAGCCTGCAGACAGTCTGGAGTCATCCGTCTGAACACTTTCCGGGAGTTATTTGAATTGCCAAAAATCTTTGCCTATCAACCCCTGCCAAAAGGGAATCGACTGGGAATCATCACCTTCACCGGCGCGGTGGGGGTTCTGGCCATTGACGAGGGAGCGAAATACGGTCTCTCCGTTCCTTTATTATCTCCCGGAACGAGAAAAAAATTGGATGCCATCTTCCCGGGTCTGGGAAAGAGAATCGTCGATATCGGGCCACCGATGGCTGTGGTCAATGATTATATGTCCATCTATTCTGAAATTCTGAACACCGTGACCGTTGATCCTTGTATTGACTCTATCTTAAATGTCATCTGGACAGGCCCTTCCGGCGAATTCATGGAGGAATATCTAAAAATCTACAGGGGATTGCAGGGGAATCGGAAACCGATCGCCTCATGGGTCTATGGGCCGAGAGTTCACTATGTCAACGAAATGACCTGTCAACTGGAGGATATGGGTTTTCCGGTATTCCCGGATATCGAGATGGCCATTAAAGCGCTGGGAAAGGCGAGCCAATATGCGAAGACGAAGGGAGGAAATCGATGAAGAAATCCGCGACGATCGTGCAATTAAAAAAAGAGGGAAGACTGATCCTGACCGAATTCGAATCCAAAAAGTTCCTTAAACGGATGGGAATACCCGTGGTGGAAACCAGACTGGCCAATACTCAAAAAGAAGCCGTCCTGTTGAGCCGGAAAATAGGTTTTCCTGTTGCCCTCAAAATATCTTCCCCTGAAATCACCCACAAAACCGATTCCGGTGGTGTGAGGTTATCTCTCAATAATATGAAAGAGGTAAAATCGGCTTATCACGAAATCACAGAAGGTGTTCTAAAACAATATCCCAATGCGTCCATCCAGGGAGTATCCGTGCAAAAAATGGCGAAGCCTGGAACGGAGGTGATTGTAGGCACGAGCAAAGATCCCCAATTCGGGCCGGTCATCATGTTTGGCCTGGGTGGAATTTTTGTGGAGGTCCTCAAAGATGTCTCTTTCAGGATTATCCCGCTGAGTCGAAAAGATGCCCTGGAGATGATCGAAGAGATCAAAGGATATCCGTTGCTTCAGGGTTACCGGGGCAAGGAATCAGTTGATATTCCGGCTTTAACAGAGATCATTCTGAAAATATCCAGAGTGATGGAAGAGCACCCGGAGATCAAAGAGCTTGAACTCAACCCCATCATCGCTTACAAAAAGGGAGCCCTCGCCGTTGATGCGAGAATCATTCTGGAAGAGAAAGCATCTCTATAATGAGAGCTCTGAAAAACTACTACTCGCTCTCTGATTACACAGATTTCAAAAATTGATTCCACAGATTCTTCTTTATTAATCAATGCATTTCAAATCTATGTAATCGGTTCCTAATCGGTGTAATCAGAGATTTCTAACCTTTTCAGAAATCTCACAATAATTTCCTGAACTCCCCTGAAATGGGAACCCGCTTGCCCGTCTTTGCATCATAGAAGAAGATGATCTGATATCCCTGGGCGATGAGTTGACCGGTCGTTTTGTTGATAAACCGGTAATCGAGCTTCGCATACCCCTTCTCCAAATGATGGTCTCCCACCGTCACACGAATTTCGATCCGGTCGTTCAGATAGGCCGGACTCATAAACCGTAAATTGGTCTCGCCCACCAGAAACCAGGGAGAAAGGGCCTCGCTCATGTCGAGATGATCGACCATCATCCGCTCTCTTGCCGTGCAGGCCCAATAAATGTAACTTCCGTCGTAGGCAATCCCTGAAGTCGTCGTATCGATTGGCGTCACCACATGTTCATAAACATATTCAACGGCCATCTTCATTACCTCCTTTCTTCGGTCTCTTAAACAAAAATCCCTATTCTCTTCTAATAAAAAGGGGATGCAATTCTGTTCCAAACCATACATTCAACCTATGGATTAAAGATCGAGAGAACTTCCACAATAATTTATAATGTACTGAAAAGGAGATGGGTTGTCAATAAGGATTGCCTGACTAATGAAGGAAAAAGGATCCGTGGGTAAATGATCCGATTTAAATAATTCAGATCTTTTCCATCCTTCCTCTCAACACGTGCTTGAACGCATCGACCACCTGGGGATCGAACTGCTTGCCTGTATTTTTAATGATCTCTTCCATCGCTTCCCAGGGGGGGATTCCTTTGCGATAAGGGCGGTCACTGGTCATCGCATCAAAGGAATCGGCCACGGCAATAATACGGGCGCCTAAAGGAACTGCGGTTATCTCTCTCTCCGGATCCCCGATAGCCTCCGCGAAATACTTGTGATGTGAAACAACAATGGGGACGACTTCCTTAAGGACCGAACCCACGGAAGTGAGGAGGTAGGCACCTTTTACCGTATGCTCCTCAACGAGGTCTTGTTCCTCCGTTGTCAATTGGGCTGCCTTGCGAAGGATCTCGCCGCTGATTTCAACCTTTCCGATATCGTGGAGTAAACCCGCCACGCGAACATTCTCCACTTCTGCCCGTGGCAGCTCCAGGGCAATCCCGATCTCCATGGCCAATTCCGAGACCCGGACCGAATGGCCTTTGGTATAACGATCCGTGGATTCGAGATATTTGGAGAGAATTTCTAAAACTCCGATGTAAGCATTTTTTAAGTCTTTCATGCGGCGTTCGTTCTGTTCATAAAGCGTTCCCACCGCAATGCTTGACAGAATAAGAAACCCACCCCATGACAAAATCTGTATAACGCTTTTGAAAAGATCCTGTTTCCCGAAGAACCCGTCCGGGAAAATCAATGCGGAGATGACAACCATAAGAATGGAGAAGACAGCGGTGAGGACGCCTAACCGTCGCCCCAGGAAATACCCTGAAGCGAGAACTGGGAGGTAGTAGAAATTAAGCACGATCGACTTCTCTTCAAAAAGATAGGTCCCGATGAAGGCAGCCATTAGGATAATGACGATGAGAATCTTCTCAAAATGTTTAAGAATGAATTCCTTGACTCGTTCCATATTTCCCCCCTGTGACTCCACTCTAAAGAACTTACTATTTTTTATATGATACCTAATAATCGGTCTGGTATCAATAGGAAAAATAAGACTTGACCGAGGCGAAAAGATGATTTAGTAAAAAATCTCATTTTGTTGTAAAATGGATAAAAATTAGTTAGAAAATAAAACCGAATAACACGAATTACAGCGAATGACACGAATGTGAAACTATTCGTTACCATTCGTGAAATTCGTCATTTTCATCATTCGTGGGTGCCCCTCCGGGCATGACCCATTATAAAGAAGAGGAACCTTATCTATGGCCCAAACCAATTCATCGCTCCCGACGGATTTTATAAGGGATATTATCGACCAACATCTACATACCAACAGATTCGAGGGTCGTGTGGCGACACGCTTTCCGCCCGAACCGAATGGTTACCTCCATATCGGACATGCCAAGTCGGTCTGCCTCAATTTCGGCATCGCTGCACAATACGATGGCGCCTGTAATTTGCGGATGGATGATACCGATCCCAGCGGTGAATCCCTTGAATATGTTGAATCGATCATCAACGACGTCCGCTGGCTGGGCTTCAACTGGGAAGATCGCCTCTTCTATGCCTCCGACTACTTTGAGCAACTCTATCAATGTGCGGTCCAGCTACTTAAAAACGGCAATGCTTATATCTGCAGTCTGAGCGCCGAGGAGATCAGGGAGTATCGCGGCACCTTGACCGAGCCGGGCAAAGAGAGCCCTTATCGGAACCGCTCCATCGAGGAGAATTTAGACTTATTTGAACGGATGCGGGCAGGGGAATTTGAGGATGGGGCTCATGTCCTCCGGGCCAAAATCGATATGGCCTCCCCAAACATTACCATGCGAGATCCAGTCCTCTACCGCATCAAACGAGCAACTCACTACCGGACAGGGGTGCAATGGTGCATCTATCCGATGTATGACTTCGCCCACTGCCTCTCAGATTCCATCGAAAGAATCACCCATTCGATCTGCACGCTGGAATTTGAAAATAACCGCCCCTTGTATGATTGGATTTTGGACCAATTGAAGGTGAATGCTCACCCCCAGCAAATTGAATTTGCCCGCCTTAACCTCAGCTACACGGTTCTCAGCAAACGGAGACTGATCGAATTGGTGGGGAAAGGGAGCGTGACGGGATGGGACGATCCCCGAATACCCACCATAGCGGGGATGAGAAGACGGGGCTACACACCCGAGGCGATCCGAAACTTCTGTGAGCGGATCGGCGTGGCCAAGAATGATAGCATCATCGATATGGCTCTTCTCGAGCACTGCGTCCGTGAAGATTTGAATGAACGGGCACCACGAGTCCTGGGGGTACTACGGCCTCTCCGCCTCGTTATTGACAACTACCCGGAAGGCCAGGTGGAAGAATGCGACTCCCCTTATCATCCGCAGAATCCAGAGTTGGGTTCCAGGAAAGTCCCCTTCTCCCGAACCTTATATATTGAACAGGAAGATTTTATGGAGAATCCGCCCAAGAAGTTTTTCAGGCTGGCTCCTGGCAGGGAAGTCCGTCTACGTTATGGATATTTTATAAAATGTGTGAGTGTGGTGAAAAATCCGAACACCGGCGAAGTGGTGGAAGTCCATTGCACTTATGATCCGGAGACGCGAAGCGGGTTTGCACCGGATGGCCGTAAGGTCGATGCAACGATACACTGGGTATCAGCCGACCATTCAGTTCCCGCTGAGGTTCGCTTATATGATCGCCTCTTTCGGGTTGCCAATCCAATGGGGGAAGACGATGATTTTACAAAGTACCTGAATTCGAAATCGCTGGAAACCCTTACCACATGCCGATTGGAGTCGAGCCTCAAAGGTACGGCACCGGGAAGCCGATATCAGTTTGAAAGACTCGGCTATTTCTGTGTGGATTTAAAAGACTCTACGTCTCAAAGGCCTGTCTTCAACCGGGTGGTCACCCTTCGTGACTCCTGGGCCAAAATGACCAGGCAGGAAAAGAAATAGCCGACTTGATGTGCGGTATCGGGCAACGGAAATACGGTATTTCCCGTCAACGTTCCTGTTGTCAGGCTAATAATGTTTTTAAATCCTTCAGGATCTCCTGGACCGGAACAATTTCAATTTTGCCCTCATACATCCGCCTATTTCCCATATAAACGAAATACGCTTTTGCCATAGGATAATCCGCCAGGAACGATTTCAATCCTCCCAGCATGTTTGATGTTATTCTGGATGTTCTTTTAATTTCAAAAGAGAGCAACCCTTTAGGGCCATAAAGGACAAAGTCCACTTCTCTGCCGTCGGAAGTACGCCAGTATAAAATCTTATACCTAAAATCCAAAGCATCATTAAGGGCAATAAGCTCTTGAAGAAAGAGCGTTTCAAGAGCAATTCCATCCACCTCTTCCGGTGCATCGAGCGGCCCCATGGGTCTCAAAACCCTATAGACCCCTGTATCAAAAAAATAAAATTTGGGATGCACGGCAAGGCGTCTTTTGGCCTTTTTGGAAAAAATGGGGATCCGGTAACCGATCAGAAGATCCTCAAGGATCGAAAAATAACTCTCAACGACCTTTCTCTCGACATGACATTCCCGTGCTACAGAAGAAATGCTCAAAACAGACCCCTGTGAAAAACTCGCCGCCTCCAAGAATCGAGCAAAGGCTGAAAGGTTTCTTGTAAGCCCTTCCTGACGGATTTCTTCCTCGAGGTAGGTCTTCACATAAGCCTCAAGGTATTTTTTAGGATCGGGTTCTGTGTAGACACTGGGTAATTGACCATACTTAAGGGAATGCTCCAACCGAAAATCCTCTCCCAATTCAGCGACCGACAAAGGATGCATAGAAAGTGTTAATGCCCGCCCAGCCAGAAGATTTGGTCCTCTTCTTTTCAGTTTCCTGGGGCTGGACCCGGTGAGAATAAAATGATATTTCTTTGTCTCAATTAAACGGTGCACCTCATGCAAAAGATCGGGGATTCGCTGTATTTCATCAATAATGACCCAGTCCTTGAAATCAGGAGGGATAAAATTTAACAACCGTTGCGGATTCGCTGTCAAATCATTAAAGAGCTCAGCTTCCAATAAGTCGATATAGACAGCCTTTGAAAAGGCAGACTTAACCCACGTGGTCTTACCGGTTCCCCGGGGACCGAACAAAAAGAAACTTTTTGCTTTTGGGGGGCCGATCAATCTGGAATACATGATTCCATTTTACATAGATATTTGGAATTGTCAAGTAAATTTCTACAGATCTAAATCCACGGAAAGTTCACCCGCTTCACATATGCTATCGCTTGATTCTTGTAATAAAAAGGCGGGTTTAGCGCATAGAAGCTAAACCCGCCTTTTTTCATTGGCTGGGGGATGAGGATTCGAACCTCAATTCACGGAGTCAGAGTCCGTTGTCCTACCATTGAACGATCCCCCATCAACCAAACATTGCAAATTTCAAATTGAAAAATATATTAACACCAAAAAAACGATTCATCAATCGCTAAAGATCTTCCTTTTCAGGATATCTGGAAGGTTGTCTATGGGGATTTCTTCCTGGGATTTATCCGCCATATTTCTCAGGACCGCCCTGCCCTTCCTCAATTCTTCCTCGCCCAGGATGAGGACATACCGGGCGTTCAATTTGTCCGCCCGTCTCATCTGACTCTTCAGGCTCTTGCCTTCATAGTCAAATTCCGCCCTGATCCCCTCGAGATGGAGTTGATTGGCGATCCGGTAGGCCTCTTGATGAGTGTCCTTGCCCGGTGCGGCGATGAATAAGTGCGAACGCTGGATCAATCCCTTATCTTTGGGCAGAAGAGAGATTAATCTCTCCATACCAATGGCAAACCCGATCCCAGGAATATCAAGCCCTCCGATCTCCTGAAAGAGATTGTCATACCGGCCTCCGCCGGTGACGGCGTTCTGGGAGCCGAGATCATAGGAGACGACCTCAAAGGCGGTCCGGGTGTAATAATCCAGTCCCCTGACCATCCTGGGGTTTAGAATGTAGTCGAGGTCTGCCATTGCCAGGTATTCCTTAACCCTGTTGAAATGGACACTGCATTCATCACAAATGAAGTCAATCACTTTCGGGGCATCTGCTATCGCCTCCTGGCAGGTCTGGACTTTGCAGTCGAAGATCCTGAGGGGGTTGGCCTGAATCCTCCTCTGACAGTCTTCGCACAACTGGAAAGACTTTTCCGTCAAATACGCTTTTAATCCGTCTCGGTACCGGGGCCGGCAATCACGGCAACCCAGAGAGTTAATCTGAAGCTCAAGTTTTTCGAGTCCCACCCGTCGCAAAAAATGGATGAGCATGAGGATGACCTCAGCATCCACCATAGGATTCCCTACACCGAAGACCTCAGCATCGATCTGATAGAACTGGCGGTAACGGCCCTTCTGGGGCCTCTCATAGCGGAACATCGGGCCAATGCAATAGAGTTTTGCCACAGGATCGAAGGTGTAGAATTGATGTTCGAGGTAGGCTCGCGCCATGGAGGCAGTCGCTTCAGGCCGAAGGGTCAGGGAGCTGCCGCCCTTGTCCGTAAAGGTATACATCTCCTTTTCGACGATGTCAGTCGCCTCCCCGATGCCCCGGGAGAAGAGTTCCGTCCGTTCGAGGATGGGAATTCGAATCTCAGCGAAGCCAAAACTTTCAAAGACCTCCCGTACCGTCTTTTCAACAAACTGCCACTTCCCGACCTCGTCAGGGAGGATGTCGTTGAAACCTCGAATGGCCTTTATTTCCATAGAATCTGCCCTCGTCTGTTTTCATCCGAATTGTAGCGCCCCCATTGACTGAGGACGAACAAAAACCGTTCCGGTAAATATCGGAACGCCACATTTTTAATAATTTATCTTATCCGCCATAAAAAGTCAAAAAATGAAACGGTTGATTCTAAAAGAGATTTAGGGTAATTATTGTTTAATAAAAGGAGGGTTCTGTGAAGATTAACCCCCAGATCTACAGGGAATACGATATCAGGGGAGTCGTTGATAAGGACCTGACGTCTGATATCGTCCGGCAACTGGGCAAAGGGTTCGGATCTCATATGGTCCAGCTGGGTAAAAAATCGCTCGCCGTCGGAAGGGACGGAAGGCTCAGATCAGGAGCTTTCAGTGAAGCCCTGATCGAGGGCCTGTTATCAACCGGATGCAATGTGGTCAATATCGGTGTCTGCCCTACGCCGGTTTATTATTTCTCCCTCTTCCATCTGAATAAGGATGGAGGGATCATGGTGACAGGCAGTCATAATCCTCCGGAGTTCAACGGCTTCAAGGTCTCTGTGGGGAAAAGCACCATCTTTGGCGAAGAAATACAGAAACTGGGGCGACTGGTTGAGGGGGGTGACTTCATCTCTGGCAGAGGAAATCTTTCAGAAGCTAAGGTCATCCAGGCCTATCACGAATATATAAAGAAGAACATCCGCCTCGAAAAAAAATTGAGGGTCGTCATCGACGCAGGAAATGGAACGGGCGGAGTGGTTGCGGGGCCATTGCTTAAAGATCTGGGTTGTGAAGTTGAGGAACTCTATTGCGAAATCGATGGCCGGTTTCCCAACCATTTTCCCGATCCAACGGTTCCTGATAATCTCAAAGCTCTTACCAAACGGGTTTTAAAAACCAGGGCGGATGTGGGAATCGGTTATGACGGAGATGCGGACCGCATCGGAGTCGTGGACGATCAGGGGAATATCATCTGGGGCGATCAGCTGATGATCCTCTTCTCCCGTGAGATATTGAAACAGCAGAAAGGCGCAACCTTTGTGGCTGAAGTCAAATGTTCTCAGAACCTATTCAGTGATATTGAGAAGCATGGCGGAAAGGCGATCATGTGGAGAACCGGCCACTCCCTGATCAAAGAGAAGATGAAGGAAGAGAAGGCGGTCCTGGGAGGAGAGATGAGCGGTCACATCTTCTTCGCCGACCGCTATTTCGGTTATGACGATGCCATCTATGCCTCATGCCGACTCCTTGAGCTTCTTTCAAACACAGAGAGAAAATTGTCCTCCCTTCTCGCCGATGTCCCCAAAACCCACATCACTCCGGAGATCAGGGTTTCTTGCCCGGACGAGATCAAATTTAAGGTGGTCGATCAGGTCAAAAAGGAGTTGAAAAAAGACCATCCCATTATTGATGTGGATGGGGTGAGGGTCCAATTTCAGGATGGATGGGGACTGGTAAGGGCCTCCAATACCCAGCCGGTATTGGTTCTCCGGTTTGAGGCGCTGACTGAAGATCGCCTCCAGGAGATTAAGAAACTGGTGGAAGACAAGGTAAGGATTGCTGTTACAGAATTAACAAGGGCAAAAGGTTAAATTCGCAGCACGAAATCCGAATTTCGAAACAATTTCAAATGTTCAAAATCCGAATTACCGAAACACAAACCTCTGGATTTCGTTTGTGAAATTGGGCCATTTGGAATTGGGTATTGTTTCGGATTGGTCCTAAAAGGACGCTTTGCCCGATATTCGAATTTCGAATTTATAACCTGCAACGTCGAGGAGACTTCTTATTAATATCTTACATGTTATTTTTCTCGGGGTGGTTCAGGGACTGACCGAATTTCTTCCCGTCAGCAGTTCCGGCCATCTCGTCTTCTTCCAATCCCTCTTCGGCCTGAAAGAGCCTCAACTCTTCTTTGATGTGATGCTTCACTTCGGAACCCTCCTTGCAGTGGTCATCTATTTCAGGAGGGACATCGGTGGCATCATTCGTGGAATAGGATCAAAGGTCACCGGGAAAAGAAAAAATGAGGAGGGGACAAGGCTCTTCTTCTTGATTCTCGTTGCGAGTGTCCCTACGGGTTTGATGGGAATCCTTTTCAAAGATTGGTTCGAATCCCTCTTTGTTCAACCGAAAACAGTGGGAGGAATGCTTCTTGTCACTGGCACGATCCTTTATCTGACCCGGTGGGCCAAGAAGGAAGGCGGTTCCTTAGAAAAGATGAGATGGATCGATGCCATCCTCATCGGTATCGCTCAGGGAATCGCCATCATCCCCGGAATCTCACGATCTGGTGCAACCATCTCCATCGGCCTTTTCTGCGGCCTGAATAGGGAACTGGCTGGAAGATTTTCCTTTCTTCTTTCGATTCCAGCCATCCTGGGCGCCATGCTTTTAGAGCTTTGGAAAGTGGATTCCATGCCGGAACTTCAAGCGGTGTCGATCGGAACCGCCATGGCCTTTCTTGCAGGCTTTTTGTCATTGGCTTTTTTGATGAAGGTGATTCAGATAGGGAAAATATATAATTTTTCTTATTACTGTTGGGGAATCGGAGTAGTAATGATCTTCTTAGCCTAATTAGGTCAGGAGAGGATGCCCTTTTCCCTTAATAGGTGATGCCAACCGTCTAACAGGGTCTGGCGTTGTTGGTCCGACATCTCCGGATAAAATATTGGTATCGTTCAAAAGGTGAGGCATCATATTATTTCGACCGACTGGATCTGAATGGTGAAATAACCTTTGATGCCTAATTTTTCTTTCCAATATTGTTCCCATTTATCTCTTGCATATTGTCTGATCAGGATCATTTTGGAAAGATTGGTTACTGCCTGGTCCGACCATCCCCATGCGATTTTCTTGAGACGACGGCCAATCTCTCTAAAAACTCGTTCCAGCAATGAGGTCGTCTTAGGGGCAATCACACCCGTCTTAA
>JAGXTA010000018.1 GCA_018333535.1 Deltaproteobacteria bacterium | reverse complement strand
CCCCTCCGAGCAGGTTACCGCCCTGGCTATGAGAAATACTCTTCCAGAATTACTCGTGAATTCCCCCAACGACCAAATCCTCGTCAATTTCATCAGACAAAAGATCGATTTGAACAGACAAGAGGGCTTACGCTTAATGGCAGCTTAATCAACGAACAAAAGACCCTTGATATTCTCCCAAGAAATTGCCAAAATGAAGACAAGTACTCGGTACTCTCAAGTCCTTAATTTAGGAGCACGAACAAATGCTATTCTTGCCACTTATCCTTTTTCCGGAGAAAAAGGCAAAACCTTTCTTCTCCTGATTCAGTACCCCGACCAAAAACAGGCTGAAAAAGCCCTTCAGAGTTTTCTGAAGGCTTACATGCCGGAGGCTCCCTCTTCAAAAGCAGTCAAGACAGAGAATGGGAAATGGGCTTCTGCGCGGATCCATCAAAAGCATGTCCTGGTGGTCTTTGATGCACCCTCTGTTGAAAAAACAGAGCAATTGATTGAGGCGGTCGTGAAGAAATTGCCCGGAAGATAAGCTTATTCATCCCCATAATTCGGGTCAGGAGACCCGAATCTACCCGGGTAGGAGCAGGTCTCCCGACCTGC
Source organism: Deltaproteobacteria bacterium (assembly GCA_018333535.1). GTDB lineage: Bacteria > Desulfobacterota > BSN033 > BSN033 > UBA1163 > RBG-16-49-23. The sequence continues at coordinate 12,797 of JAGXTA010000018.1, read as the reverse complement.
TAATTCATCCCTCCCTGCGGCAGGCAGGGATGACGAATCCGTCATAATAGATTGGAGGAAGGATAACGATGAAAAAAAACCGAACCATCACCCGAAGGGATTTTCTTCGGGGCACAGCCTATACCGCTTTTGCCGCAGCTCTTGGCCCATCCCTTAGCGGAGAAACAAAGGCAGAAGAAAAAGTCAAAGTGGTTCTCATCCGTGACGAGAATGCGATCGATCAGCAGGGCAATATCAATCAGAGGGTCGTTCAGAAGATGCTCGATCAGGGAGTGTGCCAATTATTGGGTGTGGAGAATCCCGTTCAGGCCTGGAAGAAGTTGATCAAACCAAATGACATAGTGGGCATCAAGAGCAATGTCTGGTTCTATTTGCCCACCCCTGAAGAACTGGAATCGGCCATTGTGAAACGGGTCATGGAGGCGGGCGTTCCAAAAAAGAATATCGGCATTGACGACCGAGGAGTGCTGAATAATCCCATTTTTAAGTCCTCTACAGCGCTCATAAATGTCCGGCCTTTAAGAACGCATCACTGGTCAGGCATCGGTGGATGTATTAAGAACTATTGCATGTTCGTTCCCGCCTACTTGCTCCCCCTCCACTACCACAGCGATTCTTGCTCCCCCCTGGCTTCGATATGGGGCAAGGCCATTGTCAAAGGAAAGACCCGCCTCAATATTCTGAGTCTGATCCGGACTCAATTCTACAACCGGGGAGCCCATCACTTTGACAGAAGGTTCGTCTCCGAATACAAAGGCCTCCTCATCGGCCAGGACCCTGTAGCGCTGGATGCAGTGGGAGCACGCCTGCTTCAACTTCAGCGCACTGCCCACTTCGGAGAAGACAAGCCGCTGGATAATCCCCCTACGCATATCTTTGCCGCTGATGAGAAATATAAACTCGGGGTGAGCGACCTCCGCCGCATTAATATAGTTAAGCTGGGTTGGGCTGAAGGGACGTTATTATAATCACTTCATGACCATCTCCATTTATTAAACCTCAATCATTTCAAATTGTTCCCCTCTGCCTCTCATCTTTCTGGAACTAAATCTTTCCCCTGTTGTCTTTAATATTAAAAGCCTCAAAAGGAGGCCGAGTCGATTGCGGATTTCGGATTTTAGATTTCAGATTGAAAAAACAAAGACAGGAGGTTTCCAACATGAAAAGGTTAATGATTGTCATCACTCTCATCACTTTCATCTTTTCCATCCAAATTGGTTTTGCAGCACCACTCACCAGCACCTTGAAAGATCAGCAGGATGTGGCCATTACCATCTACAATTCGAATATCGGGCTGGTGAAGGACACACGGTTCATTGACCTTAAACCGGGAATCCATGAACTGAAGTTTATGGATGTGGCCGGAAAGATCGATCCGACCACGGTCCACATCAAGTCTCTGATCAATGGACCCAGCCTCAATGTCCTGGAGCAGAACTACGAATACGATCTTCTGAGTCCTCAAAAACTTCTTGAAAAGTATGTGGGCCAGAAGGTTCAACTGGCAACATTCAACAACGAAACGAAAAAAGAGGAGATAGTTGAGGCCACCCTCCTCTCTACACAGGGAGGAAATATCTTCCAAATCGGCGATAAGATCCACATCGGCCATTATGGTCGAGTTCTCCTTTCAAAGATCCCTGAAAATCTCATCCCTCAACCCACGCTCGTCTGGATGCTTGAGAACAGGCTGTCACGGCCCCAGAAGGTGGAGGCTTCTTATCTTACCTCCGGAATCAATTGGAAGGCTGATTATGTAGCTGTCTTAAATAAGCTGGACACAATGACTGACATGACTGGCTGGGTCACCATTGACAACCGGAGCGGAGCCACTTATCAGAATGCTCTGCTTAAATTGGTAGCAGGCGATATCCATCGGGTGAAAGGAGAGATGAGAATGGATTACGCCAGGCCTATGGCGGCCGCGAAAGAGGCAAGCCAACAATTCAAAGAGGAGTCTTTCTTCGAATATCATCTTTACACACTCGACCGCAGGACAACCGTCAAAGATAATCAGACCAAGCAGATGTCTTTGCTCGATGCCAATCAGGTCCCGGTTAAAAAGCTCTTCATCTTCTCAGGCCATCCTCACTACTATTACTCCCGTTATGACCAGAGGACGAATAAGCAGAAAGTCGGAGTCTTTCTCGAACTGGAGAACACCCGGAAGAATAATCTCGGAATGCCCCTGCCCAAAGGAACGATCCGGGTTTATAAAGAGGACAAGGATGGAAGCCTTCAGTTTGTGGGAGAGGACCGGATCGACCATACGCCAAAGGACGAAAAGATTAAGATCAAGATTGGAGAGGCTTTTGATGTGGTGGGAGAGAGGGTTCAGACCGAATACAAACATCTGGGTTACAACCTCTATGAAGTGGCTTTCGAGGTCAGTCTGAGGAACCACAAAAAGGAGGATATTAAGGTCTTAGTGGAAGAACCCATCCCCGGTGACTGGGAGATGCTCTCGAATACTCACACTTACGAGAAACTCCAGGCCAACCTGATTCGTTTCAATGTCCCCGTGGCAAAAGATCAGGAAGTGAAGGTGAAGTACAGGATTCGATTCCGATATTAACTTCAGCCCCACCCATACCCTGCCCTATTCAGAGACCGTGTCACAATTAGCCGTTCGCCCTTCGACACACTCAGGGTGAACGGCTAACCAATTGATTCTTAATATGCCGTGGTCCGTTCGTGGTGAGTCCCGCGAGGTGCGGGATCGAACCATGAACGGACTTTCGACACAGTCTCTCAATGGGTAGGGTAAAAGGGATTCGTTCACTGTTTGGAAAGGATGTCCTCGATTTGACTTCTCACATAAGACGGGAATGGTTTGGAATAATCTTTCAACCTTTTTATCGATAGTTTTTTGACATCTATTTCGTCTAAATCGAGAGTCACTTTCCCCCTCGTGAAAAGATAGATTTCATCCAGAAAAGCCTTTTCGGGTGAAGCGATATAGATTCCATTCTTCATTTCAAATCCGAAGAAAAGGTCCCGTGTGATCTGTCTGAATTCGACCGCCTGTTTTCGAAGAAGGAACTTCTTCGTCTTTCTGGGAGTGGCAAAAGTAGCGGTATAAGGGATCAAATTCAGAATCCCATAACCGGCCAAAGCCGATTCGAAGGAAAGGTAATTAGGAAGATAGATCTGGGCCGCCAGGGTTTCCATTGAAATAACGCTTCCCATCGGAAGATAAATCCCCTGGGACACCCTTTCGATGATACCCCCGGCCACCCATCTCTTCAAGGACACATAGAGGCTACTTCTTTGAAGGCCTGTGACTTTTTCCAAATCGGCAATCGTATAGAAGGGTTTATTGATCTTCTGAAGTACTTTTAGGAGTTCAATTCCCTTCATCTGATGAGCCTTTCAATCGCCGGCCAAAAATCCTTAGGCAAATATTTCCGAAGATCACGGATGAGATCCTTCTTCTTGAGGTCTATATTTTCGGGGGCAAAAGGAACCCTGAGTCTTTCTGACAGGTACCAGAGGTCGAAAAGATCTTTCGGTTTACCCCTCCCCTTCAGGCATTCCAGCTTGTCCTGATAAATCTGTTCCAGAGTTCCCACCTGTCCCATCACCTGGATAACCGTAGCCGGGGAGCCAAGAAGCTTCAGCTCCCATCGATAATTGCGGGCCTCCCTTTTGGAAATCTCAATTTTAATTCGGAAAGGCATGGACAAATAATTCTGAGTGACTTTAATTTCAGCCAGGTAGGTATAATATTTTTCTTCAAGGTCGGTTTGAATCAGCTCAGGAAAGGGGGAAATGATCTTTTTGATGAGTGGAAGAAATTTGCCTTTCATCACATCTTTGGTCAGTGAAAAATCGAGGTCTTCAGAAAACCTTGGAGAACCGTAGGCTAACCGGAGGGCTGTTCCCCCTTTGAAAATCAGATAGCGACCCTGGGGTGATTCATAAAGCCCTTTCAATATAATGAGCTCCCAGTACTCACGGACCACCTGAGTCCTGTCGATTCCCAATTCACGGGCTTTTTGTTCGGCAATCGATTGTTCCATGATTCTTATCAATTATGTTAAGTAATCAAGAATGATTTGTCAAGAGGTGTTTATGGGCGAAGTATTGATAAATGATCATGTAAAGAGATTTCAGCCGGGTTACTCCATCTCTTCTCTTCTTCATTCTTACCATTTGACAATTATTTAGGGGTATGGGATAAAATTTTTATAAAGTTGAAAGGTTGAGTGTGCATCCCATCCAAGAAAAAATCTATCAATCGATGACGCCCGAGCAGAAGCTTCGGATAGCCCTCCAGCTCTATTCCTCTGCACGGCAGTTAAAAGCAGCCGCTTTACGGCATGCCCATCCGGATTGGACCGAAAAAGAGCTTCAGGAAAAGGTCCGGGAGTTTTTCCTCTATGGGAGAACCTAATCTCTTATGGTTTGGAAAGAGAATGGGCTGAGGCTAAAAAACTCTCCGAGGAATGATATTTTCTTCCATCTCACAGCCTTCAACTCACTTAGGAGTCCATACTGAAGAAGACATATTCTTCTGAAAATCTCCCCTGACCCCTCTTTTCCAAAGAGGGGTATTTCTCCCTTTTGCCCGCTGCGCCAGCGCTTGCGCGGCGAGTAAAGTGAATAAGGAGGAATTTAGTCTCCAGTGAATACATTATTATGGACTGACTCATAACCCTAAATGACCGGACTCTGTTTCTCCTCCATTCCCTTCTTTTCATCGACCGTCCACAGGAGGATTCCTCCGGCGATGAAAAAGAAAAGCACCGAAAGGATGCCCGATTGAACGCTTCCGGTGATGGCAATTAGAATTCCATAGATAAGAGGGCCGAAAACAGAGGCGAACTTGCCTGAGACGGCAAAGAAGCCGAAGAACTCGGCGCTGTTCGCATCGGGAGTAAAGATCCCTTGAAGGGAACGGGAGGCGGCCTGACTTCCGCCCAGAACGATGCCTGTTAATACTCCTAATATCCAGTATTCTGTTTTAGGATCCCAGATGATCCCCAATTGAAAAGCCCAGACAACGATAAGAGACCAGATAACCAGAGAGATCATCACCGTTCTCTTGTTTCCTATGGCATCGGCCAGGAAACCGAAGGCCAGGGAGCCGAAAAAGGCGATCCCCTGAACCATCAGGAAGAAGAGGATGATCTCGCCGGTCTCCATACCGATGACTTGGGCGCCAAAGATGGAAGCCATGACGATGACGGTTTCAATCCCTTCGTTATAGATCAAATAGGCCGCCAAAAACTTCGTCAATTCCCTGAAAGTCCTGATCCGGCCAAGGGTATGCCGAAGGCGGATGTAACCTTCTCTGAAATAGCTCTTCCCGGGAGCAAGAGGGACCTTCTGCGCCCTCTCTCTCAGAAGAAAAAAAGTGGGGAGGGAGAAAATGAGCCACCACAAGGAAACGGAAAGAAAACAGTCCTGAACGGAAAAAGACCCTTCCTGATACCCAAGGACTCCGGGATATTTTAACATCACCAGGTTAATGGCCAGAAGAGCCCCGCCTCCAATATATCCCAATGCCCAGCCGAAACCTGAGATCCGGCCGATATTTTGATCGTTCGAGATTTCAGGAAGGAAGGCATTGTAATAGACATTACCTCCTGCAAAACCGATGTTAGCGATGATGAAGAAGATCGCCCCACGCCAGTAATTCCCCTCCTGAACAAAATAGAGGAGGCCGGTGAAGAGGACAGCGATATAGCAGAAGGCCATCAGAAACCGCTTCTTTGATGCTGAAGCGTCAGCGACCGCCCCTAAGAACGGTGAAAGGATGGCGGAGATAAGCATGCTGAGAGAAACGGAAAAGGTGAAGAAGGAGGCGCCGTGGAGACGGAATCCAAGGAGTTCGACCCCTCTCTCCCCTCCGGCGACCACCGTGGCAAAGTAGTGATTGAAGATGACAGCGAGAATCGTCGTGGCAAAGGCTGAGTTTGCAAAATCATATATCGCCCAGCCGAAAATCTCACGCTTCTTGACAGGCATATCAATCCCGAAGATCAAATGGGGAGGTGAGGGGATGGGGAGTTATCTAAAAGCACAATGAAAATTATAAAGTTATCAATGAAAAATTAGCAATGAAAGAAATGGCACATCAATCATTATTCGTTATCTGGAATTGCCCTTGCTAATTGATCATTGCTAATTGATCATTTTGCAATGATTAGTTACACCGTTCGGATCTCCTGTCTCATGAAAACAAGATAACAGATTCCGAAACATAGAAGAGTGATTGCCACAATCGAAATAATATGGGGAATGACGATAAAGATGCTCTCCAGAAGGGGAAGAGGGCTCTGGAAGCGACTCATGGAAAACCGTTCCAGGGGGCCCATCAGAATCAATGTCCTCGTGGTCTTTCGCATCGGATCGAGAATGGTCGTCGTGGCTTCACTGTAAAGCGTCATGGGAGAAACCAGGGAGGTGAGCCTCTGGATCCGCTCATGGCGGATCAGCATTTCTGGGTCAACCCCGGAGGCAGTCTGGCTGATGGGAGCAACCGCATCAGACAAAACGCTTGCCCCAAGGCTCACAAAGAAAGAGAAGAATATCCAGATGGCCAGCGACGCCAGGGCAGAGGTGGCTGCGCTCTTGAAGATCACGGAAAAGAGGATCGATATCCCCAACCAGAAGGAGATGTAGAGAAGGCTGATGACGACGTAGATGACCAGACGCGACACCTCTTCCACACCCGGCACCACTCCGACCAACCGGATGCCGAGGCCCGAGATGAGGAGGACAGTGGCGACCAGGATGATCGCGATGATCGCAACACCCGATAGAAATTTGGCATTGATGATCGAGTCGCGAAAGATCGGCTGGGAGACCAGTTTCGACAGAGTCCTTGAAACCCGCTCCCGGTTGATCGAATCAAAGCCTAAAAAGATGCCCAGGAGAGGGCCGAAAAAGCCGATGAACTGAACGAAGGAGAAGAGTTTCCCTGTCGAAGTGAAAAGGAGCAGAAAAATGAGCGAGGGCTTGGCCATCCCTTTCAATTCCTCCTGGATCGCCATCCCTACCATGGATGTGATGATCACACCGACCATCACGATAAGGGCTGAAATGAGGAGAAACCGAAGGCTGTTGAAATGGTCCCCCATCTCCTTTCTGAATATCGTTAAGATCCCGTGCAATTTAGGCCTCCTTAAAATACTTCATATAGATCTCTTCAAGCGTATAGTCTTCCTTGCCCAACCCTAACTTTTTCTTCGCCAATTCATCAATGGGACCGATCGCCACCAGATTCCCATTGATCATAATCCCCACCCGGTCACAGATCCTCTGAACCTGATCGAGCAGATGGGAAGAAAGAAAAAGGGTGATATTCTTTTCCCTGCTCAGGGAATGGATGAGGTCGAGCATCCGGTTTGTTCCATCGGGATCGAGTCCGATCGTGGGCTCATCGAGAAAGACGAGCTTCGGCTCCTTGATCAATACTTCGGCGATCCCGAGTCGCTGTCTCATTCCCTTCGAAAAGGTTCCCACTTTCTTGGTTGATTCCTCTGAAAGGCCAACCATCTCCAGCCAGTAGTCAATTCTCTTTTCAGAGACCCCACCGGAGATCCGGTTTAGCTTCGCAATATACCTGAGGTTCTGCCTTGCATCCATATCGTCATAGAAACCGACGTTCTCAGGCAGGTAACCCACTTTCTCCTTCACCTTAAAGGGTTCCCGGGTCGGATCGAATCCGATGACCTTCGCCCTTCCGGAGGTCGGTTCGGTGAGGCCAAGAAACATAAGCAGTGTCGTTGTCTTGCCCGCTCCATTCGGACCGAGGAATCCGAAGACCTCTCCTTCTTCAATTTTGATGTTGAGATGATCCACTGCGGTCCGGGACCCGTATTTCTTCGTCAAATCCTCGGTTTCAACGATAATCTGTCCTTTCACCTTAACGCCTCCCCAACCAGATGAACAGACCACACAGGCCTGCGATGACAAAGATGATGATTCCGATCCCGATCCATCCCCAGGCTGTTGAAGCCCTCACCGTTGTTCTCATCTCCACGGTTTTGCTGCTCCCCTTCTCGCCATCCACCAATAACCCGACGGAGTAATCTCCCACCAGCGCTTCCTTGGCTGGAGTGATGGTGACTTCCACCTGTTTCAATGCCCCGGTTTCTAATGCCTCGATCTTTTCGGGATTGAACTTCACTTCCCAGTTTTCGGGTTTAAAAGATGAGAAACTGACATTGCGGTTAACAGCCGACCCCGTGTTCTTCACGAAGAGAGAGATATTCGCCGGTTTTCCCACCATCGTCTCCAGCGACAGGATTCCGGTGGGCGTCCCTGCATCCAGTTTGTAAATGCCGGTGAGCACTACCATCAACTTGGCTTCTGCCTTCTGCTCTCCAGAGCTGATCTTTACCAGGACAGGATATTCCCCTGACTTTGCTTCTCTGGGAGGCGATACTTCGACGGCAACTGTCTGGCTCTGTCCGCCCTTCATCCGCAAACTCGATATCTGTTTGGCTTCATAGGCAGGTTTGAAGTTGATCTCCCACTTCTCGGGTCCGATGGCCGCAAGGTTAAAGGCCCGATCGCTTTCGCTCTTATTCAACACTTCAAGGGAAAATTCAAACCGGGCATCGGTCTGGCCTCTCAAGACGGGATATGAGGTGGTGATTTGGATATCATCCGCTCCCGGGACCCTCTCCTGCACATTCACCGTTAACTTATGGGTGGAGGTGAATTTCCCGTCAGCGGTTTGAGCATCAAACTGAAAGACATAACCACCGGGGCCAATGGTTTTGTCAGGTTCGAGGCTGAGGGCTAAATTTCTCGACTTTCCATTTGCCACATACATCCCGGCCACAAGATAACTCCCGCCCTTCATCGTCGCCTTCCATCCCTTGGGAACCGTTGAGATCTTCACATCGATCGTCTCATCTGCCCGGCCTTTATTTTCGAGGGTCAGATCCATCCGAACAGTCTCCCCCTTTCCAGTGGACACTATTGAAAATTCCGGGTAGACGGTAATCCCCCGCTCCGGCCTCGTGTCCTTCTTCTCCTCCGCAGCAAAGATGAAAGCTGGAGAAAGAAGAGAGAGACACATCACAACGATTAGAAAAAACAAACCCTGCTTCATTCTCATCCGACCCATAACCCTACCTCCTCGGTCTATTCTTAAAGCCTCTTATTTTGGTGGAGGTAATTTAACCAGCTATTGAGTAACTGTCAAGGGGGCTACCCGAGAGCCCCCTGATTACACAGATTTTAAAAAGATGATTACAGAGATTTTTCTTTATCTATTGATATATTTTTAATCTGTGTAATCGATCCCTAATCAGTGTAATCAGAAATCTTTGGATTTTCCAAAGATTTCTATCTTTTCCACGGCCTTTAACCCTGTTCCCGTCAGACTCGATACGATGACCTCTTTTCTCCCCTTGCTTTTTAAATACTTCTTCAGTCCGGCGATGGTAGCCGCAGAGGTGGGCTCGATGAAGTGGCCTCTTCGGCCCATCTCTCTCAGGGCCGGCATAACCTCTCTCTCGGTTACAGTCAGAATCTCTCCGCCAGTCTCCCGGATTGCCTTCAGTATCTGTTTCCCCCTGACGGGCTCAGCAATGGCAATTCCCTCTGCCATCGTCTCCCCCTTTATAATAGACGGGGCCTCCTCTAACTCTTTCACAAAACCCTGATAAAGCGGGGCGCAGGCCGTTGATTGAATTCCCACCAATCTTGGAATTTTTTTAACCTTCCCCGCTTCTTTCAATTCCTTAAACCCGATGTAGGCTCCTAACAAAAGCGTCCCGTGTCCAATGGGAAGGATGAGCGTATCCGGTGCATTCCACTCCATCTGTTCCCAGATTTCAAACGCAAAGGTCTTTGTCCCGTGGAGAAAGTAGGGATTCCAGCAGTGGCTGGCATAGTAGGTTTTCTTAGCCGCCTCCATCGTTACCTGCGCTGTCTTCTCCCTCGACCCTTCGATCTTTTTTAGATTCGCCCTATACGTTTGAATCTGGACCAATTTCCCTGAAGAGGTCGATTGAGGGACATAGATGTCACACCCGATCCCTGCCCTAACACAGTAAGCCGCAATCGCGGAGCCGGCGTTTCCTGAAGAATCCTCGACCACTTTCAATATCCCGAGCTCCCTGGCCTTGCTGATGAGCACCGCGGCCCCCCGGTCCTTATAGGAGCCTGTCGGAAAGAGGTAATCGATCTTTATCAATACCCTGTGACCGTCGAACTCCATCTCTTCAAGAGGAGTTAATCCTTCTCCCATGGAGAGAATCGATTGATCCTTCCGTATCGGTATGGCTTCCCTGTACCGCCACAGGCTCGGACCCCTTTTCACGATCTTTTCTGTGAAAAACTCCGGCATGAATTCCAGATCAAGGGGGGAACCACAGTCGCATCGCCATCGGGTCGCGTTGACGGAATAGGTTCGATGACACTCAGGGCAGTAGAATTTTTCCATCTACAGAGTCCGCATAGAGCAAAGTGCATAGAGCATAGAGTAAAAAAAATAAAAATGATGATCTCGTAAAAAGTCTGAAAAGGAGATTTTTGTCATTCCTGCGCAAGCAGGAATCCAGTATTTTCATTCAGTTAGAATTCTCTGGATTCCCGTTCCTGCCGCAGGACGGGAATGACGACTTTTTACGATTCCATCAAAATTAGTAAAAGACTTTTTTTGCTCTGCTCTCTGCTCAATGCCCTTTGCGTTTATTTTTCAACCAGAGGAAACATGACCCGAAAGCTGGTCTGGCCTTCTCCGGATTCCATCCCCATCTTCCCTCCCATCCGTTTGACCAGGCGGGTGGTGATGTGGAGTCCCCTGCCCTTTCCTTCGCCAAGGAGGTATCGTTCTCTGTCTTCTTCGGAAATCTGGCCGGTATTCGAAATCTCTGCGACCGCCCACTCACCCTCTCGATAAGACCGGATGGAGAGATTTCCTCCCTCTTCGGGGATGGCATTGGAGGCATTGTTGAGGAGATTGTCCAGAACCCTTTCAATGTGGAGGGGATAACATCGAATCCATAAGGGAGACTCTGATTCTCCTTCGTACAACCGGATATTGTCCCGTCTCAACTCGACCAGGGTCTCTTCGTTGATCATTGCCCTCCTCTTCAATTTCTCCGAAAGGTCCACCACGTCTTCCTTTCCCTCGCCATGGAGGGTCAGGGCCAATTCCTGAATCCGGGATGTCTCTTTCAGGACGATCTCCAGCGCCTGATCAACCTTCCCTTTCTTCACGGGATATTCTCCGTCGGCCAGAATCTTTTGAACCCGTTTGGCAAATCCGGCCGCTGCAATGGCCGGGTTTTTAAAGTCGTGAAGGATGTCATCCATCTTCTCCAGCCTCAGCCCCTTCATCAACTCCTTGCCGAAGAGGGCAAAAATTTCGATCTCCTCATCCGTAAATCCCGGGTGCTGGGCCTGGGCATCGAAGGTTAAAAAATATTGAACTTTTCCGTTAACCTTCAGCGGGATGTAGAGCACGGAATGAATCTGTTGAATTTCGAGAAACCGCTTCAGGTCCGGAGGAAGAAGAGGGCTCCTCTGCGGATTGAGGATATGGAGATAGGTCGGGTAGATCTTCTCATTTTCAAAATCACCGAATGGACCTGTCTGATCGATGATGGTCCGGATATAGGGCACCTTTGCCACTTCGAGGACCTTGCCGATCCCGTGCTGTACTTCCGGAAACCCTGCCTCAAGAACCACCTGCTGGCGGTCCTCCATCACGGAAAAGAGACTGCAACGCTGGATCCGCATGATATCCGCTAATTCGGGGATGACCAGGTTGAAGACCTCCTTCATCTTGACCCCTCCCCGTTTTCCGAGTTTCAGGAAGATCTGCTCCACGATTTTGTCTTTGGTGACACTCAACTTCTGGAGGTCCATGATCCGCTTGCGGGCAATGACATAGCTCACCCTTTTGGCCATCATCTCTGCAATCCTGACCTCCAGCGGAGTAAAGACTTTCCCGTCCTCTTTAAAATAGATCTGAAGACAGCCCTCCGTATCCAGATCCTTCAGAGAGAAGCGGGGAATTGAAATGGGAAGAGCCAGCATCGAATGAATGCCATGTTTTTGAACCTTCTCCTTATTCTTATACTTCTCCTCCTTCAAAATGCTGGGGATGAAGTAACTCCTGCGGTTTTTGACCACATCCCCGGCAATCGTATCTTCAAAGGGAATGGCTTCTTCACGATCCTCGTTTCCAGCGGGATAGGACCCGAAGGAGACCATCTCCTTTTTTCTGGGATTATAGATTCGAATGCTGGCCGCTTCCGCACCGAGGAATTCCACGACATTCCTGGCCAGAGCCTCAAGGATCTTCTTCTCCTCAAAAGAAGGATTAATATCGAGGATGGCATCGGCCTGATGTATGACTTGATCGATATAATGAAAGAGCGCCTTCTCCTTGATCAGATCGACGACCATGCCTACCTCTTCATGGGAAAGGTCGCACCCTTTCTCCTTTAATTTGGCGATGATCGATTCGATCAGTTCCTGGTCAATCTGATAAGGGACCATCTTCTCACCGGTTTTAAAAATCCTTAACATCCTTTATGACGGAGCGTCACTATCGAATCATGAAAATCCCCCTCAGTCCCCCTTTTCCAAACTGATCCTTACCCATAACCTGGGTTGCTGGACACAAGGGGGAAAGAAGAGGGATGGGAGATAGGTGTTGTGGTCAACAGTTTCCACATCGACGACAGATCGTCAAGTCGTTGTAGCCCCAACCAGAGGCTCTTGGTTCCGGGTTCACCATCCCGTTTGCGGCCAAGAAAGCCTCCAAGAGTGGCGACCATCCGCATCGCTTCTCGAAGTGTCGGTGGATGGTCTGGGGG
>JAGXTA010000017.1 GCA_018333535.1 Deltaproteobacteria bacterium | reverse complement strand
TTTAGCGTCAATCGGTTAAGGTGACCACCAAAGAAAATGGGTTTACGGTGACGAAGCTGGTATCGAAGCAAGTCGAATAGACCCGACCACGGGAAGCTCGGAAAACGAAGCTCGAGCATCCAGTTTCTATTGACGAGCCTCGATACGAGCATCGACAACGACAAACGTTGGTTCCACTAAGAGTCATTTGGTGAAAGACGTAACCCCTCAACGAAACGGGCATCTTAACCTTTACCTTTTGACCCTTGACATTTATTTTCTATCTAAGCAAGGCACAGGTGGGTGAGTTAAAAAGGAGTTGCAAAAATGAAGATCTATTACGACAAAGATGCGGATTTCAAAGACCTGAAAGGGAAAAAAATCGCCATCATCGGCTATGGGAGTCAGGGACATGCCCAGGCGCAGAACCTGCGCGACAGCGGCCTCGATGTCATCGTCTCCCAGCGAAAAGGGGGCGAAAATTATGAGCTCGCTCTTAAGCATGGCTTCAAGCCGGTGCCAGCGGCCGAAGCCGCCAGGGAGGCTGATCTCATCCAGATTCTCACTCAGGATCATATCCAGGCCAAACTCTATAATGAGGATGTGAAACCCCATCTCCGGAAGGGGAAGACCCTTTTATTCTCTCACGGGTTCAACATTCATTATGGCCAGATTGTCCCTCCGAAAGAGATCGATGTGGTGATGATCGCTCCGAAAGGCCCGGGCCATCTGGTGCGAAGGGAATACGAGAAGGGAGCCGGGGTCCCATCCCTTCTTGCCATCTATCAGGATTTTACAAAGAAGGCCAGAAAGACCGCCCTCGCCTATGCCAAAGGTCTGGGCGCTACTCGGGCCGGCGTAATCGAGACCACCTTCAAGGAGGAGACCGAAACCGACCTCTTCGGAGAACAGTCCGTGCTCTGTGGAGGCGTGAGCGAACTGATCAAGGCCGGATTTGATACGCTGGTGGAAGCGGGTTATCAGCCAGAGATTGCTTACTTCGAGTGCCTCCACGAACTGAAACTGATTGTGGATTTAATGTATGAAGGCGGCCTCTCCTACATGCGTTATTCAGTTTCCGACACGGCCGAATACGGAGATCTGACACGTGGCAAACGGATCATCACTGAGGAGACGCGGCAGGAAATGAAGCGCATCCTCGAAGAGGTCCGGAATGGACAGTTTGCCAGGGAATGGATCATAGAGAACCGGGTGGGCCGGCCGGTCTTCACCGCCCTGAGAAAGAAGGAGGCCGAACATTCCATTGAAACCGTGGGAAAGAAACTGCGCTCCATGATGGGCTGGCTCAAAGAGAAGAAACGCTAATGCCGCAGAACCGATGGCCTATTGCCAGAGAAGGTTTCCCCTCCCTCATCCCTTCAGCTATCCTCACCCTTTTCTTTGCAGGGATGGGATGGACGGTTCTGACGATCCCGGGGATCCTTCTCACCCTCTTCATCGCTTACTTCTTCAGGAATCCAAAGAGAAAGATTCCCTCCCTCCGGAATATCATCCTCTCTCCCGCGGATGGCAGGGTCATTTATGTAGGAGAATGCGAAGAGGACCGTTTCTTAAAGCAGAGGGCATTAAAAGTATCCATCTTCATGTCTCCCCTCGATGTCCACATCAATCGCGCCCCTGCCTCCGGAAAAATTCTTGAAGTGAGTTATCATCCGGGCCGGTTTTTAGTGGCAAGCCGTGACAAAGCATCCCTTCTTAATGAACAGAATGCTTTTGTCATGGAGACAGAGGACCGGTCCAAAATCCTGCTCGTTCAGATTGCCGGTTTTGTGGCCAGACGGATTGTCTGTTATGCAAAAACGGGCGACCTCTTGAATCGAGGAGAAATATTTGGTATGATTCGGTTTGGGTCAAGGGTTGACCTCTACCTCCCCATTGATGTCCGGCCCATTGTGAGAGTGGGACAGCATATCAAGGGAGGGGAATCCATCATCGGGTATTGCCATGAAGAGAAGAAGAACTCCAATTAAGATGCGAAAAGGGGTCTACATCCTCCCCAACCTCTTCACCACGGGAAACCTCTTCTGTGGCTTCTGGGCCATCATCTCCGTCTTCCAGGAGAAATTTGAATATGCTGCCTATGCCATTCTTCTTGCAGGTGTATTTGATATTTTGGATGGAAAAGTGGCCCGGCTTTCCGGAGCCACCTCCAAATTCGGCGTCCAGTATGATTCTCTGGCTGACCTGATCTCCTTCGGAGTGGCCCCTGCCCTCCTCGCCTTTAGCTGGGCCTTGCGGCCCTATGGACGATTCGGATGGCTGGCCGCCTTCCTCTTTGTCGTCTGCGGAGCTTTAAGACTGGCCCGATTCAATGTGATGTCCGCCTCCGGCGAGACAAAATACTTCAAGGGCCTTCCGATTCCTGCGGCCGCTACCATGATCGCCCTGACGATTCTTCTCTACCTCCGTCTGATCGAGACAGGATGGGTCAAAGACATCGTCATCCTGGTCATGATTTATGTCCTCGCATTTCTCATGGTCTCCAATATTCGTTACTTCAGCCTTAAAGAGCTCGACTTGGCTCGAAGAAAACCCTTCAGCCTCTTCATCTTCATCGTCCTCTCTATGATTGTCATTGTCATGGAGCCGGTGATCGTCCTCTTTGTCTCCATCTTCTCTTACACCTTTTCAGGTCCGATCAATATGGTCAGGACCTGGCACAAGAAGCGGGCGATGAGAAAATCGGAGCCAAACCTTGAAGACGAGGTCACCGTCCGCGGCTAAGAAAATTTCCTCTTGCCATCCATTAAATTTTCTTTTAAACTAAACCAAAATCATCAATCCATGGCTTGATTGGAATTTGGTGTGGGTCATTTTGAGATGGGATCATTCGAATTTATTTTGAATTTGGGATTTGGTGATTGGTGATTAGTCAGATTCCCCGATAGCTCAACCGGCAGAGCGGGTGGCTGTTAACCACTAGGTCGTAGGTTCGAATCCTACTCGGGGAGCCAGAAATTTAAAAGGGGGCCCTTTGAGGTCCCCTTTTAAATTCTTCTTCCCTGTCCAGACGAAAACCTTCTCGATGAGGCAGTTCCATGTGGTACGTATATATCTGCGATCGAGCTGGTCAGCTATATACTGGGATCACCTCAAATTTAGAACATCGAATGAAGCAGCACAGAGCAAAATTGCTGTATTCAGAGACATATAGCGATAAATACTCAGCTGCCCAGCGAGAACGACAGATTAAGGGTTGGAGTCGCTCAAAGAAACTGGAACTGCTGAATCGTTGCAGGTGAGTTTACCCCGAGCTTGCCGAGGGGAATCCTACTCGGGGAGCCATATATTTTATTAATGATTTCAATAGGTTAGGTGGTTAATAAATTGTAGTTTCGAACCAAACGAGATCATTGGGAGAAGTCATTAATAACCTATTGGAATCGAGGACCAGGCGGACCGGCGGAAAATAGTCAGTTCGCCTTTTTCTTTTTATTCTTGCTCATCCTCCGCAAAGATAGCTTTGCCAGGCCGCCTCATTTATTCAAGGCTATCTTGACAGGCGCCATAATTTGAGACATAATACCTGCAAATATTAACAAGTGTTAGTAATTTGTATCAAACTATGGGTTGAATAAAGATGAAAAGTCGGGATAACTTTGAAAAAGCGAAAAAAACATTTCGGAGTAATGGCGGTGTACTGAGAATGAACGAAGCCCTTCAAGCTGGCATTCACCGTCGGATGCTTTACTCCATGCTGGAAGCTGGCCTCATAGAGCAGCTAACCCGTGGGCTTTATCGGCTCACGGATCTGCCACCACTTGGTAATCCGGACATAGTATCAGTTTCACTGAAGGTGCCAAGCAGCGTAATCTGTCTTATTTCGGCCTTGTCCTATCACGAAATTACCACACAGATACCCCACGAGGTCTACGTGGCTCTGGAGCGGGGGACCGAGCCTCCTCGTCTGGATCATCCCCCTGTTCGGATCTTCTGGTTCTCAGGACAAGCTTTCACCATTGGAATCCAAACATATAAAATAGATGGTGTCCCAGTGCGCATCTATAGCCCGGAAAAAACAATCGCCGACTGTTTCAAGTATCGGAACAAGATCGGCCTCGATACGGCCATCGAAGCGCTTAAGCTTTACCGAGGAAAAAAACACTTTAAAGCGGATGACCTGGTGAAGTTCGCACGAGCGTGCCGGGTTGAGAAAGTCATCCGGCCTTACCTTGAGGCACTGTTGTGACAAGACGTCCCCCCAAGAACATCGCCGCTTCTGTGCGCCAACGCCTGCTAATGAAGGCCAGGGAAACAAGGCGGCCTTTTAGCGAACTGCTGCAATACTTCGCAATGGAACGGTTTCTTTATCGACTCTCCAAGTCCCGCTATGCCGACAATTTCGTTCTTAAAGGTGCTTTGATGCTTACCGTATGGGAAGCACCGCTTACACGCCCAACTATGGACATTGACCTGCTTGGTCGAATTTACAACAGTATCGCAACCATTGTTGAGCTAACAAGAGAAATATGCCGTCAGGGAGTGGAGCCAGATGGTATTGATTTCGATATAGCAAAAGTCGAGGCAGAGCGCATCGCTGAGGACGCCGACTATGAAGGAATACGTGTCCGGTTTCGGGGATCTTTAGATACTGCGCGAATCGTGATGCAACTTGATATTGGTTTTGGCGACATAGTAATCCCCTCGCCTGAACCCGCGAGTTATCCGACACTCCTTGATTTGCCGGCTCCACACCTTCTTGTTTATAGCAAGGAAAGCACTATCGCCGAGAAGTTCGAAGCGATGGTAAAGCTCGGCATTTTGAACAGCCGGTTGAAGGATTTCTACGATATCTGGTTCATATTGCGCCAATTTGACTTCGAAGGTCCGATACTATCCAGGGCCATCTCAAAAACTTTTTCTACGCGTGGGACGAATATTCAGTCTGAACCGGTTGCCCTAACGAATAGCTTTGCCGAGGATGCTGGAAAGGCCGCTCAATGGCGTGGGTTTGTCCGTAAAAATCGGCTGGTAGATGTTCCACAGAACCTCGTCGAAGTAGTCGCAGCCATTGCTACCTTCCTCACACCAATTGTGGAACAGCTGGCAGCGGGCCGTGTCTTCAAAGCAACCTGGAAGGCACCAGGTCCATGGCGCGAATGACGGGGACAATAGATCCGTCCCCTTTCAACTATGCTGAGGACGAGCATTTTTACCAAGAGATCAGGGCACTGATTAGGAGAAAAAAATGACAACAAAGAAACTTGATCCGGTTCATCCCGGGGAAATCCTGCAAAAAGAGTTTTTGGAGCCGATGGGGCTCAGCCAGAACAGGCTTGCCCTGGCATTAGGAATCCCCGCAAGGCGAATCAATGAGATTGTTCTGGGAAAACGAGGGATCACCGCTGATACGGCCTTGAGACTTGCCCGGTATTTCAAAATGTCCCCGCAATTCTGGCTTGGTTTGCAGATGGACTATGAACTGGATGTGGCAGAGGACACGCTTGAAGGCAGACTTGAGAAAGAGGTCACTCCCATGTTGTCTACAGGATAAAAAAGATCGCCGGAGGGTAACCTTTGACCGGGACAAAAATATACGGCCGAGCCTCTTTTAAGGAAATACCGCCGGTTGTGCAGCGGATCCTCCAATCGCTCAAGGATTATAGGTTCGGTCACGGCAGGGAGGAATTCCATCAAGCTAGCGATCATCGCCGAATTGCACGCCTCATGAAGCAAGCCCCTTGTTCTCCGTTCACCATCATCATAGAAGAGGAATTGCTTGATCCGTCGCATTTTTGGGATAAGCGATATGTGAAGATTACAACAGAGCAGATCATGTCAGAGCTTGACGAAATCGTCTTGCGCTATTTTGAGCGTGAGATCAACGCCCGGATGGCGGAATTTCTGGAGCATGACCGCGATGCGGAAAACCGATACTTCCGAAAGCTTTTAAAGGAATACTATCCACAGGCCAGAAGGATTCTCCGAGATCAGTATAAAGAGCTTTATCCGCGTGCATGGAAAAAGAAATTCACCATGGAGAAAATCTCAAAACCCCGAAAAAAAAGGCGCAGAGAGCGCCTTTATGCCATTCCCGAACCCCTGAACTACTGGGACAGCCGTAATTCGTACCAGCAATACTTTGCCTTGCCGGAGTATAAGGTATTGTGGCAAGGAGGGGGAGGAAGCTCCGGCCAGCGGGAGACGCAGAGCAAATTGGGATTCGCTTTTGCGCTATTCAACCAGATACAGGCGATTCCAAGCCACATTTTCGTATACGATAAGGATAATATCCTACAGTATGTCGACACCCTTAAGAAATTGTGCCTCGCCCCCACTGACATGGGGAGCAATTACCATTTGAATCATAAAGAGATGCAACAGTTATTGCGTGACACATTGCGTGTGGAGCGCGGCAGTATTATCGAGCCCATTCGTGCCATTGAAGTAAGCCTGTTTTTTGAAAATGGAAGCAAAGGTTCCTCGGCTTCGTAAGGGGGGGGATGGGTCACCACGGGAAGGAAGCTATTCTGTCAGGTGGCAGTGCGGAAGTTAGAATACACGGCGGCGTAGGTGGCTCGGTTTCTGAGAATGACGACGACGCCGGTGAACCGGATGGCGAGTCAGGAGGAGATGGCGGAGTTGGATGGTTGGAACGAGTAATTCCTCTTTGCCCCTACGTCCCCAACCTCTCTTTCTTTCTGAAAGTTTCTGAAAGTTTCGGTTGACCAATTTTCATAAAATGGATATATTCCAATCAACAACCCGTGAAGATTTGACCCCAAATCCTGATTCTTTCTTGAATTGCCGAGAGCACTGAAAATTGGGTATATTTAAAATATGAGAACCTCTACACCAGCACTCGTCAATCCAACTGTGCTCACCTGGGCACGGCAAGAGAGCGGGTATCCGCCCGAGCCGGTGGCCAAGCGGCTGAATGTAAAGCCGGAGCGCCTGCTTGCCTGGGAGCGTGGTGATTTAAAACCCACAGTGCGGCAAGCACAGGATCTTGCTAAGTTCTATCGCCGGCCGTTCGGTGTTTTCTTCCTCCCTCAACCTCCGGCTCTGCCCCCGCTTGCGGCAGAGTACCGTCGGCTACCTGGTGTGCGGCCTGGTGTTGAATCGCCGGAATTCCGGCTTGCCCTGAGGGTCATGTCGCAGCGACGGGAAGTGGCGCTGGAGTTGAGTGAAGAACTGGGTGTGGGCGTGGAGGACTTCAACTTTACCGCTCATCTGTCCGAAAGCACGACAGCCGTTGGCGCACGACTGCGCGAGGCTCTTGGCATTAACGCGGATGAACAGCTCGGGTGGACGTCCGATTGGCAGGCATGGCGGCGCTGGCGAGAGACCGTCGAAACAGCAGGCGTGCTGGTGTTCCAGTTTCCTAAAGTGAGCCTCGCCCAGGCACGGGGAGTCACGCTGTTTAAGTTCCCATTGCCTGCAATAGGCATTAACAGCAAAGAATCGTCTCCCGGTGCACGGAGTTTCACTTTATTGCATGAGCTTACTCACCTTGCACTTGCGGTTGGCAACGACGAAAGTGCTGCTCTCGGTGAGACCCGCGATGATGCCGGCTGGCTGGAAGTCGAACGATTCGCCGAGGAAACTGCCAGCGCGGCACTAATCCCTACGGAAATGCTTTCCTTAATTCTGCAGAGAATGGATGTTTCACCTGACGCGTGGGATATTTCTTTGATGCGATCACTCGCCGGCAAATTCAATATAACACCATTGGCGATGGCAACACGGTTGCGGACTGCCGGTGTATTGTCGTGGGACGGTTACAACCGGTGGAAATTAGAATGGAACCAATACCTCGGCACGCTCCCGAAACGGAAAGGCTTTGCGTCCCCTGTAGGCAAGACGCTCGGAAGAAGCGGCAGGCCCTTTGTTCAGTTGGTCCTGGAAGCGTTGGATATGAATCGCATCACAGCAGTGCAAGCAAGCCACTACCTCGATTTAAGGTTCGAACACTTCGACAAGCTACGGAATGAACTCCGCATGGAGCCGATGGGACCTGCGGGCGCCTTTGACGACGGAGAATAACGGAAAACGAATGTACTCCTTCGATACCAGTGTGTTTATGGATTGGCAGGCACGGTTTTATCCGCCCGATGTTTTTATCTCAATGGTCGCAAAAATCGAGGAGCTGGTTGTCGCTGGCCAATGCTCTGCCGTTGAGCTCGTGAAAGAAGAAATCGACGCTGTGGGAACCCCAGAATTGCGGGCGTGGGTTAAAAAGAATCCGGCTCTTTTTGTGACGCTTGATCCCCTGGTACAGACCGAAGCAGCAAACATTGAATCCAAATATCCGGACTTGATGGATCCTAAGAGCCTTCATCAGTCAGCCGATGCTTACGTTATAGCGCTTGCCAAGGTGAAAGGCGGCACAGTTGTATCGCAGGAAACCTCGGCTTCGGAAAAGAAAAGCGCCAGGAGAACTCACTACATACCCGACGTATGCCGTGATCTCGGCATCCCATGCATAAACTTGCTGGGGCTGATGCGACGAGAGCACTGGACCTTCTGAGATGCAGGAAACGCTGAAAGATAAGAACACAGGATCTACCCTCGACATGGGACAAAAATGGCGAGACCAATAAAATAGTTTATATCCAATTGTTATTGAATCAGAAAATAAGAGCCGCCCCCAAGATATAAACGATATGGAGGCATTAAGCTATGGTTAGAAAATTTAGTGACGAGCCGATTCTTCCACTGCGTGCCCTTCAAATATGGCAAATATTGATAAGTGCTGCACATAATCGAAAAATTCTAACCTACGGCATGTTGGCGCGTATGCTTGGATATGAAGGGGCAGGCGTCCTCGCGCAACCGCTTGGACACATAATGTACTATTGCCAGCAAAATAAATTGCCGCCATTAACTATCTTAGTTGTTAACCAGGATACAGGGCTTCCAGGCGAAGGATTAACAGGTGCCGATCTTAATGCCGACAGAGAATCTGTATTTCGTTACGATTGGTACTCGATAATTCCTCCGACTCCAGAGGAATTCCGCGAAGCATACACCCACGGACAACCATAGGCCCAACAAGCGGTCGCGCAAGAACCGCTCGTACACTTGCGACCTACAATGCAGGCTGTTATTCTTTGTTTTAATCTAAAACCAACAGCCATTAAGGTAGATTAATCTCCAAACTTTCTTCGGAAACATGGAAACATGTAGGCGATACCGAGAGCCGCCCCAAAAGCGATATTTTGGGACAGGCCTGTGTCGGGATGAGGATGGACTATTACCTTAGCTTTCCGGCATGAGGGCGAGGGGAAAGAGTCATGGGTGAGACAATTCTAAAACGGACTACCTCGTTTTATGCTTTTTAAGTAACCGATAGGACCTCCCTTCAAAGGTAATGAACCTTCCGTTGAAGCTCAGACGATCAAGGATCGCGGATGCGGCGG
>JAGXTA010000016.1 GCA_018333535.1 Deltaproteobacteria bacterium | reverse complement strand
AGCCACTTGAAAAACCATTTTTTCGATCGTCCTATCTCACGATAAATCGAAACAGGAGATCTCCTCTGCAAAAATTGCTGAATGGCCATCTTTCTCAAGCTTTCTTCATTCATCGGTTTCCCTCCTCTGTGGTTTGGACTAGGGGCATCATACCCCAAATCAGCTCTCAGGGTAACCGATGTGTTGGCACAAAAACTGACATTAAAGGTAACCTATGTTCTGGCACATCGGGGTAACCGATGTGCTGGCACTTGGCATTTAGAGTTTAAAACATTTCCGACTTCGTGCTTTGCAATTCGAATTTCCCGAGGGCGTTGCGGGCGGCTTCCTGCTCGGCCTGTTTCTTGCTCCTTCCCCAACCCGTCCCCTTGATCTCTCCTCCGATCATGACAGAAGCCTGGAATTGTTTATCATGTTCGGGTCCTGACTCCTTCAGAACATGATACTGAGGAGTAAGCCCATTGGCCTTCTGGGCAAATTTTTGAAGAAGGCTCTTATAATCATTGGAGAGGGGCAAGAGATCATCCGATCCTAAATAAGGTTCAAGATGGTTCCGGACGATGTCCAGGGCTTGACCATATCCCGAATCCATATAGATGGCTCCGATCACGGCTTCATAGGCATTGGCTAAAATCGATGTTTTTTTCGCCCCGCCATCCAATATCTCGCTCTTCCCAAAGAGGAGATATTGGTCCAATCGAAGTTGTTTTGAAAAAAAGGCTAGAGAGCTCCGTTTGACAAGATGCGATCTCCACATCGAGAGCGCGCCTTCCTGTGCCTCTGGAAATTTCTTAAGAAGAAGGTGGCTCACGGCAAGATTAAGCACGGCGTCGCCGAGATATTCGAGGACCTCATTCGAAACCCTGTCCGAAGCGTTGGTCTGATGAATGAAGGACTTGTGGGTGAGCGCCCGATCCAGCCATTCCTTCTCTTTGAATTGGTATCCTAAACGCTCCTCCAGTTCCTTTAAGGAGACCAGCCTTTCCTCATCCATGCAAACCCTCCGCCACTCTGCCGATGACTCCTTTATCATTCCATTCCGTTACAACAACCCTCTGCTCCTGGTTGGCCAGATCCAAATCGTTTCCATCCAATAGATGGACGGGAATATAGTTGCGCGAAAGCCCCTTCCATCTCCCTGACCCTTTCTCTCTTCGATCTTCCACCAGAACATTCAACGCCTGATGGAGAAACCGGCCGTAGAATGAGCGTCGTTTCTGCCTCCCTAATTCCCTCATCCTATCTGCCCACTGCCTGATCTCTTTTGCATCGATCTGTTGGTCTAATTGGGCCGCAACCGTCCCCTTTCTTCTTGAAAAAGGAAAGACATGAAGATAGGAGATAGGAAGGGAGTCAATCAATTGGTAAGTGTTTTGGAATCTCTCTTTGGTCTCCCCGGGAAACCCAATGATTACATCCGCGCCGATTGAGACCTCCGGAATGCTTCGGTGTAATTTCTCGATGAGGTCCTTGAGGAGAAAGCGGTCATACCCCCTGTTCATCCTTCTTAAGATCTCATCGTCTCCGCTCTGGATGGGGATGTGGAGGTGGGGACATACTTTTATTGATTGCGAGAGGAGGGAAATGAGGCCCGGTGAGAAATCAAGAGGTTCAATCGAACTGAGTCGAATCCGATGGGGGGTATCTTCGATCTCGATCCGTTGAAGCAGTCTCTCCAGCGAGAAGGAGGGTTGAAGGTCCCATCCATAGGAGCCAATGTGAATGCCGGTGAGCACCACTTCCTTAAAACCTCTTCCCTTCAGAACGCTGAGGCGTTCAATGATCCTTTCCGGTGGAAGGCTCCTCGAAGGTCCTCTTGCATGAGGAACGATGCAGTAAGAGCAGCGTCCATTGCATCCGTCCTGGATTTTTAGAAAGGCGCGGGTGTGGCGATGAAACGTGCAAACGGGTGTCTCTGCAAAGGTCTTTTCCTCCTGAATATCGCTTACGTGAACCCGCGGAAGCCCGCCTTTCTCCATCAGAGGAAGAAGGCTTGGAATTTGAAGTTTCTCCTTATTTCCAAGGAGGTATTTAACTCCCTCCATGTGGGCAAAGTCTTCCGGTGCCACCTGTGAGTAACATCCGGTCACGATGATCAATGAATCCATATTGTTTCGAAGGGCTTTTCTGACCATCTGCCTCGAGTCAAAATCAGCCCGGTGGGTGACCGTACAGGTATTGATAATCGTGATATCCGCCCCGGATTCAAAAGGAATGAGGCGATAGCCCTTTTCTTCCAGGTCAGCCATAAGGGCTTCGGATTCGAACTGGTTCACCTTACATCCGAGTGTAGCAATGGAAACGGTCTTCATCTTCTTAAAGCCTAATCAATCTGATGCCTCCCCAGGCGCCCATCTTCTCTCCGACGATGATCAAAACCCCTGAGACTCCTTCGATCTCTTTTCCTCTCTCCAATCCCCTTTCGATGTCATTTTTCTCCCGGACAATATTTCCAACAGCAGTGGCCGCCGCATCGGCAAGGGCTCCGGAGGCTGAGAGGATACAGACCGCATCCGCTTTCCCGAAACTGAGAGAATGGCCAACCGTTCCCGATGAGGTGCAGACTCCAAGGGGAGTCTTTCCGGGTTCAATCACGATCCCGACCTTCATGCTGAGAGGAGAAGAGCCCGCATAGATTCCGATGATTCGCTCCCTTGAGGTGGTAATGTAGATATCTCCACCGTTTTCCACAATCACCTCGTTTGAGAAATGGAGCAAATCCTTCGAAACCAACTGCGCAATGGCGCCTGCTACGGCTGCCATCGGGCCGACCCCGGCCAAGCCTGAGGCCCCGACCATCTCCTGGATGATCTCCGGTGCATGAGAGGCTTTTGCAACAGGGATGAGGCTCTTCTCGAAATCAGGATTTATGGCAATATAGGTTTCCAGTTGGTTCCGGTGTCTAAGCGTGGATTCTTTTGCCTCGCGGGAGAGATCCTTCTCCGCACGGATAAGGAAGTCCGTCTCCTTGACGATGACTTCAAATTTGACGAGGTCATCGGTCTTCACCAAATTCCGATAAGTCCGCCTTTCATACATCTCCAAAAAACTTAAATCCTTTCTTGAGGTGATCAATTATATTATCTAATATGGCCGGGTGTCAATTTTAGTGTCATCATGAATAAATACAATTATCTACTCGTCAAAATAGATGAAAAAAGTTAAAATATAAGCAAGAATACGGGAGGTGGAAAATAATGAGAAAGATATTACTTACTTGAGAGTACCGAGTACTTGTCTTCATTTTGGCAATTTCTTGGGAGAATATCAAGGGTCTTTTGTTCGTTGATTAAGCTGCCATTAAGCGTAAGCCCTCTTGTCTGTTCAAATCGATCTTTTGTCTGATGAAATTGACGAGGATTTGGTCGTTGGGGGAATTCACGAGTAATTCTGGAAGAGTATTTCTCATAGCCAGGGCGGTAACCTGCTCGGAGGGG
>JAGXTA010000015.1 GCA_018333535.1 Deltaproteobacteria bacterium | reverse complement strand
TCATCTTCTTCGTCTCTCTGAACATCCCGCCGATCCCGATGGAGAGCCACTCCTTTTTAGGAAAGACCCAGCCATAGCCATTGGGGATGCTGCCAAAATCCAGATGGGCGAACCGATGCTCCGTCTCAGGGAAGGGGATGGAGGAGTCGAATGGAATCTCACTCTGGATGGCAATTCCGTTTCCATCATTTCCATGCGAAGACAAAGAGATGGATCTTGCAACAATACTCTCAGCGCCGTCCGCGCCGATGAGATAGTGTGAATGGAATTTCTCTCCGCCGGCCAACTCAACCTCGATCCCTTTTCCCTTCTCCTGAACTTTTACAACCTTTTCTCCCTCCAGTATCTCCGCCCCTTCTTCTAACGCCTTCTCCTTCAAGAACTGATCAAACCGGTCTCTCATCACCATAAAAGCAATCGGTTCTTTCAATTCGATGAAAAATGGCTCTTTGAGGCAGTAACTGAATTTTGCTCCCCAGATGTCGTTTTCAATGACAGGAGTGAGATCGAAATCCAGAAGATGAACGGTCTTAAGCGAGAGGCATCCCCCGCAGGGCTTGTACCTCGGGAACTTCTCTTTCTCGACCAGAAGGGTCTTTAACCCGGAACGGGCGCAGAACCGGGCCGCAGTCGATCCCCCCGGCCCCGCCCCCACCACAATCACATCATAATCGACATCCATAACCCTGATCCTATGAATGGGCCAACTTTTTCTGACAGATATTCCCCCCTTAAATACTGCTTACTTATTTTAGGCTATGTAAGTCATTTATAGAAAATACCTTTGCACCAATATTGATGATGGATTTATTCGCACCACTTTCAAATGTATATAAGGATTTTCCCCACCCCAATATCTCACGGCAAAACCTTTCCATCTTACTGTTTCCCGAGGCGTGGGCAATAAAAATCGAGTCTGCGAGGGCTGCGACAAAACGATTGCGTTCGGTTGCTGTCTCGGCAGAGTTGCGCTTTTGACTCTCTTTAAAAGGTGAGAGCAGTAACAGTCGCCCTTCTTCGATCGGTTTTTTATATTCTTTTTTCAACCTCATGCCCTTCAAGCTTCGAGCAGGACAAAGAATAATCGGTTGTGTTCCCCGAAGCAGGATTCTGAGACACTCTCGTTCTATAGGGGAATGAAATCCACTAACAACAGTCACTCCTCTTTCCTTTAACTGTTGGGCAAGGTCATAGGCCTTTAGAATAAGGTGGCCTGGACACCTAACCGAACAGAAAAAGGCCTGCTTTTTATGGTTCAGGACATCGAGGTTACCCAGACCCGTTATGACTGCAGGGGTATGGCGGCCAAAATATTTCTGTATAGAAGATGGGTAAATAAAATTACTTTGTTTGAGTTGAAAGATTTCCATTTTTTTAACTTCACTTCTCTTGCAGGCAGTAATGTAAGATTTCAACTTGGTGCCGACTTAGCGCCAACTTAGTGCCGCCTTGCCCTGCGACATCCCCTAATGCCTATGGGGTAAGTCGCGGAAAAGTTTTTGAATTTCAATACTTACATGGCAACAAAATAATGCTTGACATTTATTCATGAAAGAGTAATATATATATTTAATAGCCTCATCTGCCACGTGCAGAAGGAGATCTTTCGCCGTCCTCAATATTGGGGGCGGCGATTGCATTTTATAGCGCTTTATTTATCTCTTTTATTAAACTTCAATCTTAAATTCCTTCTTTTTGAATCCCCATCCACATAAAAGGCTGTTATTAGAAAAAAGATTTGCCCCTTACGTTGCTCTCTTTGTGAATGGCACCAATCTCATCTCTTTCCTAATAATGTCCATCAGTTATATTGAAAATGGACAATGAAATGGACAAAATGGACAATGAAACGAACAAATAAAATCCGCAATCTATTTTCGTAGCAAAAAATATTTTGCCCCTCGACCTCTCCCGTCGAGACGGAGAAGACCTCGTTTCTGCATCTTTTGAAGCAAGTACCTCGCTTGGATTCCAGTAATCCCAAGTAACTGTTGACATTCGGCTCGTTTGATTGAGCGACGCTTCTGCACATATGCAAGAATCTTCTCTTCATCAGTCTGAGGTAGTTTTATGATTTTCACTTCAGCAGGGACATCCAAAGTATAATAGGCCCAGCGCCGAGTACTATGCTGCTGGATTAAATCTAATTGGACGAGGCTATGTAACTCGCGGTTAGCAATTACTGAATCAACATGGTTGAGTCGTTGGTAGTCACTATTTGTCATTTGTTCATGGTGGCGTAGATAAACAAGAGATAGCCTTTGGTGGTCATTGAGTGGCCGGTCGGCAAACTGATTCAACCACTCAACCGCTTCTGGATTCATCAATGTGTGATTATGAAACGTCACCCAAAAGGAAGACCGTTTATCCTGAAACCTCGGTGGTTCCAGGTTAGCATTCCGCATTGCAGATAGCATGGTTCGAATGCCACTTCCTCGATTCTCGACTAAGTGCAGGTCTTCCATCAACCGCATTAAAACACGGTTACGCGTGGATTGTTCTTCCTCAAGGGTCTCTATGGTCACATTCCCAAATAATCCCCCTGGGTTTTGGACTTCTAAACGATCAGCGAATAGACGAATTTGGATGTAACTTCCCCGCACGAAATGGCTGTAATCCCTGTGGGCGACTGCATTGACCACTGCCTCACGGATAGCCTCCTCCGGGTATTCTGGAATGTCCCGCCGATACAGCCCTTCAATCAAACTGCTTTTTCGAATACTGGCTAATACATGGTTGACCGCCCCTTCTACTATTTCAGAGATTGTTCCTTCAAATTTACGGTTATCTAAAAACCGTTCGCCGCGCGGTGTCTTTTCTGTCTCGGTCGTACCGTAGTATTGTAGGAACGTTATAACCAGCTGCGGTT
Organism: Deltaproteobacteria bacterium; assembly: GCA_018333535.1. Lineage (GTDB taxonomy): Bacteria > Desulfobacterota > BSN033 > BSN033 > UBA1163 > RBG-16-49-23. The sequence continues at coordinate 1,726 of JAGXTA010000015.1, read as the reverse complement.
CAAACTCCTGCGGGTATTTACCAAACATCAGCAAACCCGCAAGTGTTGGACGAAGTAAACCATCCACTTCTCGAATAATTCTGATTTGTTTCAGTACTTCCTCAATTGGCTGAGATAAATAGTTTGCTTGTGGACGAGTGCTCCTCAATTTTGTGAGAAAGGTTTCCAATTTGGCTCGATTCAGATTTTCTATAGTAGCATTAGGCACAAAATCTTCATCAAATATCGGTTGAGTGCGTACACTTGTATATCCAAATATTTCATAATCTGTCATCTTTCGGTTTGTATTTCCTACACGTATGTATGCTCCACTTTTCAAGCCAGCAGGTTTATAGAAACATGGTTTTTGATCTGCAGGAAGTTCTGCGACCTCAACTGCAACCACTGTTTTGTTATTGATATTTTCGACAGTAAATTCAGGCCGTAAAGGAGGCTCCATTTCAGATGATGTCAGATCACTAATTTCTCTTTGGAGCTGATCTGCATTGCCAACACCAACAACATCAAAACCTTGCTTTTCGTCCAACCCAAACAACATAACGCCACCGCCTGAACGGTTGGCAAATGCGGAGAGTGATTCAAACAGTCGCTTGGGTGTTCCCCCTTGGGCTGATTTTACTTCCACATCGTCCAGTTCACTTTGGTGGCGCTGGATTTCAGAGATGAGTTCAAAAATCTCTTCGCGAGTCAATTCTCCTCCTCTTCAGTTTCCTCCCCACCAAGGCCCATACGGTACTTGATGTCGTAATTGATGATGAAGCCCACCTCCTGGCTATTAAGTCTATAAAACAGGAACCCATCCCCAATTACTTTATGACTAACGCCTGACCCCAGATCACTTGAACTATCTCGGTCGGGAGGTAAAGAGATGGATTTTGCAACGATACTTTCGGCTCCATCCGCACCGATGAGATAGTGTGAGTGGAATCTCTCTCCGCTGGCTAATTCAATCTCCATCCCTCTATTCTTCGCCTGAACGTTTACAACCCTTTCTCCCTCCAGTATCTCGGCTCCTTCCTTCAAGGCCCTCTCCTTCAAGAACTGATCAAACCGGTCCCTCATCACCATAAAAACAATCGGTTCTTTCAATTCGATGAAAAATGGCTCTTTGAGGCAGTAACTGAATTTTGCTCCCCAGATGTCGTTTTCAATGACAGGAGTGAGATCGAAATCCAGAAGATGAACGGTCTTAAGCGAGAGGCATCCCCCGCAGGGCTTGTACCTCGGGAACTTCTCCTTCTCGACCAGAAGGGTCTTTAACCCGGAACGGGCGCAGAACCGGGCCGCCGTCGATCCCCCCGGCCCCGCCCCCACCACAATCACATCATAATCGACATCCATTACCTTGATCCTGTGAATGTACTATTTTCCATTGACTTTTAAATCTTATTTGGGGGATAATTTAATTAATCCGTGAATCCGGAGGTGGATGGCGAAAACCATCGGACCCGAAAGGGCCTTTTTTATTACCTATAGTAAAGAACCCCGCAGCAGAGCTGCGGGGCATTAAAATCAAAACTCAACTGCTCGTGGTGCTGATACTTTATGTTTCAACCTATGACATCTGAGGTTACCTTGTCCCCAACAGACCGAACAAAATACCCATCACCCCAAAAATCTCCTCCCCAAAACTGCAAGACTTGTTCGTTTTATCAGGCTCATATCCAACTTATACCATGTTTTATCGCTTCGCGAACCTGTTTTCATCCGCCCAGCAGAGCTGGGC
>JAGXTA010000014.1 GCA_018333535.1 Deltaproteobacteria bacterium | reverse complement strand
CCGGAAAGGATGGGCTTCTGCTCATTTCAAGCGGTGGTATTTTTGGGCAACCCATTCGAGACTGGAGCCCGTCATCAAGGCAGCTCGAACGTTCCATCGTCACCTTCAAAATGTGCTTACGTACTTTAGGCATCGAGTAACCAATGCTGTCTGTGAGGGGGTTAATTCCAAGATCCAGACCATCATCAAGATGGCCTATGGATTTAGGAATCGGGATCATCTTAAGACAGCCATTTACTTCCATTGTGGAGGCTTAGACCTTTACCCGGGTACCCATTAAAAACCCGGAAGAATCGAAATTCATTTTTAAAAATCTGTGAAATCAGAGAGCAAAGGATAGTTTTTCAGAGATCTCTTTTCTAATGATAAGGCTTACAAGGATCTGGGTTCATCGTCGGCCCGCTCCAACGAGTTGTTTGTCTTTCAATAGATACAGGCATCAAGTATTGAAAGGACTTCATCAAGGAGTTCGTCCGAAGCCTTTCCGATGGGCTTGGCCTGACGTGCACGGTAATCAATAGACTTGACCTGTTCGACCATCACAAACCCCTTCACATGTGGGTTCCCGGTGACCATCACATGTAAAGGATAACTTCGATCAGTGGTGGTCAATGGACAGACTATGGTGAGACCGGTTTGCTCGTTAAAAAGGGTGTTGCTTACAACGAGGGCAGGGCGCCGTCCCTTTTGCTCATGACCGGACTGTGGGTTGAAGGTAACTGCAATAAAGTCCCCCTTTTTCGGAACGTACGCTTTCACTTACCAGACCTCTCTTCCCACTGGCTTACCCCAATCCATCTCTTCAACTTTGTAGTTCTTGGGAATGCGTGATACTAAATCATGCAGGCTTTGCTTACCGCGAATGCGTCTTACCGGTGCTATGACGATCAGGCCATCCCGTGAGGTAACGTCGACGTCGTCACCCACCGATAGATGTGCGTCTTCAAGCACCTGCTTCGCAAGGCGTAGTCCCTGGCTGTTTCCCCACTTCTGGATTTTTGTCACCATATTGTTACCTCCGTTGGATATCCAAAGTATAGCCAATGGGGTATGGCCTGTCAAGTCCGTTTGGGGCCTATATTTAAGGGGATGATTTGCGGTGACATCTTCAATTGTCAATTGAATTCCTAACCTCGTATACCTGGAAACAATCGTTCATATTTTGAGTCTTTCTTTTAGCGCCTCCAATGCTTCTTCTCTGGTGTTGATCTCACCCTCAATCTGTTTTTCACGGATGAAGTTTAAAAGTTGGCCGACTTCAGGCCCCCCCGGGAAACCCATGGCCATCACATCGTGGCCGGTGATCAATGGTGGAGGGTGGACAATATCCTTCTCCTCGAATAATTCCAGAATCCGGAGGCAGTGACCTTCAACGATCTCATCGATCTGAATGGACAGGATGCCCCGGCTTGCCTCCTTATCCGCAAGGGTATGGAGGACAAGCAAAGGGGTTTCTTCTCCCATCTGATTGACCAGCCTTTTAAGGGCGGATTCCCCGGTTTCCGAGGAGAGATTGAGGATTCTCATATGATGCTGAATGAGGCGAAGGATCCTGTTCTTCATCGGATTGGAGAATCTAAGCCTCTCCATGATGGCCTCTGCGCTCTTGCAGGAGAAGGATTCATGATGGTAGAAGTGGACCCTTCCTTTCTCATCCTGAGAGTAAGTGTCCTGTTTTCCGAGGTCATGGAAGAGGGAGGCATAATATAAGGCCAGCCTATCTTCCTGGGTCAGAGAGACTGCCTTTCCCTTCTGAGCCAACCATTCCTCAGCCCAGGCTATTTTATCGATCATAAGAAGAATATGGGAAAGGACATGAAGATGGTGGTGTTTGTTCTGGCCAAGGCCTTTTAGCCCCTTTAACTCCGGGATGAGGATGAGAAGGAGCCCAAGTTCATAGAGGGATTTTATTCCGAGGCCCGGGCGCGTGGAGAGAAGGATCCGGTCCAGCTCCATCTTAACCCTTTCACCGGGGAGATCCCGAATCAATTCTTTCTTTGAGGAAATCTCCTCCTCCAATTTTATATCCACTGTAAATCCTTCGAGGGTGCAGAGATAGCGTATGGCCCGCAACATCCGCAGGGGGTCCTGGTCCATGGAGCGTGGAGAGACAGAACGGATTATTTTTTTTTCAATATCATCAAAAGCTCCTTGGACTGCATGACAGGTCTCATCGCGAAGGGAGACAGCTATGGCATTGATGGTGAAATCCCTTCTCCGGAGGTCCTCCTCAAGGGTCTCTCCCTGAAGGAAGGTGACATCGATCGATATCTCCCTACTCATCATCCGGTAGGTGATTGTGCCTGCCTTCTCATTTCCCACTTTAAAGAAATGGAATTGAAGAGAATTTTCCATCGTTGAGATAAAGGAAGAGAATTCCTTCGGCAGGGCGAAGTCATAATCCATTCCTGATAGCTGGAAAGCAGGGGAGTAGGCTCTGAGAAGCAAATCGCGTAAGTATCCCCCCACGAGAAAGAGGTCCACTCCCTTCTCCTTTGCAAGGGTGGAAAGTTTAAAAAGGATGGGGTCATCGAGGACCCTTTTGACTAACTCGTTTTTATCCATCGGAGATTTAGTTAGAAAAAAGTCTAACGGTAAGGGTAATCCCGCGAAACGCGGGACCCGTATCTTTATTAGAAGGCTACGTTTGTCGTTGTCGAAGCTCGTATCGATGCTCGATCTTCGTCTTTCGGTTAAGGTAACGAGGCCCGTTTCGGTTATCGGTCACGGTTGGGTAAAAATAATTAAAAGACGATCAACGTAACCTTTTATGAACGATACGGGCCTCTTAACCGTCACCTTAACCTATTGACAGTTTACGAAACGGGCTTCGTAACCGTAACCCAATGCCCGGAATATTTTTAGGTTTGAGATTCTGTTTGATAAACTCCTTTAGTTATGGTAATTTTGCTACAGATGCAAAAAGAATAGACGATGGAAGGGAGGCTTGTCAATTGTCGTTGCGAGTGGAAACCGGGAGGACGATCAGGGAGGAACTGGAAGCACAGGAGAAGAAGTTTCTTTCGCCCTTTGCCACATTGAGTTCGATGAGCAAAGGCCGGCCATCCGTTGAGGAGAAGTGTCCTCTCAGGCCGGCCTTCCAGCACGACCGGGACCGGATCATCCATTCTAAATCCTTCAGGAGGCTGACGCATAAGACCCAGGTCTTCCTCGCCCCGACCGGAGACCATTACCGCACCCGATTGACTCATACCCTTGAGGTCTCTCAAATTGCCCGGACGATTTCAAAGGCCCTTCGGCTCAATGAAGATCTGACCGAAGCCATCTCGTTGGGCCACGATCTGGGCCATACCCCATTCGGACATGCGGGAGAGGACACCCTTAATGAGATCCTCCCGGGCGGATTTAACCACTCCGATCAGAGTTTGAGGGTGGTGGATCTTCTTGAAAAAGATGGAAGAGGGTTGAACCTCACCTTCGAGGTGAGGGAAGGCATCTTAAAGCATACGAAGGGGAAGGGGGAAATCCTCTGTCAGGACCCCGCTTCAATGGCCTCCACGCTCGAGGGTCAGGTGGTGCGTTTAGCCGACATCATCGCCTACATTAATCACGATATCGATGATGCCATACGGGGCGAAGTGATTTCCCTGAAGGATATTCCTGAGGATTGTATCAGACGGTTAGGGGAGACCCATTCGAAGCGGATCAATACGATGGTCAATGATATCGTGTCGGAGACCTTACGGGCAGGAGGCGGACGCCTCGCCATTTCAGAGGAAATTCTTTCTGCGATGTGGGATATGAGAGAGTTCCTCTGGGAGAGGGTTTATGAGAACGAGACCGTCCATGCCGATTTTCACAAGGCGGCCAAGATTTTAAGAGAACTCTACCAATATTTTATGGAAAAGCCGGACCATTTATTAACCCTGATCGAAAGGCAGACGCTCTATGATTCATTAGAGCGCTGCATCTCCGATTTCCTGGCCGGCATGACCGACCGCTACGCCTTCAATCTCTATGAAAAACTCTTCCTTCCCCTTCCGTGGACGGCTTTATGAAATTGAAGCCACGAAAGGGTCTTCCGTCGAGAGAAGGGGCTGTTCAGGTGATCATCCTGGGCGCAGGCGGAAGGGATTTTCACAATTTCAACACCTTCTTTAAAGACCGTCCCGGATATCGGGTGATCGCATTTACAGCCACTCAGATTCCCTTTATTGCGAATCGAACTTATCCTCCGGAATTGAGCGGAGTCCTCTATCCGGAGGGAATTCCGATCTATCCCGAGGAGGACCTCCCCCGGCTCCTCTCAGAGAAACCTGTCCAGCAGGTCGTCTTCTCTTACAGCGATATCTCCCACGAGGAATTGATGGATAAAGCTTCCTTCGTTCTCTCCAGAGGGAAGAATTTTATCCTCCTTGGTCCTGAAGGGACGATGCTTAAAGGCAAGGTCCCTGTCATTTCCGTTTGTGCAGTGAGGACCGGATGCGGAAAGTCGGTGATCTCCCGCAAGATCGCTTCCCTTTTGAAAAAGAGAAAAATCCGGGTTTCTGTGATCCGGCATCCAATGGCTTATTGTACGTTTAAACCGGTCCTCAGGTTTTCCGATATGGGGGATGTAGACGAGGAGGCCTGCACGATTGAGGAGAAAGAGGAGTTTGAGCCTCTTGTTGAAATGGGAATTACCGTCTATGCCGGTATCGACTACCAAGAGGTTTTAAGGGCGGCGGAGAAAGAGTCTCAGGTGATCATCTGGGATGGAGGAAATAACGACTTTCCATTTATCAGGCCCGATCTGGAGATCGTCCTTCTCGATGCGCTACGACCCGGACATGAGAAACTCTATTACCCCGGAGAGGTGAATCTCAGAAGGGCGGATATTCTTATCATCACGAAGGTAAACGAAGGGAGAGAGGAATCCTTGAGTCGGATCAGGGAGAATATCTCCCGGTCAAATCCTGCGGCAAAGATAATGGAAGCCTCCTCTTTGATCGATGTGGATCATCCGGAATGGATCGAGGGCAGAAGGGTATTGGTCATTGAGGATGGGCCCACCATTACGCATGGAGGCATGCCAGATGGGGCCGGGGCCTCCATTTCAAGGAAGCTGGCGAGGGAACTGGTCGATCCCAGACCCTATGCGGTTGGTTCACTGAAGGACGTTTTTGAGAGGTATCCTCATATCGGAAAGGTCCTTCCAGCAATCGGATATTCTGAAGATCAGGTCCGGGACCTTGAAGAGACCATCAGAAAGTCGGTCTGCGATGCGGTGGTCATCGCTACCCCTACCGATTTGAGAAGGAAGATACGAATTCATCAACCCGCCGCAAGGGTAAAATACGATTTTGACATTGCCCTTGAGCCTGTCATCGAGGACTTTTTAAGGGGCAAAACAATTCTGAAAAAATGACCCCAAAGGTTGACATTGGGCTTTGCTTATGATAATTACCTAATATTAATGATGAAAATTAATCCGTTAGAAGTTCCAGGAGGAGTTGAGTCCCTCGCCTGAATAATTTTTAAAAACAACTCCCATTGCTTCCAACAGGGTGCACTCCAATTAAAGGAGAGTTTAAAAATGGCAAAAGAGATTCTCATCGTTGATTCAGACAAAATGTTTCAAGAGGAGTTTGAACGAATCTTTGAAGCGACCGATCACCATCTCTTTTTCACGACCAACGAGGAGGAAGCTCTTCTTAGGGGAAAGCTCTTTAAGCCCGATCTCATCATCGGAGGAAAGGATCTGTGCCAGGCGGTCAGATCTGACCTGGAACTGGAAGGTATCCCTTTCTTTATTCTTCTCGATATGTTTGAGGATCTTTCTGACAGGGAGCGAAAACTCCTCCGGGCGGACGGGACGATCTCGAGGCCGCTCAATAAGGATGAGATTCTCAGTATGGTGAGCCATTTAGACCAAGGAGTTAAGGAAGAGGGCGGGGAGATGGCTGCTTCCGAAAATGATCTGGATTGGAAATCCTTCGCTGATCTCGGGAAGGCGGGGACAGAAAAAAAGGAGGAGTTTTTTCTGGATGAACTGGGGGAGACAGAAGAAGAGATCATCGAACTGGTGGATGTGGTGGAGGAACCTGAATCGAGAATGAGCATCGATGATTTTGCCCTCCAGCAAAAAGAAGAGTTGATTGGAGAGATCGCTCCGATTGAATCCTGGGAAAAGCCAGAAAGAGAAGGGGTAGGTTTAGAAAAAGAGTTTATCCTTGTTCCGGAGGAGAAAGAAGCGGAGATCGAAGACACCTCCCTGAGGATAGAGAAAGAGGTTGTAGAGAAAAAAGCCTCTCCCGAAGATGAGCTCTTTGAGAAGATCGAATTGGAGGAAATTCTTCGAAAAATGGAGAGACTTCAGCCCTCCATAGAAAGGGAATGGCCTGTCGAGAAGGAGGAAAAGATTCCCGAGAAGACTCCGGAAAAGATCTCACCTCCCCCTCAGGAGGCAGGAGATAGATACACGGGTTTTGATGAGTTCGAGGCCGCCCTCAGGGGCGAAGTGAATACCGAGCTAGTGAAAGAAACATTCCAGCCATTTTTCATCGAAGATACGAAGCAAGAAGCTCCGGGATTGGCAACCCCCGAAAAGGCCCCTGCGGAATTGGAGCTCCAGGAACTTACGGAGGAAGAATTCCCGGAGATATTTCTGGAGGAGCTTGCAGAAGAACTTGAAAAACTTAAAGAAGAGGAGTTAATGCCCGAAGAGACAACCGTGGAGGTAGAAGCGGAAACGACCGAAGAGGAAGAGATTTCAGAACTTTTTGGGGAAGAGATTCAGTTTCCGGAAAAGGCGTTAGAAGAGATCGTTCGTGTGGAGGAGCTACCTCCCGTGAAAGAGCTATCCCCAGAAGAAGAGATTTCAGAACTTTTTGGAGAAGAGATTCAACCTCGGGAACAGGCGTTAGAAGATGTGTTTCGTGTAGAGAAACACCCTCCTGTGGAAGAGATAGCCCCCATAGAGGAGTTAGCTCCAGTGGAGGAGCTTAAGGGGGCAGAGGTTGGAGCGCCTGCCATAGAAATTCCGAAGATTTCTTTGGAAGAGATTCCTCCTCCTGTCCTGCGCATGGACCGAAAGATCGAAGAAGTGATCGCGAAAGGGGTGCAGGAGATGATGCAGGATTTTGTGACCAAAGTCATGCCTGAGATGGCCACGCAGATGATCACCCTTACCATGGAGCGAATCGAAACGATGGTCAAGGAAGTCGTCCCCGATCTGGCAGAGAAGGCGATTCAGGAAGAAATCCAGCGGCTTCAGAAGGGAGAAAAGGATTAAGAGATTTCTGAAAAAGTATAGAAATCCCTGATTACAGAGTGCGAAAAGTAATTTTTCAGAGCTCTCATTAAGGAGGCAGAAGGTTGCAACGATGGTTTCAAAAGTCTTGGATAAATCGTACGATCCCCACCGGGTGGAAGAAAAATGGTACCGTTTCTGGATGGACCGGAATTATTTCCGGGCAGATGAACGTTCAAATCATCAGGCCTATTCCATTGTCATCCCACCTCCCAATGTCACCGGTGTCCTTCATATCGGACACGCCCTGAACAATACCCTGCAAGACATTCTCATCAGGTTTAAAAGAATGGAAGGCTTCAATGCGCTCTGGATGCCGGGGACGGATCATGCAGGCATTGCCACCCAGAATGTGGTGGAACGGCAACTGATGGAGGAGGGTCTCGACCGACATGCTCTGGGAAGGGATATATTCATCGAACGTGTCTGGAAATGGAAGGAACAATCGGGCGGAACGATTATCAGCCAGTTGAAGAAATTGGGAGCTTCCTGCGACTGGTCCAGGGAACGCTTTACCATGGACGAGGGTCTCTCGGAAGCGGTCAGGGAGGTTTTTATCCGCCTCTATCAGGATGGGCTGATCTACCGCAGCCATTATATTATCAACTGGTGCCCCAGATGCCAGACCGCGCTCTCCGATCTCGAAGTCGAACACCATGAGATTTCAGGGAAGCTCTACCACCTTCGGTATTCCTTCAGAGAAGGGAACCGTTTCGTGGTCGTAGCGACCACACGGCCGGAGACAGTGTTGGGCGACACAGCTGTCGCCGTTCATCCGGAAGACGAACGCTACCAGCGGGATATTGGGAAAAGAGTCATCCTCCCTGTCCTCGGCAGGGAGATTCCGATTATCGGCGATCCCTATGTGGATATCGAGTTCGGGACCGGCTGTCTTAAGATTACTCCTGCCCACGATTTTAATGATTTTGAGATCGGACTGAAACATGGGCTTGATCAGGTCAAGGTGATCGATGAGGCAGGCAGGATGAATGAGCATGCCGGGCCTTATCATGGGATGGATCGGTTTGAGTGTCGGGAGAGGATCGTCGAAGATTTTAGAAGGGAAGGGATGCTGGTTAAGACAGAGGATTATCACCACAAGGTCGGCCACTGCTACCGTTGCAAGACGATCGTGGAGCCCAATCTCTCCCTTCAATGGTTTGTCCGTACCAAACCATTGGCTGAAACGGCCATACAGGCGGTTCGGACAGGCCGCACACGGATTGTCCCTGAAGTCTGGGAAAAGACCTATTTCGAATGGATGGAAAATATAAAGGATTGGTGCATCTCCCGTCAGATCTGGTGGGGCCATCGTATTCCCGCCTGGTATTGTGAGACATGCGGCGAGGTGATCGTGGTAAAAGAGGAACCCCGATCCTGCTCCAAATGTCGATCCGATCGGTTAAGGCAGGAGACCGATGTCCTGGACACCTGGTTCAGTTCCGCACTCTGGCCTTTCTCCACCATGGGATGGCCTAAACAGACAGCCGAGTTGAAGGTCTTTTATCCTACCTCTGTCCTGGTGACGGGTTTCGACATCCTCTTCTTCTGGGTGGCCAGGATGATGATGATGGGAATAAAATTTATGGGAGATGTCCCCTTCCGGGATGTTTACATCCACGGGCTGGTCAGGGATGAGAAGGGGGAGAAATATTCGAAGACCCGGGGAAATGTAGTGGACCCTCTCGATCTGATCGACCGCTTCGGAGCGGATGCCCTCCGTTTTACCCTGGCCGCCTTAACCATGCCTGGCAGCGATCTGAAGCTTTCGGAGTCACGGACCGAAGGCTACCGCCACTTCGCCAACAAGATATGGAATGCCTCCCGCTTTGCCCTGATGAACCTTGAAACCTTAAGCCCTGATGCGATGGCCCAAGCGCATTCGCCGGAGGAGTTGAGCCTTCCGGATCAATGGATCCGGAGGAGACTGAATCAGACGATACGGTCCGTTCGAAAAGCCTTGGATGAGTATAAATTCAATGAGGCCTGCCATCACCTTTACCAGTTTATCTGGCATGAATTCTGCGACTGGTATCTGGAGATGACCAAACTCTACCTTTACAGGGAGGGGGATCAGAAGAGGCAGGACCTCACCCGGCAGACGCTTTCAGAGACGCTCGATGCCATTCTCCGGTTGCTTCATCCCATCATGCCCTTTATCACCGAGGAGATCTGGCAACAACTTCCCATGCGAAAAGGGAGTGAATCGATTATGATTGCTGAATTTCCAAAGCCCGATCAACGCTACGATGATCAGAAGGTGGAAGATGAGATGGCATGGATCATCGAGGTGGTCAATGGCCTTCGGAACATCCGCGGAGAGATGAACCTTCCTCCATCGGAACAGATTTCCGTTTATATCCGGACGAAAAGTGAAGAGGCGGAGAAGAGACTGGGAGAACAAGAACCCTTCATCCGGTTCCTCGCATCGGTGAATGACCTGAACATTGGGCAGAATATCGAAAAACCCCTTTACAGCGCGTATGCGGTCGTGAGGGATGTTGAAATATTTGTCCCGATGGACCGGACACGCATGGAAGAAGAGGCAAAAAGGCTTCAAAAGGAGATCCTGAAGATTGAGAAGGAGAGCGGTTTCGTTATGAAGAAACTCTCCAACGAGCAATTCCTTTCGAAGGCGCCTCCGGAGATCGTTCAGGAGGTAAAAGAGAAGGCGATGGAATTTGAATCACAGCGCCAGAAACTGGAAGAGAGTCTGATCAAAATCAGAGAGATGCTGAAGTAAGAAAAATTCGAAGCACGAAATCCGTGCGAAGCATCCCAGCAGGGATCAATCCGAAACAAATTCGAATGTTCAAATTTCTTAAACTTTTTCCGTTTTGAACATTTGATATTGGGTCATTTGAGATTGTTTCGGATTTCGATATTCGGATTTCGAATTTCTAATCGTTCCTGCGTATGCTATTATGAACAAGGGAAATTTACCCTATTGGAGTCTCAAGCAATGAAGATGGATATCGAAAAAGTGGCCAGATTGGCCCGCCTTGAATTATCCGGGGAGGAGAAGAAAACTTTTGGAAATCAGCTGGAGCAGATCCTTGCTTATATGGAACAACTGAACCGTCTTGATGCCACAGGGGTGGAACCCACCTCCCATGCCATCCCCATGGTGAATGTCTTCAGGGAGGATGAGGTGAAGCGCTCCGTTCCAAGGGAAGAGATTCTGGAAATTTCGCCAGATCAGGGAGATGGGCATTTTAAGGTGCCAAGGATCATCGAGTAAACGAAGGGAAAAATGGAAGATTGGAAGATTGGAATAATGGAATATTGGGTTTAAGAGGAATATTCTCCCATTATTCCACCATTCCATCATTCCAGTATTCTATTTGCTAGGAGAAGTGTTTAAGGAGAGGGAATGGATCTACACTCAATGACCATTCATCAACTTCATGACCTTCTTGTGAAGAAAGAGGTGACTTCACGGGAAGCAACAGAAGCTCTTTATCGCAGGATCGGAGAGGTGGATGGAAAAATCAAATCTTATCTCATGCTGAGCGAGGAGGAAGCCTTCCGCCAGGCGGATGAGGTGGACCGGAAGATCATCCGGGAAGAAAAGATAGGGGGGTTAGCGGGTATTCCAATCGGGCTTAAAGATATCCTCTGTACAAAGGGGATCCGGACGACGTGCGGCTCTAAGATCCTTGGGAATTATGTGCCTTTTTATGATGGAACAGTGATCAGCAAGCTGAAAGAGAATAAGGCTGTTTTTCTTGGAAAGCTGAACATGGATGAGTTTGCCATGGGTTCCTCCACAGAAAATTCTGGATTTCAGACCACACGGAATCCCTGGGACCTGCAGCGCATTCCGGGCGGATCGAGCGGAGGTTCTGCTGCCGCCGTAGCGGCGGATGAATGCATTGCAGCCCTCGGCACGGATACAGGAGGGTCCATCAGGCAACCCGCGTCCTGTTGCGGTGTGGTTGGTTTAAAACCCACTTATGGCAGGGTGTCGAGATATGGGCTGGTGGCTTTTGCTTCTTCACTCGATCAGATCGGCCCCATCACAAAGGATGTGGAGGATTGCGCCATCCTGCTTGACGGGATCAGCGGCTACGACCCCTTCGACTCCACCTCCGTCAATGTCGAGGTTCCCGATTATAAGCGATATCTGGTCAATGATGTGAAAGGAGTCCGGATCGGAATTCCGGATGAGTATTTCATAGAGGGTATGGACCCGGATGTGGAGAGATCAGCCAAAGAGGCCATCGATCTTTTAAAGAAGTTAGGGGCAGAGGTGAAGGCGATTTCGCTTCCCCATACCTCCTATGCTGTGGCCATCTATTACATTATCTGTACGGCGGAAGCCAGTTCCAACTTGGCCCGTTATGATGGGGTCAAGTACGGATTTCGATCGCACAGGTATGGAGACCTGATGGAGATGTATGGTCGGACCCGCGAAGAGGGTTTTGGCAGTGAGGTGAAGCGTAGGATTATTTTAGGGACCTATGTCCTGTCAGCGGGATATTACGACGCTTACTACCGAAAGGCTTCGCAGGTCAGGACCCTGATGAAGAACGATTTTGAAAAGGCCTTTGAAGAAGTGGATGTGATCGTGACTCCCACAGCGCCCACGCCCGCTTTCCGGATCGGAGAAAAGGCCGAAGATCCGCTTCAGATGTACCTCTCCGATATTTTAACGATTCCGGTCAATATTGCCGGAATCCCTGCCATCTCCATACCCTGCGGATTCAGCAGGGAGGGGCTACCGATCGGCCTCCAGATCATGGGAAAACATTTTGATGAAGGAATGCTCTTAAGGGCGGCCTACACATTTGAACAGAATACAGATTTTCATCTAAAGAAACCGTCGCTCATCTAAATCCCGAAATCCACATTCCGTATTCCGAAATGAATTAATCGGTCATTTCCACCAGCCACTCAAGGTAGGAAGAAGAGCCTTCAATAATAGGAAGGGCGATGATTTCTGGAACGGTGTAGGAATGGAGGGACTTCACTTTTTTTTCTAACTCATCAAATTTCTTCCTCTGGGTCTTAATGAACAGGAGCCACTCTTTTTCATCCCATATCTTTCCCTCCCACCGGTAGATGGAACGAACAGGAGAGACGATATTGGCGCAGGCAGCCAGCCGCTCCTCCACAAGGGCATTTGAAATTTTAACCGCATCTTCTTCGGAACCACAAGTCACAAGCACAACCATCGGTTCAGACATTATTTTTTCCCGAGCACTTCTTCAAAGGCCCTCAAGGCAGTTTCCACAGCTTCTTCCGTTACATCCAGATGCGTGACCAGACGGATTTGTGTTTTTCCAAAGGGATGGATGAGGATTCCGTGGCGCTTCATGGCTTCTGCAATCTGAGGGCCTGTTTTACCGGTCTCGGTTACATCGAATATGACAATATTGGTTTCCACATGCTTCGGATCAAGAGAAACTCCCTTCAGTTCCTTCAAACCCACTGCGAGACGTTTCGCATTCTGATGGTCTTCTTTTAGACGTTCAAGGTGGTGATCCAGCGCATAAAGCCCGGCCGCTGCAATGATCCCGACCTGACGCATTCCGCCTCCAAACATCTTTCTAAAGCGGTGGACCCGGTCAACAAACTTTTTGGACCCTGCAACCAGAGATCCAATAGGGGCTCCCAACCCTTTTGAGAGGCAAACCGATACGGAGTCCGCCCATTGACCGTATTCATGAGGACTGACTCCGGAGGCAACCGAAGCATTCCAGAGCCTGGCTCCATCAAGGTGGACCGAGAGGCCCTTTGATGTTGCCAACCGATAGATCTCTGTCATCTTATCTGCCGGATAAATGGAGCCTCCTCCCCGGTTATGAGTATTTTCAAGACAGATCAGCCGGGTGACAGGAAAGTGGTGGTCATCCGGCCGGATGGCCTCTTCAATCTGTGAAGCATCGAGAATGCCACGAATCCCCTTGAGACAGTGAAACTGGATTCCCGACAAAACCGCCCCTCCTCCCCCCTCAAAGTTATAGGGATGAGAGGTGGCTTCAATCACGACCTCATCTCCCGGTTGGGTATGGGATTTGATCGCAAGCTGGTTGGCCATGGTTCCGGAGGGGACGAAGAGAGCGGCTTCCTTTCCAAGCATCTGAGCCACCCTCTCCTGGAGTCGATTGACCGTGGGGTCTTCGCCGAAGACATCGTCTCCCACCTCTGCTTCTGACATCGCCTTTCTCATGGCAGGCGTAGGCCGTGTCACTGTATCGCTTCTAAGATCAATCCATTTCTTCATCTTTCGTCTCCCATCATTCACTGTTTCGTTAAGAAAATACAATGTTACCCCAGTGGTGTCAAGGCTTCCCCAAACTCCGAACTTCCTTAAATCAGAACTTCCTTAAATCTCTTGCTTTTGGTCGAATGATGAGATATTTTTATCTGACAGGGAGGTTGGGATTCGATTTATGTCAAAAGGGGCGATCCTATTATTCGCCTTTATTCTTTTTATCTCAGGTTGTTCAACCAGAATGACGGTCCAGCCCACTTCTCCCCTGCCTCTGATAGAACCTCTCTACTACCCTGATGAATATTTTTCCGGCATTCCCCTGGAAGAAAAAAAGACAGAAGAAATTGAGATAGTAAAGTTAGAGGTAAAAGAGGAAAAGATAGAGACCCGAAAAGAAGATGTGAGTCATCTCGCCCCCCTCCCTCTCCCCGCAGGGATTCCAAAAGAATCGTTAAGCCTTCCTGACATCGCTGTTTCCAATATCTTTCTCAAACAGAAAAGGAAACTATTTGCCACTCTTACCAATATCGGCACAGCCCCATTCCCAATGGAAAGCGGAGGATTGAGTCTCTTTGTGGATGGCCAATTGGAGAAGCGGTATGCATTAAAAAGCCTTACAGATCATGGGTACCTCAAACCACAGGAGAGCCTTACCCTTCCCATTCCGTTTTCACTTTTCAGCCGGAAGGAGGTGGAGGTTAGGGTGGATACCCCGGCGGAACTGCGGGAAATGGACATGGAGAATAACCTTCTCAAAAAGATACTGGAAGGATTTCCCATTGGTCCGGATATCGTGATCAAAGATTTCGATTTGACAGAGGATCTGGAACTCATTATTATCCTCTCCAATATCGGAGAGGCGGACCTCCGGAAGGGTGTGACCTTCAGGATTCGAATCTATTTGAACGACCGGAAGATTTCTGATTTCGAGCATTTTATTTCAGAGGAATTGAAAGCCCATTCAAAGAATCATTACATCCTTTCACCTCCGTATCGGGTCGGCATCAAGGGGATCTCAAGGGTGAAGGTCTCCCTTGCTTCCAAGCTCCGTTCGGATGACATCCGAATGGAGAACAATGTCCTCGAAAGGAGATTCATCATTTTTCCTTTTCAGATCGGAGGGCAGGGGAAGGAACAATTTTCATTTTTTATCCCTTCTCCTCCGTTGAGGGGTGAGGAGTTATCGGAAAAGATCAAGATGGAGGTGAGGTGGGAAGGGCCCTCCACTCCGTTAAAATTTTCTTTTGGGGGACCGGAGGAGAGCAGGTCTCTATTGGATATTTCAGGGACAAGTCCGGTTAAAGTCGAATGGCCTATCCTCTCCGGTGAGCCACAGCGGGAGAGCCACTGGAGAGTTTCCGTGACCAACCCTTTTGAGAATAGAGCGGAAGGACATCTCATCATACAGCATCCCTGATGAAATCATAATATTTTGAGGAGCAGGCATGGAAGGAATCTATATTCTCTCAGGAGTGGTCATCGCTCTGGCCGTCGTTTTTTTCTTCCTGATGGAGCAGAGGTTAAAGAAGATGGCAGAGGAGGTAAGGAAGGATCAGTCCTCACAGGCCGTTTGGGCGTTGATTCAACAGCAGATTGAGAAGTTGCGGGAGCAGATGAACGATGGCCTTTCCAGAAATATCTCCCAGCTTTCCCAGCAGCAGGATGCCATCAATGCGCAGCTGAGGGGGATTACCGACCAGGTCAACCGGCAGCTTCAGAACTCAAGCGGAGAGATCAATAAACGCCTGGACAATGCCGCCAGAGTGATTGGGGATGTCCAGAAGAATATCGGAGAGCTTTCGGAGGCCAGCAGGCGAATCTTTGAGGTCGGGAAAGACATCGCCACGCTTCAGGAGATCCTCCAGCCTCCGAAATTGAGGGGTGGGTTGGGGGAACAATTTTTGGGAGAACTGTTATCACAGATCCTTCCGCCCGAATTCTTTACCCTTCAATACTCGTTTTCCAGCGGGGAGAGGGTGGATGCGGTGGTGAGGCTGGGAGAAAGACTTGTTCCCATCGATTCCAAGTTTCCGCTCGATAATTTTAAACGGCTCATCGAATGTAAAACCGAGGAAGAGAAGAAGGCTTCTCAGAAGGCCTTTTCGAGGGATGTGAAGAAACATATTGACGATATCGCCAGCAAATATATTTTGCCCCAGGAGGGGACTTACGATTTTGCTCTGCTCTATATCCCTGCCGAAAATATCTATTATGAGACCATCACAAAGGACGAGGCATTCGGAGAAGAGAAGGGGATTTTGAATTATGCATTGAAAAAGAAAGTGATCCCGGTCTCGCCCAATTCCTTCTTTGCCTATCTCCAGGTGATTGTCCTCGGATTAAGGGGATTGAAAATCGAAAAGGATGCCCATCGAATATTGGATTCACTTTCGGGTTTGAATAAAGAATTGGAGGCCTTTCAGGGGGATTTCCAATTGGTCGGAAAACATATTACCAATGCGATGAATAAGTATGAGGAGGCGAGGAGACGTCTCGATAAATTCGGCTTCAAACTGGAACAGATCGAAAGCCAGCCTGCCCTGCCGCTGCCTGAAAGAGTGGCCGGATCTAAACACGAGAAGATAGAATGATTCCGACCAGAGAAGATTGCTTGAGATTGATGGTCCAATACGGGATGCTTGAACATATTATCGATCACAGCGTCGCAGTGGCAAGGGTGGCCGTTTTTCTTTCCGTCAGGTTGAACAGGAAGGGACAGGGGCTCGATCTTCCTCTGGTCGAAGCCGCGGCCATGCTTCATGACCTGACCAAGACAGAGTGTCTCAAAACGAAAGAAGACCATGCTCTGACGGGATCGAGGCTCTTGAAGGAGATGGGATACGAGAGGATGGGGAATGTCGTGGCGGAGCATATCCATTTATCGAAAGAGATGGATCCTTCGCGGATATCGGAAGAGGAAGTGGTCAATTATGCGGACAAACGGGTCCGACATGACCGGATCGTCTCTCTCGATGAAAGGTTTGAAGACCTGAAGGGGCGGTATGGTAAGAGCGAGAGGGCCGTTGAGCTGTTGGAAGGGCTGAAAAGAGCCACGTTTGAGATCGAAAGGAAAATCTTTTCTATCCTGGAGATCAATCCGAATCATCTCCAGGACCATTTGTTTGAAACGGGTAACGGGCGTAGGGATGAGGCTAACGGAGGAAAATCCTTCCTTCAGGATTAGAAGGGAGAAGAGAGATATTTTTTAAAATAAAAGACTTGACTTTTAAAATGGCGGTGGTTTATGATGGGCATCATTTTGAAAGGCAAAAAATAAGATCAAAAAAGGGGAGGTGATTTAAATGACGAAGGCGGAATTGGTGGCTGCCATTGGGAAGGAAGCCAAGGTTTCAAAAGCGTCGGCTGAAAAAGCCCTCAATGCTTTTACAGCGACGGTGACAAAGGCTCTTAAAAAAGGGGATCGGTTGAGCCTTCCCGGATTCGGGACTTTTTCTGTGACGAAGAGGAAAGCGAGAATAGGGAGAAATCCTCAGACAGGAAAAGAGATTAAAATTCCTGCCGCAAAGGTGGCCAAGTTTAAAGCGGGAAGTGTTCTGAAAAGCGCGGTAAAGTAATCCTAAAAAATCCTGACCTGTTCTTAATAAAAAAGGGGAGAAAAAACTCCCCTTTTTTATTAAGAAAAAGCCAAAAAACGGGGATATTCAAAGAGATATTTAAACAGGTTATGAACAATGGCCCATTGGCGGAGACGCAAACCACCCCAATATATTGTGTTTATATCTTATAGGAACACAACAAATTAACTTATTGAAATAACAAGCGTATTTAGTTCATTTTTCGCCCCCTGTTTTTTTTCGCAATGAAATGAACGGGTTGGAAAGATAAAGCTAATTTTTTTCCACAGGATTTGCACATGCGCGGAGTATCGCCGTAGAAACCTTGATTTTATTGACTCTACGAGGGATATCCTCTTCGTAGCGTTGACCTTCAATTGATTGCGTCTTCTATCTTTTGTTAATGCAGTCTGGATCGATAAGAGATGGCTTCGTATATCGGAAATACAGGAGTATCAAGTCATCCCTATTGTCCGCTTTTGGAAGAGACCAGGAATAGGGACGGAACAAGGCCATGGAAAAGTTAAAAGTTGAGAGGCAATAAAGATTTCATGTAGAGGGTTGAAAGAGAGAGGGGTTTTTGTTATCGTCTGATGGAAGCATTTTCGGGGATAGATGATGAAGCATGTGATTCTTGGCACGGCAGGACATATTGACCATGGAAAGACTTCCCTGGTCAAAGCCCTCACCGGCGTGGATACCGATCGATTGAAGGAGGAGAAGGAGAGAGGGATAACAATCGAGTTGGGATTTACTTTTCTGGACCTCCCCAGCGGAATCCGGCTGGGGATTGTCGATGTGCCGGGCCATGAAAGGTTTGTCAAGCATATGGTAGCAGGGGCCTGGGGGATTGATCTGGTTGCACTCGTCATTGCGGCTGATGAAGGAGTGATGCCACAGACAAAGGAACATCTCGATATCTGCACTCTCTTGAAAGTAAAAAAAGGATTGATCATCCTTACGAAGATGGACCTGGTCGACCAGGAACTCTTAGAGATGGTTAAGGAAGAAGTGACGGAAGCTGTCAGAAATACCTTTTTAAAAGAGGCTCCCATTCTTACTGTTTCTTCCACCACGGGCGAGGGAATCTCCCGATTGATCTCGGTCCTTGACGATCTCTCGAAGGAGGTGGAGGAGAGATCCTCTGACGGTCTCTTCCGGTTGCCCATTGACCGGGTCTTCATCATGAAAGGATTCGGTTCGGTGGTGACGGGAACGGTCGTCTCCGGAGGAATTGCATTGGGAGAGACAGTCGAGGTTCTTCCCTCCGGCAGGGAAGGGAAGATCAGGAATATACAGGTCCATAATCAGTCCGTGGAGAAAGCCGAGGCCGGACAGCGGGCGGCCATCAATATTCAAGGGATTGATACTTCTGAGGTCAACAGGGGAGATATCCTGGCCCGGCCCCGTACCCTTACCCCGACAAGAATCATTGACGCCTATCTGGAGTATTTACCCGGCGCTGCGAGACCGCTCAAAAACAGAACCATTCAGAGATTTCACATCGGCACGAATCTGGCTGCAGCTTCGATCTACCTCATGAATCGAGAGGAGCTGTTACCGGGCGAAGGCGGGTTTGTCCAGTTGAGATTGGATCGGCCCATTGTAGCTTTGCCTCAAGACCGCTTTGTGATTCGGGGCTCATCGGCCATTCAAACCTGTGGAGGAGGGGTTGTTTTGGACACCCATCCGGATAAACATAAACGATTTTCAGGGGAGGTTGTCTCCGATTTAACGCTCCTCAGAGACGGAAGCGGAGAGGAGGTCCTGCGTCAGCATATCCTCCACTCGGGTACAGGCGGAATGATTTTGGATGACCTTCTAAAGCGGGTGGCATTGGCCCCCAATGAGGCCCAGGTCATTCTCAGGAGGATGATTGAGAAGAGAGAACTCATTCTCATCGATCCGGAGAGGCTTAAGGTGATTGATTTTTCTCAATACCATGGGCTGAAGGAGATCGTATTGGCTCAGTTAAAAGAATTCCATGTCCGGTTTCCTATGAAATCGGGCTTGGCAAAGGAAGAGTTAAGGACGAAACTACCGCCGGCAGTGGATATGAAACTTTTTCAAATCCTGACCGGCGAACTCATCCAGTCAGGAAGAATCGTTTTAGAGAAAGATAAGCTAAGATTGCCTGAGCATCGGGTTTCCTCCTCCGATGAAAAGGGTCTGGTCAAAAAGGTGGAAGAAGCTATCCTGAAAGGGGGACTCCAGCCTCCTTCTCCAAAAGAACTTTCTGAGGCATGGTCTGAAGAGGAGAAGGGGATTCAGGCGATCTTTGAACACCTTGTTCACGAAGGCAGCCTGATAAAGATCAAAAGCGGAATCTATTTCCATCGCACACCCTTCGAAGAGTTGAAAGAGAAGTTGCTCCATTATTTAAAGAAGAACAACGAAATCACCACGCCGCAATTTAAAGAGATGACCGGAGCATCGAGGAAGTATGTCATCCCCTTGATTGAATACTTTGATCAGATCAAATTGACCCTGAGGTTGGGGGACAAGCGAGCTTTAAGAACTGCCAAATAGAGTTGAAAAATGGTGGGTTAGAGCTACGGTTACGAAGTCTGTTTGGCATAGGATTAAAGAGAATGTCGTTTAACGGTGACGACGCTTGTATCGAAGCAGGAAACACGATGTCCGAATTTCGACAAAAAAGAACTCGAGCCTCCAGTTTTGAAAATCGAGCATCGATACGAGCTTCGACAACGACAAACATCGATTTCAATTAAGTTTTTAGAAAGGGGCTTCCTATGAAGGTAAAGAAGAAGATTACGAAGAAAAAATTAAAGCAGCCGGATGAATTTATCAGTTTTACCGAAAGGTCCTATCTCTTTATCGGCGAACATATCAAAAAGATAAGCGTCGGCGCGATTCTCGTTCTGGTTCTCATCTTATCTTTCTTCCTGTTTCGGATGTGGGATCAGAGAAAGGAAGATGAGGCAAATCAAAAATTTATGTTAGCTCTTGAAGCCTATCAGATGGTCAGCTCTCCATATCGTGAAGGGTCGCCGGCCGATTATAAAAAGACTCTGGAAGGATTTGAGGAGGTGATTAAGACCTATTCAAGGACATCTTCCGCAAAGTCCTCTCTCATCTATAAAGGGGGAATTCATCTCCGTCTGGGTGAATTCGATGAAGCGATCAATGCTTATGATACCTTCCTAAGGAAAGCCGGGAAAGAAAAGTTGTATCAGCTTTTTGCCCTTGAGGGGTTAGGGTATGCTCACGAAGGGAAGAAGGATTATGAAAAGGCCGTGAAGGCGTATCAGGAGATCATCAAATTGGGGGAGAAATACCATTGGGCGGGGGCTCATTTGAATATGGCGAGGTGTTATGAGAAATTGGGTAAAAATGATGAAGCCCTTGAAAATTACAGGACTTTTTTAAAAGTCTCACCAAAATCGCTCTCAACCAATTCCGTTCTCAGGAAAGTATCCTTTTTTGAGAAGTAACGTAACAAGTTAATTTTTTCACTTGACAAATATGGAAATATCATTAAGGTTGTGATAAAAATTACATAGTCAGATGGAGAAAGAGAGCCAACCGCAGGAGGCTATTATGGAAAAGATATTACAGGGGAATTATGCAATTGCAAGGGGGGCATGGGAAGCAGGGGTTAAGGTCGCCTGTGCCTATCCCGGCACGCCGAGCAGTGAAATTATTTTTGCCATTTCCAGTCAATATAAGAAAGATATACAGGCCGAATGGTCTCCAAATGAAAAGGTTGCCTTAGAGGTGGCAATCGGCGCTTCATTTGCCGGTGCAAGGGCTCTGGCCTGCATGAAGCATGTGGGGCTAAATGTTGCTTCAGACCCCTTCATGACACTTTCCTATACCGGTGTTAAGGGCGGACTTGTCATTGTCGTGGCTGATGATCCTTACGCCCATAGCTCCCAGAATGAACAAGACAGCCGCCACTGGGCAAGGTTCGGGAAAGTTCCCATGATTGAGCCCTCAGATTCCCAGGAATGCAAGGACTTTACCAAACTGGCATTTGACCTGAGCGAACAGTTTGACACCCCCGTACTTATGAGAACGGAGACCCGGATCTCTCATTCCTTTTCCCCTGTTTTACTGGAAGATCGGAGAGAATCGCTCATCCCCATCGGCCTCGATCTGAAAGATGCGCCCAAATATACAATGGTCCCTATCTATGTTCGTATGAGGCGGGTCGTTGTTGAGGAAAGGATGAAGAAGTTAGAGGCCTTTGCTGATGAGTTCAAGTATAATGTGATGGAGATCAATGACCCGAAAATCGGAGTGATTACAAGCGGCGTCTGTTACAATTATGCAAAAGAAGTCTTTCCGAATCATTCCTACCTGAAATTAGGGATGGTCTGGCCTCTTCCAAAGAAAATCATCAGAGAGTTTTTTGCCAAGGTTAAAAAAGTAATCATCGTGGAACAACTAGATCCTTTCCTCGAAACAGAGATCAGGGCAATGGGTTACAAGATCTTTCACGGAAAGGATGTTCTGCCCAGCCTCTATGAATTCAATCCGGAGATCATTGAGAAAGCGATCAAAGGAAAGCGCTACAAACCTCCTAAAGAGAGAATCAATGTGGATGAACTGCCCAAGAGGCCTCCG
Organism: Deltaproteobacteria bacterium; assembly: GCA_018333535.1. Taxonomy (GTDB): domain Bacteria; phylum Desulfobacterota; class BSN033; order BSN033; family UBA1163; genus RBG-16-49-23. Next base: position 13,692 of record JAGXTA010000014.1, on the reverse strand, counting down.
AACCTCTGCTCGGCCTGTTCGCACCGGCCCTTCTTCTATGCTTTAAAAAAGTTGGGGGTTTTTGTTTTTGGGGATATCGGATGTTACACTCTTGCCGCAGCGCCGCCGCTCAACGCCGTCCATTCCACCGTCTGCATGGGAGCCGGAGTCGGGGGTGCGTTCGGTGCATCGAAGGCGCTTGGAAAAGAAGGGCTGGGAAAGGTCTGCTCGGTCATCGGAGACTCCACCTTTCTCCATGGAGGAATCACGCCTCTGATGGACATTGTTTATAATAAGGGGAATGCCACGACCATCATCCTTGACAACCGGACGACCGGAATGACAGGCCTTCAGGAACATCCTGGAACGGGTTTTACGATAACCGGAGAAGAGACCAACCAGATTGACCTGGAGGTTTTAGTGCGGGCGCTAGGTGTCAAACATGTAAGAAAAGTAGATCCCTATCATATTAAAGAGACGATGGAGGTCATCAAGGAGGAGATCGAAAGGGATGAACCCTCCGTGATTATTACTGTTAACGGACCCTGCATGCTCCACCGGAGAGAAAAGAGAAAATTTGAGCATCCCTATTATGAGATTGAGATAGGGAATTGCAGGGGCTGCGGGATGTGTCTGGATATCGGGTGCCCGGCCATCAGTTGGAGAGAGGTCATGGGTGAGGAGGCTCTGACCACTGACGGGCACAAGCGCAAGGGTGTCGTCTCTATCAATCGCTTACAATGTCCGGGGTGCGGCGTTTGCCAGCAGATCTGCAAGTTTGAGTCGATCGTTCCGGGAAAGGCATAGACATCCTATAAAGAGCAAAGAATACGATGTCTGATTACAAAGATTAAAAAGCAGATTAAAGCGATTAAAAATGAGGGTCCCTAAAAGCCTCAGGATATAGATAGGGTTGTTAATAAACTTTTGGGAATCAAAGCTATCAAGTAAAGAGATTAATGGTTTAATCTCCGTAATCTAAAATAATCTTAGTAATCAGGTATAATTCGTAATTTTTCCCTAAGGATTATACCAGGAGGAAAAAATGGAAGAAAAAGTGACCAATGTTCTGTTATCGGGGGTAGGAGGTCAGGGAACGATTCTGGCCAGCGATATACTCTGTTCGGTCTTTCATGAAATCGGCTATGATGTGAAGAAGAGCGAGGTTCACGGGATGGCGCAGAGGGGTGGAGATGTGACCACCCATTTCCGGTTTGGCAAAAAGGTCTATTCACCCCTGATCAAATACGGTGATGCCGATTTTCTGATCTCCTTTGAACTCCTTGAGGGGCTGCGATACATCAACTGGGTGAAAAAGGGAGGAAAAGTGCTCCTCAACCATCAGGAGGTGTACCCTCCAGCGGTCAACCTCGGCAAGATGAAATACCCCGAAGATGTGGCCAGGACCTTTAAAAAATTGTTTAAAGGAAATGCCTTTGTCATTAAAGCCCTGGATATCGCCGTAAAATGCGGGGATGCGAGGGCTATCAATATTGTGACCCTTGGGGCCTTTTCAAAATTTTTTGATATTAAAGATGAAATCTGGGAGAGAAACCTTCTGCAACACCTCCCCGAGAAAGTCCATCAGCTTAACCTCGATGCCTTCAGGGAAGGGAAAATGGCCGTTTAACAAGATAGGAACTTTGTCATTTAAGGGGCGAAGAGTTATTCTCTTCGCCCCTTTGTTTTTTGGGTCCGTTCATTTATAATTTTAAGTAATCGGCCAAGACGGCATGGACACACGCAAACCATGAAAATACCCTGGGTGTTTGGGTTACGGTTACGAAGCCCCTGCCTACCGGCAGGCAGGCGTTTCGTAAATCGGTGACGGTTACGTGGAAAGAATTAAGAGACGATAAACGTAGCCTTTTATTAACGATACGGGCCTCCCTGCCTGCGGTAGGCAGGGTTACCTTTACCGTTAGACTTTTATTTTCTACATAATCGGAGGTAACGCACCATGAGACGGTTCCGATTCATTTTTTTGATTGCTATCACCCTATCGATTCTTCTCCTCGTAGTCCATCATGCCCAATCAAAAGAGCGGGTCCATCAATTCACGATGGAGAATGGCATGAAGGTGATCCTCGAGGAGAACCGCACTTCTCCTGTAGTCGCCCTCCAGGTCTGGGTAAAGACGGGAAGCGCAGATGAAAGGGATGATGAGGCAGGGATGTGCCATTTCATCGAGCATATGATTTTCAAAGGAACAGAGAAGAGAAAGGTTGGAGAAATGGCAAAGGAGATCGAATCCCTTGGTGGCTCGATCAATGCCTATACCTCCTATGATCAAACTGTTTATCACATTACGATCGCCAGCCGTTATGCAGACATTGCCCTCGATATCCTGTCCGATGCCATCCAACGCTCTGTTTTCGATCCGTCGGAGCTCGAAAAGGAGAGGGAGGTCATTCTCGAAGAGATTCGAATGGGAGAGGATGACCCTTCGAGAAAACTCTTCCGGCAGACCATGGCCACTGCTTTTCAGCTCCATCCCTATGGAAGGCCGATTATCGGGTATGAAAAGACAATCAGAGCAATCACAAGAGATCAGATGCTCGCTTTTTTCAAACGATGGTATACGCCGGATCGCATCTTTTTCGTCGCAGCCGGCGACTTTGACCTTTTCGAGATGGAAAGAAAGGCAAGGGCCTTATTTAAGGAATTTAAACGGCCCCCCGAACGGTTTCCTGAAAGGTTGAAGGAGGTTGAGCAGAAAGAAATCCGGTCTAAACTCACCTTTGGGAATTTCAAGGAGACCTACTTTCAGATGGCAGTTCCCATCACTTCCGTCACGCATGAGGATACTCCGGGCCTTGATGTTTTAGAGCAGATTTTAGGAGGAGGAGAGACCTCCCGACTGGTGCAGAAGGTGAAGTTGGAGAAGGGGTTGGTTCATTCGATCTCCGCCTCAGCTTATACGCCGAAAGACCCGGGCCTCTTTATCATCGGAGCGACTCTCCAGGCAGAGAATCTGGAGAAGGCGGTGGAGGAGATTCTAAAGGAGATAAACCGGTTGATCCAGGAAGGCGTGACGGCTGAAGAGCTTTACCGTGTCAGGGTCAATGTTGAAAGCGGTCTCATCTATGACCGGCAGACTGTTCAGGGACAGGCAAGGAAGCTGGGTTATTATGAAGCCGCCACAGGGGATGTCCAATTCGAAAAGGAATACATAAAGAGAATCAGCCTCCTTCAGAGTGAGGACATAAAGAGAATAGGAGAAAAATATTTTAAACCCTCCCAATGGAGCCTCAGTCTCCTGGCGCCGGAAGAAAAGGCCGATGTCCTTAAGAAGGTCTCTTTGAGTGCCGTGATTGAAAAAGCAGGTTCATCGGTCGTTCCCGTTGGCAAGAAAAAGCCCCTGCCGGTGTCGAAGACCCTTCTGGGAAACGGAATCCGTCTCATCGTAAAAGAGAACCGGAACAATCCCATTGTATCCATCCAGGTCTCCTTTCTGGCAGGCGTTCGTTTCGAAGAGGAGGCCCAAAACGGAATCAACCAGTTTATGGCTGTGATGATCACAAAGGGCACAGAGAAGCAGACCAGCCTCGAAATCGCCAAAAAGGTGGAGAGGATGGCAGGCTCCCTCAGCGGCTTTTCAGGCTATAACAGCTTTGGCCTCAGCTTTACCTTCCTGAGCCAGCACTTTGACGAGGCCATGACCCTGCTCGGCGAGGTTCTCAAACACCCCTCATTTGATACGGATGAAATGGAGAAGAGAAGGCGGTCCATCCTTGCTTCGATCCGGCAGCAGGAGGATGACCTGGACCGGATGGTTTTCAAACTGTTCAGGAAGGTTCTTTATGAGAAGCATCCCTACCGGATGGATACGATTGGGACACTCGATACCATCCAGAGGATCACGCAGAAGGAGTTAAAGGAATATTACGGGCGCATCGCCGTTCCTGAGAACATGGTTTTAACCGTTGTGGGAGATGTGGATGTAAACCAGGCGGCCTCTGCCGTTCAAAAGGAGTTTGGAAAGATACAGAAGTCCAATTTTGTCCCCCCCGAAGTGCCCAAAGAGCCGCCTCTCCAGAAGACGAGGAAGTCCGAGGTTTATAAGGAGAAGGAGCAGGCCCATTTTGTCCTTGGATTCCCGGGCGCCACTCTCCAGAGCAGAGACCGGTATGTTCTCGACGTTCTCGATGCAGCCCTGTCCGGCATGGGAGGAAGGCTCTTTTACCAATTAAGGGATAAGGAAAGCCTGGCCTATGCTCTGGCATTTATCAGCAATGTGAATCTGGATCCCGGATATATCTGCGTCTATATGGGGACCCATCCGGACAAGGTAGAGACCGCTATCGCCGGTGTCCTCAGGGAGCTGAAGAAGGTCAAAGACGAGGGGCTGACAGAGGATGAGGTGGAGAGGGCAAAGCGATACCTGATCGGCAACTTTGAGATTGGCCTTCAGACCAACGGCGCCCATGCAAGGCAGATGTCCACGGACGAGTTGATGGGGCTGGGATATGACCATTTGCAGAGATACCCTGATCAGATTCAGAAGGTGACAAGAGAAGATGTCCACCGGGTTGCGAAGGAGTATTTCAATCTGGAAGCCTATGCCCTCGCCATCATCCGGCCTCCGGAAGCAAAGAAACAATGACAGGAAGGCTAAGGCTTAACCCTTTTTCGCTCAAAGACACCCTTGAGTGCGGACAGTTCTTTCGTTTCACAAAGGCCCTGAATACCTATCTTATTCAGACCTCTAATCGTATTTTCTCGGTCCAGCAAAAAGGGGATGTCCTCTTCTATGAAGGGGTGGAGGAATCCTTCCTTATCCGGTTCTTCAGACTGGATGAGGATATGGACGGCATTTTAAAGGAGATTGATTGTGACCCCTTTATTCATCAGGCGATTCAGAAATACAGGGGAATGAGAATGATCCGTCAGGACCCCTGGGAGTGCCTGGTCTCATTTCTTTTCTCTTCTGCCAAGGCCATTCCCCATATCCGTTGCCTGATTGAAGCCTTATGCAAATCATCCGGGAGAAAAGTGACCTGGGACTCCCATATCGGCTATGGATTTCCGGACCCCAACTGCATCCAGGGATCTCAGCAGTTGGAAGAGGTGAGGGCGGGTTTCAGGACGGACTATCTGGTCAAGACGAGCCGGTGTATTGATCGAGACCAGCTCCTCGCATTAAGAGAGCTGACATACGAAGAAGCTAAAAAGAGGTTGATGGGTCTTCCCGGAGTTGGGAAGAAGATCGCTGATTGCGTCCTTCTCTATTCACTCGATTTTCTCGAAGCCTTTCCCATCGACACCTGGATTAAAAAGGGATTGCAGAAGACTTATTTTAACGGAGAGAAGGTTGGGGAGAAGAAGATGGAGGAATTTGTTAAAAACCACTTCGGCCCCTACGCCGGCTACGCCCAGCTCTACCTCTACCATTTCTGGCGAAACCACCGAATTTGATTGCAGGTGGCGGATTGCAGATGTCCACTTTGGCCGGCGCCTATCATTTCATACTATACATTCGAGTTCCCCCATCGCCAGCGAGAACGGGAGTTTCTGACTTAAAAATTAAGTCAGAAAGGGGAGCAACAACAGGCAATAAGAATTTGCTTGACATTCTATAAACGATGATTTATTAATAATTAGCGTCTGGAAAGAGTCGCAAAGCGTCTCGAAGAGGGGTTTTAAACCTCATCACCAGTCGCTTTTTTTAGGGTAATCGAATGATCCTTTGCTATGTTGATGAATCAGGAACACCTGATATCCCCGGGAACACCTCCCACTATATTCTTACAGGTCTATCATATAACATTATGATTACTTGATGGAGATATTTTCTATCCCCAAGGGAAAAAATTTCTTGACAAACAAAATAGATAGAAATACAATTCATTTGAAAATCACATAAATCATGCTTTGCAAGTTTAAGTCGAAGCAATTATAATATTAATAGAAAAGATTTGTAGCCACCCGTAAGGTTTCGACCTTACGGCGCGGGGCCTCTGAAAAGAGGCCCTTGCTTTTTGGATGGAAAAGGTTTGTACCTTTGTCTATATAGATGGTTTCAACCTTTACTATGGTTCAGTAAAGGGTACTCCCTTTAAATGGTTAGACATCAGGAAATTCTTGCAATCTGTTCTGCATCCTAAGCATTCGATTCTGTCTATAAAATATTTTACTGCTCTCGTCTCTTCGCCTCCCCACGATCCACAGAAAAGTACAAGACAGCAAGTTTATTTAAGAGCTCTAAAGGCCTATATTCCTGAGATAGAAATCTATTATGGTCATTTTTTGAGCAACCCGATCAGGGCCCCTTTGGTGAATCCTACGCCAACCCAGCAATATGCGGATGTAATTAAAACAGAGGAAAAGGGGTCTGATGTAAATTTGGCTATTCATTTACTCAACGACGCCTGGATGAAAAAATATGACTGTGCAATTGTTATTTCGAATGATAGCGACCTCGCGGAATCCATGCGCCTTGTTAAAGAACAACACAAAAAAATGATAGGATTGTTTGTTCCGGGGTTTCCCAAAGATAGGAGTATATCCCGGGAATTGAAACGTTATGCAAATTTTGTGAGACCGATTCGAACCGAAACCCTAAAAGCCTCCCAGCTTCCCGACCCGATTCCAGGCACGAAGATCCATAAACCGAAAGCCTGGTAAATGCCTGACGAAACAATTTGCTTTTCAAATAGTAGAGTGTGGATTGTCGGGGGAATCCTTTTTTAATTGGGTACGGGCATGAATTGCATTTGCAGGGCTCTGCTAAAATCTCAGAAGTTATTTCAAAATATCTCGAAAAAGTTTATTCGGCCATTCCTGATCGTCAAGAAACAAAACGTGATTTGCTTCATACTCCTCTCTTGATTCTGGTTCTTCTATCCCTTTAATAAGGTTTTCATAGGGGGTTTTTGATAAAATAAAGGAATGCAGGCTGATATTCACTTTTCCGAGATCGCTTTCCAAACTCTTGATGCCCTTGAACAGTTGAACCTTTTCATGATCCAGTCTATTGATATGTTCCATACCTTTGGGATCTAAGAAGACAATCTGCTGACGTTTTCCATTCTTCACCCACATGATGAAATCAGGGTAGAAGCCGCTGAGATTGAAAAACCCCACGCCCACCTTTGGGAAATTCCGCAGCAGATAGATTTCATAAGCCCCAAGTTTATCTTTATTGTTTTCCAGGTATTGTTTGAAATGTGCGATGAACTCTTTTTCACTCTCTTCCAGCCCTGCCGGAGATATTTTATCGATCTTTTTGCTGCTAAGCAGGATAGGCAGATACAAATGACGGTCAAAATAGACCCGTGGAAGAGGTTTTTCCGCCTGCTTGAATAGCTTGTCCAGATCCTTAACAAGCCTTTTAACCTCTTCAATGAGCTTCTTTTCCCTCTTGTCTATCTGAACCGTATAGGCATACTGATTCCCCTCCTTTACAAAAAGGGGCAACACTGTTTGCCGCGTGACCATATCGTACCGAATATTCCTTGATTCATACCGTTTGGCATGATGCTTGTAGAACTGCTCCATATACTTTTTCAAAACCTGAATCGCAATATCCTCCATGCGGTTCAGATCTTCTTTTGTTTTTATATTTAGCGACTCACCAAGCACAAGAATTGTATATCGGTCCGACAGCAGGATGTGTTTAAGTCTATCCTTACTAATGACAAGATTCCAATACTCCCTCGATGCCTTGAATTCCTGCAATTCAGCTAAAATCCGCGGCCAGTTGAGGAGCTCTAAAATATTTTCCGGCAAAAACTCCTTCGTCTTCTCCGCTTGAACCTGCTGAATCTTCACACCCCCGTCTTTTTCCCTGTCCTTTCCGGTAAACATCATGACTTTTGGCGTAAGGTCGAGGGACACAAAAAGCCTCTTGTCAATCTCCAGGGGGAGGACCACCTCTTCCTCAAACTTCTTCGTCTGATCCTTCGAGAGATAGTAAAGCTGCCCCCATTTTTTCTCATGTTGCACCTTAACAGGGATATCGATGCTCTCGAATTCAACCTCTTCTTTCTTGATGGCTTCCAGAAACCGGCTGAGATAATCCGCCTTGATGCCATAGATATTCAGCGTCTCAAGGAAATGAACCGGGCCTTTACCTCCACTTCTTTTGAGGGAATAGCCTCGTCCCTTTATACGGATTCCCCGGCCAAACAACTGGATAATCTGCGGTCCCTGACCTGTCCCGATATTCAAGAGTCCCATACTGGAGACTCGCCACGTATCCCATCCCTCGATGAACTTCTTTGAACCAATGAGCACATTGATCGGAGAAGTCTCCCGCTTGATCGAATCGAAAAGTGATCCACTAACAGCATTTACCTCGATGCCAATGCCCTTCTTTTCAAGCTCCTTTTTCACATTCGAGACGATGCCGATGTTAACCACACCGAAATATTGGTTTTCACCAACTTTCAAAGCCAGCTCGCCGTCCGCATTTCTGATTTCGTGTACACCAAAGCGCCCTTTGCCGCCGAATACCCTTCGATATAAGTCATCGAGATCGAAGCCCACTTGCCGGATGTATTCAAATTCGCCCGCCAGGGCATCTTCATCATCTTCATTTTTCAACCCTGAGCGGCCATCAAGGATGATCTTCGCTTGTTTACGCACCCAGCCTTCATCATGCAGGACCCTCCGGAATAATTCGATGATCTGAAGGACGTCCGATTCCTCTTCGTTGACAGTGGTCCCAACAAAAATCCAGAGGGGTTTTTCAAGATTGTGCTCCTGGGCAAGCAATCGATTGTCTTCATAGGCAAGGTATTGCTGGTAAAAGGCCAGGAGATTAGCGACGAACATCGTTTCCTGAAACTGCTGCTGATTTAGATTACCTGGTTTGACATTGAGCACGGAAAAATCCTTCCCATAGCCGTCGAGGTAAAAGTATCTGTATGAATAATCAAAGACGATGGCCTTCGCATATTCCACGAGTGTCTCTCGATTACTTTCAGTCAGGATCTGTCCGAAGGTGGCGCTGTATTCGAAAACAAAGCCGTTCTCTGCGACCCTGTTTCTTAGCTTGGCCCACTTCTGCTCCTCTGATTTCTTCCCCTTATGCCCCTCATCCACAAAAAGAAGGTTCTGCCCCTCAAAAACTTCTACGGGAAGGGTCACTCCTCCTCCTTTTTTCTCTTCTACCAGCTTCGTCATCTCCAGGATCAACATCCCTTTCTCACCCGGCAGGAGGCCCACATTGCTCAAATTACCGCCGTAGAGTCTGCACGGGATGCCGCTTTTTTGAAGCTCTTCTAAATGCTGCCTGGAAAGGCCTTCGTTAGGTGTGATCAGGATGATATTATCGGGAGAAAATAGTTTATAGCGAAGGAACTGGTGATAATTGATATGAAGCAGCAGAGTCTTACCGGACCCCGTTGCCATCCAGAAGGCAAGCTTTCTCAGGTCATCTTCGGTGAAATTGCCGATTCGGTCGCCAAGATCGTTTTCACGACAATAACTGTCGAGAAATGTATTCAGATCACTCAATAACCCGATTTTTCTGTTCTTTAGTTCGTCGAGATAAATCTCAGCGAAAAGGACGGCCAGGTACTGGAAGTATTTCAGGATAATCTTGGGTTCCCGTCTGGCATTGATTCTCGCCACGTAACCACGGATGTTCCCATCGTAGTGGAGAAGTATCTCCTCGGATAATTTAACCCTTTGCAGGCCATCCAGGGAACGAAGCACATTGACAAAATAACTTCTCCCGTCAGAGTCATAACCCACGGGCTTCTCCGCCAGCTCTTTCTGTAAATCCCTGACCTCGGCAACGCCAAACAGCGAAAGAAGGTATTTATTGAGAACGAGATATTTTTCAATCTTCATAGAAGTATTAACTCCCCCTTTCCCCCTCTTAATTTAAGAGGGGGGATGTCCCTCCCCTTAAATTAAGGGGAGGTTAGGTGGGGTTATGAGTCTTTGTATTGCTGGCCGCCATGTATAGACTATTTTGAGATTCTTAATAACACTCCAATCGAGTGAAAATATTTTGACAAAATCCCCTCTAACTCCCCTTTGCCAAAGGGGAGAACTTATTATTATCCCCCTTTGCCCGCTGCGCCAGCGCACGCGCGGCGAGTCAAAAGGGGGGAATGTTTCTCCTCCCTTTTCAGAAGGGAGGAATTACCCCTCTTTGGCCGCCGGCCCATAGGGCCTCTGGCCCGGAGGGCAAAGAGGGGGAGGGGAGATTTTCCAATGCTCATATCAATTCAATTATGAGACTGTTAATAAATTGATACTCATAAAGAATTCACCATCAACGCCTTGAATTCGGGCTCGATGGAACGAATCTCGACAACATGATCACCGAATGTTGGGGTGAGGACGCTCTGTCCGTTCACATAGACGATCTGGGGTGACCAGGGGCCGAGCTCTTCAATAATAAAATCCTTGTCTCTTTTGAAATCTACCTGCGTCCAATCATCATCATACTCCCGCCAGACAACGGCAATGGTCCGGTTTTCTTTCTCGCCAAGGGTAAAAAGATATTTCTTGCCCTTGTTCTTCCGAACCTTCACCTTATTCATCTTGAACCCAAGGAGATAATGAAAGGTTTCGGGTATATCCACGATCACCTCCTGGTGTTCACCCACCTCCTCCAGATTCACCTTGAGCTTATAAGAGAAAGGTTTCTTGAGATGCTCTATGTTGAGTAAACTGGGGTTGTCTTTGGTCTCGAAATCCAGAAAGTATTTGAGCAGATAATCATCACCGAAGAGACCCCGGGCGATTTTGTCGGGCATGAGTTCAAGGTTGTCAAGGGCATCTTCGTATTGTTCAAGATATTGGTATTTGATGAAATGGCTAATGCCGTTAATGTTTTGAGGTTTTCCGTCTTTCCAATCATCAGAGAAAACAATCTTTTTAATGCGGGGCAAGAGTACTGCCTCAAACCAATCCCCCATCTCTACAAGAATATATTTCCGTTTGCCACTATCTTGTCTATTGAGATTTATTATGGCATGGCCAGTAGTGCCTGAGCCACCAAAATAGTCTAAAACCCAATCGTTCTCCTCGGTTCCACAGACCTGTATACACCGTTGCACTGCATACACAGACTTTGGAAAAGAAAATGCCTGAGATACGCCCATTAGATTGCGGAGCACTGTGGTGCCATATGCTGTGGCATTGACTTGTTTATCGTCCCAAACCGTCTTAGGCAATACACCCTCTTCATCTATTCGGAACTTTATTTCAACGATTTTCTTTCCGCCGCTCAAGGTCCTGAGGCGCACTTCATCCATGCGTTTTGTGAGTGACTCGACACCTAGCCGCCATGTGTAATCAACGCCATTAGACACCGGTAAGATAATCTCGTCATCTAACTCTATCTTTTCCAATAGCTCCCAGCGTATAGTCTGCTTACTCCACTGCATCTTGGGTATGACAATTTTCCCACAACGTGCGACCATTGGGTAATGCAGCTTGGGGCGTGCAGTTCTAAAATCGTTGGCGCCACCAGACCTCATAAAATTGCGCCACTGGAAATAGCCAAAGGTATCTTTCTCCTTGTATTGAGCTATCTGGTGTTCTGTTCTAGGAATCATACCAATACCAGCAACGCCTGTTGAAGAGGAAAAGATGGCATACTCATGAGCGATTGAGAAGCCTTTTACAGTAGAACGCCCAGACGGATTGCTTTTTATGGCAACAACACCGACAATGTTTTCATCTCCAAAGACTGCATTGATGTTCTCTCGGAGCCTATGGAACTCCATGTCGTCAACTGTGGTACATTGAAGTCCTGAATTACAGAGAAAATATTTGCCTAGCAACATTCTGTCATGCATTAATGAAAGCCAACTCGAGTGCTTATAGTTGTTTTTATAGAGAATCTCCGAGGCATTGGTATTGTAAGGTGGGTCGATATAAATGCATTTCACCTTTTCTCTATACTTCCCCTGTAACAGATTTAGCGCCTGCCAGTTCTCGCTTTTGATCAGCACCCCGTCGAGAAGATCGTCCAGGTCTGCGCTTTCCGTGAGCCGTTCCAGCAGCCTTTCTTTGAATTCCCCAGGGAAATGTTTTGTATCAATGGGGAATTTCTTATTCTGGATTCCTGCTTTCGCAGGAATGACACTTTCAATAAATCCCAGGTCCTTCCACTCCTGTATCTGTGATTTGTTCTTCAAAATCTCTGCGTGGGAGTCCTCGGGGACGAGATCCGTGGTAATGACATATTCCGTCTTTAGAACAAACTTTTTCTTCTCCCAGAGACTTTTCTGAAAATCCTCGATCTGGGAAAGGAAATCGATGATCTTTTCTCCAATCTCTCTAACGACTTTTGCCCTTGTGATGTGCTTGTCGAAGAACCGCTCCTTCTCCAGGGTTTCAAGAGAAATGACCTCAGCCTTGATGAAGTAATCCAATTGTTCCGAAAGGAATCTCTTCAGGTTTTTATGGATGAAATAGTCTTTGGTATTCTTTGCGGTAAAGCGTCCAAGTTGATAAAGGAGAAGCGGTTTATCATTCTTGTATGGTCCGCCCAGAAAAGCTTTGAGGGTGGGGTCTTTCATTTCATCGATAACGGATTCATGGATTTTGCTGTTTATCTTTTCCTGCCTGGATGTATTGCTGCCACCCTCAACCCCGTATTTTTTGACTTCGCCGCTATTAAGTTCACGGTATTGAAGGCGGATAATGAGACTTTTTCCAGCTTTTATTTCCCACGGGCTATTGTCATCCAGAACAAAAAACCGGGCCTTCGTTGCCTTGTTTGAGCCAAGTTCCTCTTTTGCCGCAACCGTGCGGAAGATAATCTTGAAGGTCTTGCCGGCGTCCGTGAAAAAGGCATAGTCGCGAAAGAGGATGCCTGTCTTCGTATAATATTGGTCGCAGTTTGCCCAGTAGAGCTTCACTTCCTCGCCATTATAGGGAATGGCATACTTGTGATTCTTGATGGAATAGCGGTATTGGGGAACGAAATCCCCTTCCTCATAATAACGGGCAAAGAAATTATAAAGATCGTTGAAGACCTGAAGCTTGATCTCGTCAATGGTTTCCGCTTCTTCCTTTTGGGCTTTAATGGCGAGGTAGTCCCTCCCGACGGGTGTTCCCTTAAAATCGTCCTTCAATTCCCCTGTGGCAAGAATGGCGGCCGTCCCAAGGGTCTGTATTACCTTCTGTTTTGCATCCTCCAATTGAAGCCCAATGTTGTCCAGCCTCTCATCTTTGTGTACTGCAAAGACCTTCTCGACGGTATCTTTCAGATCCTCACGAATGAATTTTCTGATCTGATCCCTCTTGAAATTCAGAATCCTATAAATACCGAAATCCAGGTCAGACGCATCGAATTGAAAAAGCTTTTCAAGCAGCCCCTGAAATTTAAGAATTGCATCCATATATTACTCCATAATGGTTGTTCTAAAGGTGTCTTCTAAAAGTTAAGTGTTTTATGGCCAAGGTCAACTTTTTGTAATTTTCTGATTCTTCCGGGTTTTTAATGGGTACCCGGGTAAAGGTCTAAGCCTCCACAATGGAAGTAAATGGCTGTCTTAAGATGATCCCGATTCCTAAATCCATAGGCCATCTTGATGATGGTCTGGATCTTGGAATTAACCCCCTCACAGACAGCATTGGTTACTCGATGCCTAAAGTACGTAAGCACATTTTGAAGGTGACGATGGAACGTTCGAGCTGCCTTGATGACGGGCTCCAGTCTCGAATGGGTTGCCCAAAAATACCACCGCTTGAAATGAGCAGAAGCCCATCCTTTCCGGGTATAATGCCAGAGATCCC
>JAGXTA010000013.1 GCA_018333535.1 Deltaproteobacteria bacterium | reverse complement strand
CTTCGGCTTGCCATTGGGACTCTTCCAGTTGAGCCACTGGCAGACGCGCAACGACAATGCCCGACGCGATATCGTCGGCTCCGATTCAATGGTAGCCCGGATTCGGTCACAAATTTCGTCGCTAAACTCCTGGCCGCATATCCGCACGGCCTATCTATAACACAGTTCTCCCCTTGTGTCCAGCCCCCCAACTTATGGGACACGATCAGTTTTCCAAAGGGGGATGATTACACCTCCCTTTGGCAAAGGGAGGCGGCCTGCCTGCGCGAAGCCGCTTCGGCGAAGGCAGGGGAGGGATTTTAAGAAGTTATTTTCTAAGTGAGAATGTCAATATTATATAACTTCTGTCAGAAGTGTCAATCATTGAAGAAAGGGAGGCAGGATCAAGAAGAGCGAGAATCCTCAAACTTCTTTATCAGGATGGCGCTGTTGACCCCTCCGAAGCCTGCGGAGATCGAGAGGCATGTTCTCACTTCTTTCTTTCTGGCCTCATTGGGGACATAGTCGAGGTCGCATTCCGGATCCGGAAATTCATAATTGAGGGTGGGATGGATGATTCCCTTTTCGATGGTTAGAACCACGGCAATCGCTTCCACACCTCCTGCGGCTCCCATCATATGGCCTGTAACCGATTTGGTGGAACTGATGGGAATATCATATGCCTTCTTCCCGAAGACCTCTTTGATCATCCTCGTCTCCACCTTATCGTTCAGGGGAGTAGAGGTCCCATGGGGATTGATATAATCGACCTCATCCGGATGAACTCCGGCAGTTTCAAGTCCATTTCTGACCGCCCTGCCAAGGGCTTTTCCATCCGGATCGGGCTCGGTGAGGTGAAAGGCATCAGCCGTCATCCCGAATCCCGCTACCTCCCCATAGACTCGTGCCCCTCTTCTCCTGGCATGTTCCAGTTCCTCAAAAACGAGCACCCCTGCTCCCTCGGCCATGACAAAACCGTCTCTCTCTTTGTCAAAGGGCCGGCACGCCCGTTGAGGATTATCATTCCTCGTCGACATCGCTCTCAGCACATCGAACCCTCCGAAGACATAGGGGGTCAGACAGGCATCCGACCCTCCGGTCACCACGACATCTTCCATCCCTCCCTGAATCTGAAGAAAACTATTGCTCATGGCATGCGTGGCAGAGGCGCAGGCGGTTGAAAGAGCAAACGAAGTTCCTCTGATCGTGAAATATTGCGCGACATGGGAGGTGATGGCGCTCAGGTAGATATTGGGAAGTGCAAAAGGAGAAATTCCTCTGGTCCCTCTCGCTAAAAAACGCTCGTGATAACGTTCCAAGATCTCCATGGATTCCACGCTCACTCCAAGGATCACTCCAATGCGGAAGGGATCAATCCCCCTCAGTTGGTATTCACTTTTTTGCTCATGGGGGTTTTTCGTCCCCGCATCATTTCTTTCAAACTGAATGCCCGCATCCTCAAGAGCAATCCTTGTCGCAGCAACGGCATACTGGGAGGTCTTACCAAAATATTTCGAATGCTTCGATCTCTCCACATATTGACCCAGATCGAATCCTTCAATGGGCGCAGCGATCTGGCACCGGTACTGATTCATGTCACGACCTGGAAACTCGATCCGCTTGAAAGAGGATTTCCCTTGAACCAGACTCTCCCAGTAGGCCTCTTTCCCGATCCCCACCGGTGTAACAGGCCCGATTCCAGTGATCACTACCCGCTTCCTATAATTCCCCAAATCGATCCCCCCTCTTCGAATGTTCTGCTATTCTATTATCGATTGTCCTCTCTTTTGTCAAGCCATTGTTCTCCTCCTGAGAACCTGGGAGGTTGAAACAAGGTTTTGCCATTTGAAGATTTATTCATTATCTAAAATTATCTAAAATGGGTTGACATACTCCCGATTTAGAAATATAAATTTGGATAATAGCCCTTGAAGATGTTTTTAGGTCTCGAGGGATAACAGATGAATGCTTCTCTGAGCTGGATCATCCTTATTCTGTTTCTTCTCTCCTTTCCAGTGGCTTGTCTTCCAAGCAAGAAGCTGACCGTTGGTGCCGCCGCAACATTATTGGAAGAGGTGGCAAAATCCTCCTATAAACAATCCGATCTGAGAGTGATCCGTGAGGGGATGCCTGCCTATCTGATGTTGATGGATGGCATGGTCGAGGCCCTGCCGGACAATCCGGGATTATTAGTCGCGGCGGCCCAGGGATATTCTTCCTTCGCTTCGGTTTTTATAGAGGAACAGGACAAGGAGTATGCGGGCCTGCTTTTTGCGAAGGCAAAGCAATATGGACTCCGATCACTGGAGGCCAGAGGGTTCCGAAATGCCGCTGACAGACCGCTTGACGATTTCAAGAAGGGTTTGAAGGACCTTGGGAAAAAAGACCTTCCTTATCTTTTCTGGGGCGCAACCTGCTGGGCAAACTGGATAAGTTTAAATCTCGATTCCATGGAGGCCATGGCGGAACTCCCCAGGGTGGAATGGATGATGCAGCGGGTTCTGGAGATCGATGAGCAATTCTATTATGGGGGCGCCCATCTTTTCATGGGAATCTGGTTCGCCTCCAGACCTAAAATAGCTGGCGGCGACCTTAAAAGGGCCCAGAACCATTTTTTGAAGGCGATCCATTTCAGCCACGAAAAGTTTCTGTTGGCCCATGTCTATTATGCAAATTATTACGGGCGACAGGCCCGGGACAAAGACCTCTTCATCTCAAACCTTGAAACCGTTCTGAAAACCCCGGTCGATATCTCCCCTGACTTAACGCTTCTCAACGCCGTGGCAAAGAAAAAGGCAAAAGAATTGTTCGACCGGATAGAAGAATATTTTGAATAGGAGAAGGTATGGGCAAGAACAGACAAACCGTGATAAAAATTCTGGGACTAGGTCTGCTCTTTTTTCTATTCCCCATTCCACCAGCCCATGGAGCAGAGAAAAACATGGTCATTAAGATAGCCACTCTCGCCCCGCAGGGAAGCCCCTGGATCAAGACCATCAACACCCTGAACGCCGAAGTGATGAAAAAGACGGAAAACAGAGTCCAGTTTAAAATTTATTCTGACGGGGTGTTAGGCGATGAGATGGACATGCTCCGGAAGATGAAGATTGGCCAGATTCAGGGCGTGGCCCTCACCTCGGGCGGACTCTCCACGCTCTTCAAGGAGATCGATGTCTTACAGATCCCTTTTCTCTTCCAGAAGTATGAAGAGGTGGATGCCATTTTAAAAAAAATGGACTCCTTTTTCAGAAAAGGCTTTGAAGACAACGGATATATCTTTTTAGGATGGTCTGAAGCGGGATTCGTCCATCTCATGTCCACCCTCCCGGTTGCCAGTGTGGCCGATCTCAAAAAGGCAAAGGTCTGGACCTGGGAAGAATCGCCGATGGCCAAAGCCATCTTCGACGAGGCCGGGGTAAAAGCCATTCCCCTTACGGTCCCTGATGTGATGGTAGGTCTTCAGACCGGACTCGTCAATGTCGTCTATACCCCCCCCTCGGGTGCCATTCTCCTCCAGTGGTTCACTAAAATCAAATATATGTCCGATGTTCCTCTGTCCTATCTCGCAGGCGCAGTCATTGTTAAAAAAGAAATTTTCAAACAGATCCCGTCATCTTTTCAGAATATCCTTCTCGAAAGTTTTCCGATTCATCTGGATCAGTTGAAGGCCGTGACCCGGAATGAAAATCGCGAGGCGATCAAGGTCATGGCAAAACACGGAGTCAAGATCATCACCCCTTCCAGCAGCCAGGTGGAAGAATTCAAAAGCCTGTCGAATAAAGCCATGGTCCGCTTCGCCGGCCAAACTTTTTCCCAAAAAGTGTATGATGAGGTCGCTTCCTTCCTTGAAAATTATCGGTCAGGGGGGAAATGATGGATCGGTTGGAGCGGCTGGATGATACGATAAACCGGGTCGAACAAATCCTCCTCGTTACCTCGCTGAGTCTCATGATCCTCATCGCCTTCCTCCAGATCATCCTCCGGAATCTATTTGTAACAGGGCTATCCTGGGGAGATACGCTCTTAAGAAACCTCGTCCTCTGGATAGGGTTTATCGGGGCGGCCATCGCCACAAAGGAAGGAAAACATATCAACATCGATGTGGCTTCGCGCTGGTTGCCCTTTGCCGGAAAAAATCTTGCCGGGAGATGTACCCACCTCTTCTCTTTCCTGATTTGCGGGCTTCTGGCTTACGCCGCATTGAAATTTATTAAACACGAAGCTCAGATGGGAAATGTGACCTTATTGAATATTCCAACCTGGATTCCAGCGACGATCCTCCCTGTCACCTTTGGCCTGATGACCTTCCGGTTTGGCCTCCATTTTCTGAAGACTCTTTCCGGGGTCGGAAAGTTTGGAATAATGGATGAACGGGAAAAAGAGAGATGACCTTCCTGCTGATCGCTATCGTCTTTCTTCTGATGCTTCTCGGAGCGCCCCTCTTCACGGTCATCTCCGCTCTGACGCTCTATCTGCTCTTCTCTAACCAGATCGATTCTTCAGCCATGATCATTGAAATGCATCGAATTGCCACCACCCCCATCCTTCTCGCCATCCCCCTCTTCACCTTTGCCGGCTATCTTCTTTCGGAGAGCGGGGCTCCCAGAAGGCTAATCCGGTTAACCGATGCCATCCTGGGTTGGCTGCCCGGAGGGCTTTCGATCATCACCCTCGTCACCTGCGCCATTTTCACTGCCCTGACCGGTGCCACAGGTCTGACGATCATTGCGATGGGAGGTATCCTTTACCCGGCATTATTACGGGGGAAATACCCGGGTAAGTTCTCTCTCGGGCTGGTAACCAATTCAGGGACACTGGGGGTTCTCTTTCCGCCCAGCCTTCCGCTGATCATCTATGCCATTGTGGCGAAGGTGAAGATCGACGAGCTTTTTCTCGCAGGCCTCCTGCCGGGCATTCTCCTGGTGGTCTTACTCTCTATCTTCAGCATTCAGAAGGCTGTCGCCACAGAGGTTCCACGCACCAGGTTCAAATTCTCCGAGATAGGGAAGGCATCAAGGGAAATGATCTGGGAGCTTCCCCTTCCCCTCATTGTTTTTGGCGGGATCTACAGCGGATATTTTGCCGTCAGCGAGGCGGCTGCCATCACAGCCTTCTATGTCCTCCTCGTCGAGATGGTCATCCACAGGGATATCAAATGGAGAGAACTCCCTCAGGTGATGCGGAAAAGCATGGTCCTGGTAGGTGGAATCCTGATCATCCTGGGTTCAGCCCTCGGCCTGACCAACTATTTAATCGACGCGGAAGTTCCTATGAAGTTAATGGAATTGATTAAAGCCCACATCAGCAGCCCTTTTCTCTTCCTCGTGATGTTAAACATTTTTCTCCTGGCAGTGGGTTGTATCATGGATATTTTCTCGGCGTTGACCATCGTCGTCCCCCTCATCACTCCGATCGCCAGTGCCTATGGGATCCATCCCGTTCACCTCGGAATCATTTTTCTCGCCAATCTCCAGATCGGAGCTTCGACCCCTCCGGTAGGGATGAATCTTTTTATCTCCAGCCTCCGTTTTGACAAGCCGATGTTTAGTCTCATTCTGGCCTCTCTCCCTTTTATGGTCATCCTCCTGATCGCCCTTGCCATCATCACCTATGTCCCCTGGTTGAGCCTCGCCCTGCTTAAATAAAAATCAAAAATCCCTAACCGCAAATCTGAAATAAGGTTATCGTGGCCACTCATCTCCTCTTCTCCTTTTTCTTAAACAGTTCCTCAAACAACCCCACCCCTTCTTCTAATCCTCCGGCCTCTACTGCTTTGATCGGAAGTCCTATGGCTTCAGCCAGTCCAATTCCAATTCGCATCAGGAAAGTTTCCTGCAGTTTAAACCGGGGATCATCCAAATTCCCCTTCACATGAAATTGAACCTCCACACGGTTCCCTTTATCCTTCAGGCGAGAGAGAAGCGTTTTCGCAGGAATATAAAAGATCGTCCCTTCTTCTTTCACACGAAGATCAGCCAACTCCAGTTTCCCGGGGACATCAATCACGCTCTTCTTTATCGCAATATGGGCGTCCATATTCAAATGCCCGGACTCAATCTCCGCCGAAACCCTCTTCCGGTAGTAAGGTTCGAAGACCTTCAACTCAACCTCCCGAATTTTTAAAGAGGTTTCCATATCCGAGGTCTTGAGGTCGATCCACCCCTTCGAAACAATCTCCCCTTCTTTCGTCTTCCCCTTCATCATTCCTTTTAATTCAATGGGAGATCGGGAGGAGACAATAGGATATTCGATATTCTTGATTTCCAGATCGACCTCCCTCAATCTGATCTGTCCGGGAGTCTCACCCGCCTTCATATCATCGAAATCAATGGCTCCCTTCTCGATCCGGAGACGGTTAATCTTAATAGAAATGGCCTCCCCTTCCTTTTTCTCTTCCTTGCCAGGGGCCTCTCCGCTCTTCTCTTCTTTTTTAATGGATACCCAGGGACCGATAAAGACCCCTTCTCGGGTTCGATGGAAAAAGAAGGAGGGGCTTAGGATGACTAATTCCCGGATCTGTAATCTCCTTTTTAAAAATGGAAGGAGATCAGGATAAATCTTCGTCTCTTCAATCCGGAGGAACTTCTGCTTTGTTCCTGAATCCTCAAATCGGATTCCATTGATGGAGAGGTGGGTTGCCTTGACCTTGATCTGAGCGATGGTGAATCCGGGTCCAATCGCCTTTTGAACCTGCACCTGAATAAATTTCACGGCATAGAAGGAGAGGACGAGGTAGCCTCCCGCCAAAAGGATGGCAACGATTCCTGCGATGACACACCACTTCTTCATCCTTCCGCTTCCCTTCCTATTTCGGAATGCAGATTGCGGAATAAAATCCGAAATCCAAACTCCGAATTCCGCAATTGAATTACGGCTTCCTGATCAGAGAGAACTCCTGTTTCTTCTTTTCATAGGCTTCTGACAGAAGTCCGAAGATCGATTTAACCACTAATTGAAAAAGAAAAGGATTGGGTTGGATCACATTTGGAACCTTTTTAAGATCGACGGCAACCGCTAAGGAAACCCTTGCCTCTTCCTCTTTTCCCGATCTGAAAAGATAGTATGCCATCTCCTCCATTCTCCTCCGGTAAAGAATCCTTTTCTCTTCCGGGAAGAGGTCGGAAAGCGCCCTTTGATAGATCTCCTGAAACCTCGCCTCCTTCTGCGCCTGGTTGAGGATCAGTTTCGATTCTTCCGCCTCCCATACCTCATCCGCATAGGGCCGGATCTCTTCCTCTTTTATTCTCCAGGCATCAAATAAGTCGGTTTTCAGGAGATCGCCTCCCTTTCCTAAAAGCCTGTCGTTCCCTTCGATCTCGTCCTCCTGGATGCAGGAATAGGCCGGAGATTTCTCATACTCCTTCTTGATGCCTTCGACCTCCTTTTTTAACCGGAGATACTCCTGGAGAGGAGTCCTCCCTTCATCAAGGGTTAGCCGGTTGGCTTCAGCGAAGAGGAATCCCACATAGGATGGTTCCATCTCCATGAGGGGAAAGGGGCCCCCTCTCTGAACCTCCTCGAAAAATTCTTTGAATCTTTTACGGGGCATCTCTCCTCCGGAGAAATCGACCAGCCCCTCCATATCACCGACAATCCCCTGCATTACGGTCAACCCCCGTCTGATATGGGGAACATTGAGCATCAGGAATCTTCGACCGAGGAAATCAAAAGGGCCTCCGAATCCCCGAGGGGGCTCTGCTTGCAAAGGCCGAAACACTGGACCTTCCTTTTCCGGCAAGACCTCTTCGACAGCGATTCCTTTGCTCTTCATTCGGTAGAGCGATCTCTTGATCATCTTCCGGATTTTTTTGTCACACGGGTTCTCGAGTAAATGCTGGAGGACACGGCCAACCAGCGGGTGAGAAATATTTCCCAACTCTTCAACGACCTGCCCGGCCATCTCCGAACCCTCTTCCATGATCGGAAGAAGCGATTGAACGATCTCCCCTTCCGGTCTTTCCTCTTTAAGATCAGATTTTACTTTCTCAATAAGGGACTGAATCTCTTCCAATCTTACCTCCCGCTTAAATATTCTTCTTCTCCCCTTACAGATAAGGATTATGGGGATAATGTCTGTTGAAGGGTTAGGATCATGGTCACTGAAAGATTGACCAAAAGGGTATTCCTGCAGAGAAGCTCAAGCCTCTTTGTCTCACGATAGGCTTCGTGCCAGGCCATAACGAGATTCCACAAGATGAGCAGGATCGGTAGGGCTGAAAGGACAAATAGCCAGGGGTATCTACCGAACATCATCAGAATCTTAATGAAGAAGAGGCCGGTTAAAATGGAGAACCCCATATAGAGGTCGATCATCCTCTCCTTTCCGAACCGTACCACCAGATTTCTTTTGCCGATGGTGCGGTCCGCTTCCTCGTCAGGAAACTCATTGATCAAGATCACATTGAAGATCGATAATCCCACTGGAATGGAAAGCCAAAAGACCTGATGACTGAAGAAACCGGCAAAGAGATAAAATCCTGTTGCAATCGGAAGCCAGCCATAACAGAACCCGATGAGGACTTCTCCCATTCCCCGGTAGGCCCATCGAAAAGGTTTTCCTGAATAGAAAAAACCGGAGAAGATTCCAATTCCGCCAAGGATCAGGGTCCAGGGACCGGTTTGATATTGGAGATAGAGATAAAGGCCGGACAGGATTCCTCCTGCAAAGCACCCGTATCCGAGAATGAGTGAAACCCATGCCGGAAGAACTCCCTCCGCCAGTATTCTCGATCCGCCTGAAAACTGGTTAAACTCTTGATTAATCCGATCACCCCCCAGGTCATTCCATTCGCCTAAATAATAGGTCATCCACATGATGAGAACGACAGTTACTATTGCGAGGAGGTAGAGTCCGAAAGGGCCCCGGTAACCCCATCGCCATGCGAGAACAAATCCCAGAACCAGAGGAAACACCCCGACCGAAAGAAAAGGAACTCTCGAGAGTTTCCACCACGCCGCAAGATATCTCATCATTTTCACCAGTCCGGTTATATTAAAATAATCCGATGGCTTACAAATAGAATAAATCGGTTCAAAATTCAACTTAAAAAAGAAACTTCGCCAGTTTTATTTTGAGTAACACTGCGCCGATCACCCTGAGGCTCTCGAAGGGTGATTGGACTTTTACTATTGCTGGGATGATCCACTCCAAGCCCTCGAGAACAAAAAAAGAAGGGCGACCATCTCAATCTCAGAGATGATCGCCCTTCCGGGTTAGAGGTTAAAGGAGGCTGGGGATTGAAGCCCTTAATTCAACGGGCGGGTTTTAAAAAATCTTGAGCAATCTGCCGAAAAAATAGGAGACGAAGAAAATGTTGGTAAAGATCAATACCCACTCGGCCACTCTTTTAGGATTGATCTCAACCCTTCTCGCTTCCTCTTCAACCTGACAAATACTTAAAGCCTGATTTGCATTCATAGGAAACCTCCCCAGATATTTAACTTTCGAGATAAGTTTTAGCCATCCGCAAAATGCCAAAAGCCCCGAAAACAATTAAGCAGATGGTGATGAAATTTGCTGATGCCAGTTCAAAAACCATTGAGTTCATTTAAATCTCCTTTCCAATTCATCAGTATGTTTGCCATTAAATTAAGCAATTTTCATACCTAAAATAATTTAATTGGGTAAATTTTTTAATTATTCGATTTTAAAGGGGAATTTTAATGTGAGCTATCAATAGGTGATCGAGAGGGAAGCAGAACAAATTGGTACAAATTGTCCGAATATTTTATAATTTTTCTAACCAATTGGAATCTCAGAGTAAAAATAAATGACAGTTTGTCTTTTTTAAGACAATTCTGTCCTCTAATGAATCCCTGCTATTTTTTAAAATAATCTTACAATGATGGGGGGGCGGCTTTTAATTATATGGGGTTGGGTCATATTTTCAGGCCTGATGAAAGTTCTTCCAGTGCCTCTCGATTAAGAATGAGTATCCTATTCTTTCTTACATCGATGATTCCCTTTATTTTCATCTTGGCCAGGGTTCTGGAGAGGGTTTCGCTGATCGTTCCAAGCTTTAAGGCCAGTTGTGTTTTGCTAAGATCGAGTTCAACCTCCTTTGGATTCTTCCCCTCTTTTGATAACTTCATGGAGAGATCGAGCAGATACTTTGCAATCCGTGAGGAGACCTCTTTCAATGAAAGCTCTTCGATCAGAGAGGCAAACCGCCTCAGATAGTGAGAAAGGGAAACGATCATATTGACGCTGAGCCGGGGATTCTTCTCAATCAACTGAATAAAATCCCTCCTGGGAATAAAAAGGAGCTGACTGTCGCTCAATGGCTCGGCAAAGGCGGGGTAGGTCCTTTCGAGAAAAAGGGCGGCCTCGGCAAAGGAATCCGGCGCTGAGACCACGTGGAGGATCTGCTCTTTGCCATCGGGTGAAATCTTATAGAGTTTCACCTTTCCGGAGAGGATGACATAGAATCCCTTTGCCTCTTCGCCCTCGGAGAAGAGAATCTCCCTTTTCCCGACCTTCCGGAGCGTGGCAATCGCCCTCACGACCTTCAGATCTTCGTCCTTTAATCCGGCAAAAAGCGGGCATTTTTTTAAGAAGTCGATCGACATAGGAAACCTATCCTCCTGATATTAAAACATACCGGAATATGGAATAATGGAACAGTGGAATATTGAAGATTAGCCCACCATTCCATTTTTCCAACATTCCATTATTCCAGAATTATATTGAAATTTATAGGTTTTTGGCTCTTTTTGCAAGCAAAAAATGGGGCGTTCCTGCCCGAAACATATAATTCTCCAATAATTACAAATAATTAGATGCGTAATTTAGAAATATTTTTTTGTTTTGACGGTCATCCCGCCTGGTTCAGTATATTGAATCGATAAAGGAATTATGTTAGTCTGAATTGAAATTGAGATTTCTAGAAAAAGGCAGAAATCTCTGATTACACGGATTATGAAACGATTACAACGATTAGAAACGTATTGAAAAAAAATCTGTTCAATCGTTTTTTGAAATCTGTGTAATCAAAAGAGCGGAAAGAGGTTTTTTCACAGCTCTTTTAGTTTGCAGGAGGATAGCTTGAATTCCCTCTATAAAAACCTTCTTTTCTGGTCAATTATTATCATCATCATGATTCTCCTCTTCAACCTCTTCAGCAAACCACGCCAGACAATTGCGGATAAAAATTATTCTGATTTCATCAATGCGGTTGAAAGTAATCGGGTCCTCGATATTGAGACAAAGGGCAGGAGTATTATCTGGAGGGACGCGGAGGGAAAACGGTTCAAAACCTATGCGCCCGAAGACCCCGAGATGATAAAAATCATCAGGGAAAAGAAGATTGCCATCAATGCCAAGAAGGAAGATGAGTCCCCTCTTTGGCAGAACATCCTCATCTCCTGGTTTCCGATGATCATTCTCATCGGTGTCTGGCTCTTTTTCATGCGGCAAATGCAGATCGGCGGAGGGAAAGCCCTCTCTTTCGGAAAGAGCAAGGCGAAGATCCTGACCAAAGAACAGCATAAAGTGACTTTTGATAATGTGGCCGGAATCGAAGAAGCCAAGGATGAACTCGAGGAGATCATCGACTTTCTGAGAGACCCAAAGAAATTCACCAAACTGGGCGGAAGAATACCCAAAGGCGTTCTTCTCATCGGCGCCCCTGGTACTGGAAAAACTCTTCTCGCAAGGGCGATTGCCGGCGAAGCCGATGTTCCTTTCTTCAGCATCAGCGGTTCCGATTTCGTAGAGATGTTCGTGGGAGTGGGCGCTTCGCGTGTTCGCGACCTTTTCCTGCAGGGGAAGAGAAATGCGCCCTGCATCATCTTCATCGATGAGATCGATGCCGTAGGAAGACACCGCGGAGCAGGGCTGGGCGGAGGTCATGATGAGAGGGAACAGACCCTGAACCAGTTGCTTGTGGAAATGGATGGTTTTGAATCAAACGAAGGGGTCATCCTGATTGCCGCTACCAACCGGCCCGATGTTCTGGACCCGGCGCTCCTCAGACCCGGCCGGTTCGATCGTCAGGTCGTTGTCCCGGTTCCTGACGTCAAGGGAAGAGAAGAAATCCTAAAGGTCCACACCAAACGGGCTCCTTTAGCCGATGATGTCGCGCTATCCCTCCTTGCCAGAGGAACCCCAGGATTTACAGGGGCTGATCTTGAAAACCTTGTCAATGAGGCCGCCCTTCTGGCGGCCCGCCTCGGAAAGGAATGGGTTGATATGTCCGACCTTGAACAGGCGAAGGATAAGGTTCTGATGGGCGTGGAACGAAAATCGATGATCATTCCCCTTGAAGAGCGAAGAATCACAGCCTTTCATGAGGCAGGCCATACCCTGGTGGCCAGGATGATTCCAGGAACAGACCCCATTCACAAGGTCACCATCATTCCGAGAGGCCGGGCCCTGGGAATTACCCAGCAGATCCCCATCGATGAGAAACATACTTACCCCAAGGATTACCTCCTCAACAACATTACTGTCATGATGGGAGGGAGGGTTGCGGAGGAACTGGTCTTAAACAGCCAGACGACCGGCGCCGGCAATGACATCGAGCGGTCCACCGAACTCGCCAGAAAGATGGTCTGTGAATGGGGGATGAGCGAAAAGTTAGGGCCCATGGCCTTCGGCCAGAAAGAGGAACAGATCTTCCTCGGAAGGGAGATCACTCAACACAGGGATTACAGCGAAGAGACAGCCCGATTGATCGACGCAGAAATCAGGGCGATCGTCACCCGGAGTTATGAAAAGGCGAAAGAGATCATCCAGTCCAATATGGATGTTCTTCATCGCTTGGCCAACACCCTCCTCGAAAAAGAGGTTCTCGACGGAAGCCAGATCGAACGGATTATAAAGGATGAGGCAGTCTGATTCCGGATTGATCACCCTTCGAGAGCCTCAGGGTGATCGGTTTAGTGTAATCCACTAAAAAGCCGAATGAACCAGAAATGAACCTGATTCGATGCCTCCATATCACCGACCTTAAGGATGCGATCCGGCAAATAGAAGCCGTGGGGGTGGATCCAACCGGCATTGAATTGATGAGAGGAAAAACCCTCCATTTCAACCTCAAGGTGGAAGGAATCGATCCCCGGACCGCAAACATCCTTAAGCAGGAGATGCTCTCTCTGGGAGGGGACGTTGCGTTGGACGGTAGAGGGCTCGATTGCAGCGCCCAATCAACAGATGGGCTTCTGATGGGAAGCCGAAAACAATTTGAGAAACTGATTCAAAAGCTGGATTCCTATCCCCATCTCCGTCAAATCGGCCAGACTTTAAGAGACACATTTCAGAACATTTCTAAAAGCCATTTCACCCTGCACTGTCGTCGGCGGACATTCCACCTTGGAGAAAGAACGCTTTTAATGGGAGTCCTCAACATCACGCCGGATTCCTTTTCGGATGGCGGGCTCTTTTTCGATAAAACCAAAGCCATTGCTCATGGGTTGAAGATGGTTGAAGAGGGAGCGGATATCATCGATATCGGAGGAGAGTCGACCAGGCCCGGTTCAAAACCGCTTGGGCTGGAGGAAGAGCTCCGCCGGGTCCTTCCTGTGATCGAGGCCCTTTCGAAGGAGACGGAAGTCCCCATCTCAATCGATACCTATAAATCGGAAGTGGCCCGCAGGGCCATCGAGGCAGGAGCTGAAATAATAAATGACATCAGTGGATTGCATTTTGACCCCGAGCTTGCGCGTGTGGCAGCCAAAGAGAATACCCCCGTTGTCCTGATGCATATTCGTGGAACGCCTGAGACGATGCAGAAGGATGTCCACTACGGCTCCCTTTTTTCTGAAATCATCGCCTATCTTAATGAGGGTATCCGGCGAGTGGAGTCCGCCGGAGTGGCTCCTGAACAGATCGTCGTCGACCCTGGAATCGGATTCGGGAAAACCCTTGAGGATAACCTCCTCCTTATCAAACATCTTTCTGAATTCCGGATTCTTGGAAAACCCATCCTCCTCGGGACCTCCCGAAAAAGTTTTATCGGGAAAATTCTCGATGCACAACCGGACCAACGGCTTGAAGGAACCCTTTCAAGCATTGCCATTGGCGTTCTAAACGGCGCCCATATCATCCGATCTCACGATGTCCTTCAGGCAAAGAGAGCAATCGCGGTTGCCGATGCCATCCGGAGGGCAGAAGGGTAAGGAGTTTAGAGTTGTGAGTTATGAGTTAAGAATGATGAGTTAAGAACATACAAAGGTAGAGCCAGATGATTTGGAAAATAGGAGAGTGGATGGTGGTTTAACCACACTCCACCTTCTACCCTCTACGTTCGGAACAGGAGGAAGCATGACGAGGCTTGGAGTCAATATTGACCATGTCGCTACGGTGAGGCAGGCAAGAGGAGTGGCTTATCCGGACCCTGGCACAGCCGCATCCATCGTCGAACTAGCTGGCGCGGATGGCATTGTCTGCCATCTGAGAGAGGACCGGCGCCATATTCAGGACCGGGACCTCCGCATCCTGAGAGAAATCGTCCAGACCCAACTCAACCTTGAGATGGCCGCCACAGAGGAGATGATCGGAATTGCCCTTGCGACAAAACCTGACATCGTCACCCTGGTCCCTGAGAAAAGAGAAGAGTTAACGACTGAGGGAGGGCTCGATGTCGTAAAAAACTTCCGTTCCCTCAAAAAGGCGATCCAGCAGCTTCGAAGGGGAAACATTCCTGTCAGCCTTTTCGTCGATCCCGACAGGAATCAGATCAAGGCTTCTGAGGAAGTTGAAGCAGAAGCCATTGAAATCCATACCGGTCACTATTGCGAGGCAAAGACCTCTGCCCGGGCTGATGAAGAATTAAAAAGGATTCTCGATGCGGTGGGAGAGGCGTGCCGGAGGAATCTGCGGATCGCCGCCGGTCACGGCCTTAACTATGTCAATGTGCGGCGAATCGCAGAGGTCAAGGAGATTGAGGAACTCAACATAGGGCACAGCATCATCGCCCGCGCCGTTCTGGTGGGGCTGGACCGGGCAGTGAGAGAGATGATTGCGCTTATTCGATGAATATAAGTTCGGAGTTGGGAGTTCGGAGTCAAAAATCAATTCTCCGGGACTTCTAATTTAAGTCTCCGAACTCCCAACTCATTACTCCGAACTTATGATCATTGGCACAGGCATCGA
Organism: Deltaproteobacteria bacterium; assembly: GCA_018333535.1. GTDB lineage: Bacteria > Desulfobacterota > BSN033 > BSN033 > UBA1163 > RBG-16-49-23. The sequence goes on along the minus strand of JAGXTA010000013.1, from coordinate 4,789 downwards.
CATCGTTAACATTGAACGGATTAATGGATTGATGGAACGCTGGGGAGACCGCTTCCTGGAACGGGTTTATACGGAGCGGGAAATCTCCCGGTGTCAACGAATGTCGCGTCCCCCGGAATGTTTCGCCATCCGGTTCGCCGCGAAGGAGGCGTTTTTAAAGGCAATCGGCTCAGGGCTTCGAAATGGAATTCAGTGGACGGATATCGAGGTGGAGAACGATCCCATGGGAAAACCCCTGCTCTCCCTCCATCGAAGAGCCAGAGAGGTTCTTCAAACCCATCGGATCGAGAAGACCTTTCTCACCCTTTCCCACGACCGACCATTCGCCGTGGCGCATGTCCTATTAGAGAGGAAAGACGATGAAAGTAGCGACCGCTGAACAGATGCAGGAACTGGATCGTAAGGCAATCGAAACCTACCGGATTCCGGGAATCCTCCTGATGGAGAACGCAGGCAGGGGAGCCGCAGAGACCATTCTGGCCTCTTTCCCTGACCTCCGGAAAAAGAGGGTGGTGATCATCGCCGGAAAAGGAAACAACGGAGGAGACGGTTTTGTGATCGCCAGGCACCTGATGAATCGGAGGATACCGGTCAAGGTCATCCTTCTGACCGATCCGAAGTCGCTCAGAGGGGATGCGGAAACGAACCATTACATTCTCCACCGCATGAAGGGAGAGATCATCCCGGTTCCTTCCACAAAGGATTATCAGAAAGTGAAGAGGGATGTGGAGAAAGCAGATCTCCTGATCGATGCCATTTTCGGGACAGGCCTCGACGCCGAGGTGCGAGGTTATTACAGGGAGGTCATTGACCATCTCAATACCCTTCAGAAGCCCATTGTCTCCATTGACATTCCCTCCGGCCTGAATGCCAACACGGGCAAACCGCTCGGGACAGCGGTGCGGGCCACCCTTACCGTCACCTTCGGCTTGCCCAAAATCGGACTCCTTCTTTCGCCGGGAACGGATTATGCCGGAACACTGAAAGTGATCGACATTGGCATTCCAAAAAATCTGGTGGAAGAGGAGAAGATTCAGGCTCATCTGCTTGAGGAGGAGGACATCCGGCAGTTCCTCTCCGTCCCCAGACGTCCGGACACCCATAAGGGAGATTATGGCCATCTGCTCGTGATTGCCGGTTCGGTGGGAAAGACCGGAGCGGCCGCCATGGTCTGTGAGGCTGCGCTCAGGATGGGAGCAGGACTGGTCACCCTTGCCATCCCGAAGAGCTTGAATGCCATCATGGAAATGAAATTAACCGAGGTGATGACCGAGCCCCTTCCTGAAACTCCTAAACAGACGCTCAGCCTGAGGGCCTTCAACTCCATCCTCAGGCTTTGTGAAAATAAGAAGGCTGTTGTGATCGGGCCTGGCCTCGGAACGTTTAAAGAGACCCAATCGCTCATTCTTAAGCTGATCAAAACGATCGACCTTCCCATCATCCTCGATGCGGATGGGCTGAACGCGCTGGCCGCACAACCCAAGATTCTTCCAACCTCCAACCGGTCGATTGTCCTAACGCCCCATCCCGGAGAGATGGCCAGACTGGTCCATTCCACGGTTAAGGAAGTCCAGGAGAATCGCGTCGGAATTTGTAAAAATTTCTCTCAATCCAGCCATGCCCATCTCATCCTCAAAGGATATCGCACCCTCATCGTCACTCCCAAGGGGGAAGTTTACATCAACCCTACGGGCAATTCAGGGCTGGCAACCGGAGGAACGGGCGATGTGCTGAGCGGGATGATGGGCGGTCTGGTCTGTCAGGGATTCGACCTTCTCTCATCTCTTCAGGCTTCTGTCTATCTCCACGGGTTGGCAGGGGATGAGGTGGCCCGGGAATTAGGTGAAAAATCTCTCATGGCCACAGACCTTATCCGGAAGATCCCTGCTCTTCTCCAGAGGTAAGTTTGATTCTCTTGCGGGAGTCTGTTAGGATTTTGGGGACAGGGCGGGGTTAAAAAACCCCGCCTATCGAGGCTGGCGTGTTACAAATTTTGAATTTTCACAGGCTGAAATCACTCAATTTGGAGCGCTTATGGAGATGAGGAACGAGATCAGAAAACTCGCCCGCATCGAGGAGGGGCCTTACCCTTTTTTCTCTCTCTATCTCAATACCCGGTGGGACTCTGAACAGCAGAGAGAGCGCATTCGCCTCTTTGTAAAGAATCAACTGAAGAAAGGGATTGACCGGATCAGAGAAAAAGAGGATTGGCAAAAGGCCTATCCTGAGGATCAAGAACAGATTGAAAGGTTTGTTGAAGGATTGGTCCGCCGTTCCCACGACGAAGGGATCGATGGAATCGCCATCTTCTCCTGTAGCGCCGCCAACACATTCCTGACCTACCCTTCGATCATGCCATTCGAAAACGAATTTTTTCTCTCCGGCCTGCCGATCCTCCGGCCCCTTGTGCGGCTTTCTTCCCAGTATCAGGACACGCTCGCCGTTATGGTGGAGACTGATTCGGCCAAACTCTTTGAGATCTCTCTTGAGGGATTATTGGCAGAATCCTCCATTGAGAGTTATGTCCCGGGCCGTCATGATCAGGGAGGCTGGGCTCAAATGAGATACCAGCGCCACATCCGGGATCATATGAATAAACACCACAAGGAAGTCTCCGAGCAACTGACGGATCTCTTTGATACGGGAAAGTGGAAAAGAGTGGTTCTCATCGGCCAGGATCGGACCCTTGCCAATTTTAAGAGCTTCCTTCCCGAACGGGTCAAACAGCAGATCACAGATGCCTTCTCCATGGACTTTTCCGAGGAGCGCTCCAGGGTGTTAAGGCGAATTTTTGAGCGCCTCTTCGAGAGAGAGAAGGAAGAGGCTTCCCGGCAAATCGAGGAGTTGAAAGAGAAAGCCTCTCAGAGAGGACGGGCCGCCTTTGGCCTGGATGGAACATTGGAGGCCTTAAACAAAGGGCAGATTCAAACCCTTTATCTCCTCGCCTCGTTCAGCCTTCCCGGAGGGAGTTGCGCTCGATGCGGCTCACTCGTGCTCATCCATCCAATGGGTCATCCTTCAGCCTCCTGTCCTTTTTGCAAAGGAGACACCCGGGAGATTGACCTGGGAGAGGCAATGACGCGATCGGTTCTTCGTCAGGACGGAGAGGTCAAATGGGTCGAAGAAAATCTCGCTCTGAAGGAGAAAGAGGGCGTGGGAGCCTCCCTGAGATTTCGTTAAACCCGCTCGCTGTTGATCAAAGGAGAAAAGGATGTTAGTCGAGATGAAGGTGAAGTTTTTGACATTCGATTCCACATCAAATGGATTTGTCGTCCTTTTGATGGACCTGGCCAATAAGACAGGGCTTCCCATCTGGATCGGACCGTTCGAGGCAAATGCGATCGCCATGAAATTGAAAAAAATCGACTCTCATCGCCCTATGACCCACGATCTGATCCATCGTGTGCTGAGCACCCTTGAATCTCAAGTGATGAAGATCGTGGTCAATGACTTGAAGGAGAGCACCTACTATGCCTTGATTCACCTCAATCGGAGAGGGGAGGAGATCGTGATCGACTCCCGGCCCAGCGATGCCATTGCCATTGCCCTTTCCGTGGATGCGCCGATCTTTGTTTCGGATGATGTGATCGAAAAGGCGAGGACCATCGATTTTGAAAAAGAAGGCGATCAGTTGAAAGACTGGCTTGAAAAGCTCAACCCGGATGACTTTAAATTTAGAGCCTGAACCGGTGTAGCCGAAACCAAATAGGATTGGGGGTTGAAAAAATTCGAAACCCGAATATCGGGCCCCGAAAGGGAATCAGGAAACCAGAATATCAGGATGCAGAACATCAGAACATCAGGTTACCAGAGAGAATCAAAGAAAAAAGAATGGCTAAACCTGATGTCCTTATATCCTGACACCCACAACCTGATATCCTGATCTTCTGATGACCATGAGACCGTGCTTCGGATTTAGACCCCAGTTAAATGAATAAGGTGGTTTTCAATTCCAAGAGTCCCACAGAAACCATTCGGATCGGGAAGACCATTGGAAGCAGTCTTCAGGCTGGGGATGTCGTTGCGTTAATGGGCGAATTGGGAGCGGGAAAAACTCAGTTCATCAAAGGATTGGCGCAGGGCTCCGGAGTGGCAAGATCCGCCTATGTGTCCAGCCCCTCTTTCACGCTGATCAATGAATACAAGGGAAAGACGCCCTTTTATCATATCGATCTCTACCGGCTCAAGGAGGAGAAAGAGGCTGAGGAGTTAGGACTGGAAGAGTATTTCCTGGGAGAGGGAATCACGGCCGTTGAATGGGCGGACAGAATTCCTTCCCTGCTCCCGGCCGAGTTTCTCCGTGTTCAGATCCATTACACGGGCAGACAGGCCCGATCCATAGAGCTGGCCGCAAAAGGAGAAAGGTACGAACAACTGCTGAAAAAATTCGGAATGCGGAATTCGGAATGCGGAATGGTTTTAAAAGATACTTGATACTGGTTTCTGGATATTGGTTGTCAAACATCCAGAATCAAGAATCCAGGATCAGAAATTAATTTAAAATCATAAATTCGTATCACTTTAGCTCTTTGAAAAAAGAATAAGCTGGCAATTTAAGATCTCGTCCGTTGACCGAGCTTTCAATGCCTCTTTTGCGGTAGAGAGGATGATTTCTACCGGGTTGTGACCTTGGAGTTGGGCGGATCGGAACAGGGTCATCAGGATCGACTGGGTTTGGGCACCCTGGTCGGACCGATTTTGTTGGGATACCTTTCGGGTGAGGACGGGAGATCTCATCTGTTGCTCCGCATGATTATTATAAGGGCTCACCCCTTCATACTCCAGAAAG
>JAGXTA010000012.1 GCA_018333535.1 Deltaproteobacteria bacterium | reverse complement strand
GTAAAGAACCCCGCAGCAGAGCTGCGGGGCATTAAAATCAAAACTCAACTGCTCGTGGTGCTGATACTTTATGTTTCAACCTATGACATCTGAGGTTACCTTGTCCCCAACAGACCGAACAAAATACCCATCACCCCAAAAATCTCCTCCCCAAAACTGCAAGACTTGTTCGTTTTATCAGGCTCATATCCAACTTATACCATGTTTTATCGCTTCGCGAACCTGTTTTCATCCGCCCAGCAGAGCTGGGCGGTATTCAACAGGTATTTTTATAAAAGGGCCCTGGTCTTAAGTGGGGGCGGAGCAAAAGGAGCTTTTACAGCAGGGGGGGTCAAATACCTGATGGTTGAGCTGGGTTTCAATTTTGACCTCGTCGTGGGGACGAGCACGGGCGCTCTGATCGCTCCCCTTGTGGCGAGTCAGGACATTGCCAATCTCATCCACTTTTATGAGAATGTGGAGCAGCAGGATATCCTCACAGACCGGCCTGATCTTCTCGCCTTTCTCTTCTCCGATGCCCTGAACGACACCAAACCCCTTGAGAGGCTCATCAATAAATTCTTTGGCGACAGAAGACGTTATGAGAGGCTCCTCCAGTCCTCGACGGAGATATTTGTCGCCACGGTCAATATGCAGACCGGAGAGATTGAGTACGGAAACCAGCATCAGGATTCAAAGCCTATCCTCCTCAAGAAGATCCTCGCTTCAGCCTGCGTCCCTGTGATGATGCCTCCTGTTAAAATCGGAAAGTACCAATATGTGGACGGAGGAGTCAAAGAGATCGCTCCCTTCAGCAAGGCGATCGATGAAGGGGCAACGCATATCGTCTCCGTCATCCTCTCGCCTGATCCGGAACATCGTGAGACTATCCGCAAGGAGTTCACCAGTTCTATGGATATATTGAAGCGGACGCTGGGGTTGCTAACAGATGAAGTCGTTGATAACGACCTGAAAATCGCAATGGTTTACAGCGAAGCCATCCGCTATCTTGGTCATATCAAGACTAATGCGAAAGAAAAACTCGGCTTGACCGATCCTCAGATACGAAAACTCTTTGCTGGTCTTGAAAACCCTTTCCGGGGAAAAAGAATCGTCGGGATCACAACGATCAGACCCGATGAGGAACTGATGGACTCCTCTCTCAATTTCGATCCGGATAAGATGCGAGAGGTGGTCGATAAAGGATATAAGAAGGCAAAGGAAGTCGTCAGTCAGGAGATCCTCCAGGCCACCGGTTTCTTCAAACCTGGTAACAGTTAAAAAGCCCTATCTTTTTAATCAGTCCACAATTGAAGGATACATCGTTCGAGAAGGCGTTAAAACGAATGGGAGAAAATGTGGTCAAAGGGAAAAAGAGAAAATACCGTGCTTCCGTTGCCTGACGCCCATTTTGCGACTTGACATATGCTCCAAATTTGGTACAATAGGTTCTGAATGGTTGGTATTTCATTTGTTCTGAAAGTCGTATTTTATCGCTCCGAGTCTGGCAATGAGCCAGCCAGGGAATGGCTTAAAGAACTTCCGAGAGAGGATAGACGACAGATAGGCGAAGACATTAAAACTGTTCAAATAGGCTGGCCGTTGGGGATGCCACTGATAAGAAAGATTGACAAGGATTTATGGGAGGTTCGTACTACATTGGAAAGTGGTATTGCAAGAATATTTTTCATGGTAGACGGAGATTACATGATCTTGCTGCATGGGTTCATAAAGAAATCTCAGAAGACACCGCAAAACGAACTTAAGACGGCGCTGGCTCGTCTTGGGAATTATAAGAGAGGTAAGAAATGAAAAACAAACATTTAGGTTCCAGTTTCGATGATTTCCTTGAGGAAAACGGTCTGCGGGCGGAAACGGAAGCCACAGCAATTAAGAGAGTCATTGCTTATCAGATTGAAATGGAGATGAAAAGGGCAAAACTGACAAAATCTGCTATGGCAGAGAAAATGCGTACCAGCCGTTCTGCCTTGGACAGGCTGCTTGATCCTGCCAATGCCTCCATTACGTTGCAAACGCTGGAAAGAGCGGCTCTTGCCTTGGGGAAGAACCTCAAGATTAAACTGGCCTAACACTTATAAGGAAGAGCAATGGGGACACCCATTGACAGGCTGTTGCCCAAATCGATTTCATGCTTCGACAAGCCTGTCCTGAGCTTTCCGTTCACCCTTCGAGTGCCTCAGGGCGAACGGAAAACCGAAGGGCTCAACATGAGCGGAAAAGTCACATGATTTCAACATATCACCGTTCGCCCTGAGCCTGTCGAAGGGCAAAGGATCGGTTTGGGCAACAGCCCGTTGACATTGGACAAAATAAAATGGGGGTAGCGCCTATCATTTTGGTTTTCATGGCCTAACAATCGGTAATTTCTCTAACTGCAGATCAAATCTTCGCTCCAGTTCAGCGTCGGCACTAAATGCCGACGCTACCGTTATTCCCCCCCACCCACACCGCTCCGTCACTAAAGCTATGGAGCCTCGGCGACCTCCCCCGTCAAGAGACTGTGTCGTATTTAGCCGTTCCCCCTTCGACACGCTCAGGGCGAACGGCTAAATAATTGATTTTAAATGTGCCTTTTTCCGTTCGTGGTGAGCCTGTCGAACCATGAACGGACTTGCGAAACAGTCTCCAATAGGGAGTAATATCTTAGGGCGAAAGGTCCGTTTATTTAACACACTCATGCAGTAACTCTTGTCTTCAAAGGGTGAATAGGCTATAAATATTTAAAGTGTTAGCAAGTCGTGATGGTGAATAGAGTGAAGAACTTATTGTTTTATTTAGTTTTTTTGGGGGTTGGAATCCTGTTGATGATTATGGGATCCTCTTATGCCCAGAAACAGCCAAAGAGCCTGACGATTCTCTACACCAACAATATTAACGGTGAGATCGATCCCTGCCCTACCTGAGACCCGAGGACACGTTTTGGCGGTCTGGCCAGAAGGGGCACCTGGATCAAGGAGGTTCGTGAGGGAGCAGGAAAGGATTTGCTCGTTTTAGATGCGGGCGACCTTCTCTTTAAGAAATATTCAGCGCCTGTTCCCCAAAATGAGATGAAGATGGCAACGGAAAAGGCAAAATTGATCATCGATAGTCTCAATCTCATGGGTTATGATGTCCTGGCTATCGGAGATGACGATCTCAGCCTGGGGAAAGAGTTTCTATCGGAGATGTCCAGGAGAGCAAACTTCCCATTTCTCTCCTCCAATATCATCGATGAGGCCACGGGCAAACCTGTTTTTCAGACCTCCCTCATTAAGAAGAGCAATGGTCTGAGAATCGGAATCTTCAGCCTCCTCGCGCCTGATACTTTTCCAAACCCATACGATCCCAGAAAAAAAGGGCTCTTGCTTCGTTCTCCCACTGAAACCGCTCAGGCCATGGTCAAAGAGCTCCAACCGAAAACCGACCTGATCATTCTCCTCAGCCATCTTGGCTATCCCAAGGATGTGGAGCTGGCCCAGACCGTGCCGGGGATTCACCTTATTGTGGGCGGTCATACGGGTGTCAATCTCCCCTACCCTCCAATCCTCAAAACCACTATGATCGTTCAGATGGCACCGAAGGGATTATATGGGGGGAGGCTTGATCTCGCCTTCCACAGCAATGAACCCAATTTTTTTAATTCTTCGGAAAAAAGATCCTTTGAGAGCGGTCTCAACCAACTCAAGGAGAGAGTCGCTTTCTCCGATGCGACAGAGATTGAGACTTGGATGCAACTCAACTTTGGGCTTTATTCACGCATCTTCCATCTGGCCCGCCTATATAACATAAGCCTTCCGGAGGAGTTCATCCAGAACCTGAGAGACCTCATCGCCTCCTTAAAGACCCAGGATACTGAAAAACCGAAAGCCCTGAGAATGAAAATCAAAGCCGAGGCTGAACAGATCCTCCAACAGCTCCAGGGCAGGAATGAGTTCATTCATAATCTCATCGCACTTGGCGAGCAGATCAAAGACGATCTTGAGATTGGAAGGATGATTGAAGGTTTCCGTTCGAAATATCCCGAACCGGAAAAACCCGCTCCTCCAAGACAAGAAGCCCCCCGTCCCAAGATCGGAACTCCACAGAAGTGAACATGGCCCCTACAGACTTAATCCTTCTTCATCCGCCCACTTATTACGATTTCAGAAAGAGGCCGGGAATATACGGGCCCATCAGCGATGTCGTGCCATCCACCCCCATCTTTGAGATGTATCCCATCGGCTTTGCCAGCCTCTCAGAATATTTAGAGCGACACGGATTGAAGGTCAGGATCATTAATGTCGCCCTGAAGATGATCAAAGATGATCGGTTCGATGTGGAAAAACTCATCCGCAAGAACAGGCCCCTTGCCTTTGGTATTGACCTCCACTGGATGGCCCATGTCCACGGAGCCCTGGCTCTGGCTGAGATGATCAAACGGTTTCATCCTGATACGCCCGTCATCCTGGGCGGACTTTCAGCCACTTACTATCATGAAGAAATTGTGCGTCAGTATCCCTTCGTCGATTTTGTAATGCGGGGAGACTCCACGGAAAAACCCCTGGTCCAGTTATTAAAGGCGCTCAAAGGGAAAAAAGAATTTAGGACCATCCCCAACCTTACCTACCGGGATGGAGGAAACGGTATCTGCGCCAATCCCATCACCCATGTGCCGCAGGATCTAAATGATATCGCGATCGATTACAGCCATATCATGAAGAAGGTCGTACGGTTCATGGACCCTGTTGGCTACCAGCCCTTTATCGACTGGTATTCCTATCCGGTCACCGCTGTCTTCACCTGCCGCGGTTGTACCTACCACTGTAAAACCTGCGGCGGTTCATCCCGGACATTCCGGACGATGGCCGCCCGGACGAAGCCAGCCTATCGGAGCCCAAAACTCCTGGCGCAGGATATTTTCAATATCTCAGACCACCTCAATGCCCCCATCATGATCATCGGCGACCTCTTTCAGCCCGGAGAGGAGTATGGGGACACCTTTCTTGGGGAGATGAAGAAGAAACCGATCGACAATCATATCGCCTTTGAATTCTTTGTCCCTCCTTCAAGGGATCAATTAGAGAAGATTGCTGGCTCGGTTAAAAATTTCAATATTGAAATCTCTCCGGAGTCGCATGATGAAGAGGTCCGAAAAGCCTTCGGAAGGCCTTATGCCAATCCACCGCTGGAACAAATGATCGCCGATGCGATCGAACTTGGCTGCAAGCGGATCGATCTCTTCTTCATGATTGGCCTCCCGAAACAAACCTACCAGTCGGTCATGGAGACCGTTGATTACTGCCGGGGTCTATTAGAGCGATTCCAGCCCTATGACAAACTTATCCCCTTCATCTCCCCCCTGGCTCCCTTTCTCGATCCGGGAAGCACGGTATTTGAAGAACCGGAACAGTTTGGCTACCGTCTCCTCTACCGAACTGTGGAGGAGCATCGCCAGGCATTGACGACGCCGAGCTGGAAGTATATTCTCAATTACGAAACCGAGTGGATGGATCGCAATGAGATCGTGGCGAGCACCTATGAGTCCGGAAGGAGGCTCAATCGCCTGAAGGCTGAGTTTGGTTTGATCGATCGAAAAACAGCCGAATCGGTTGAGTTAAGAATTGAAAGGGCGCTCCGCATGATGGAGGAGATCGACCGGATCATGGCCGTGCCAGACCATAAAGAAAGGGAATCTGCGTTGGAGTCGATGCTGAACACGCCCCAGTCCCTTCAGAATTACAGCATGTCCACGGTCTGTGAGAAGAGAGAACTGGAATGGCCCACCCGATTCATCCGGATGAACCTTTTCAAGATTATCAAAACACTGATTGCGAGGAGGAAACAACCGATTAGCCATGAATAATCAGGGCTAATCGGCATTGCAAAATGTAAATTGAAAATTGTAAAGTTGTTGTAACTTTCCTTCCAATTTTGCATTTTTAATTTTTCAATTTTCAATTTTCAATGAGGTATAAGAGATGTCTCCGACCCTTCGCCAACAGGTTCTTCGTAAAATCCCGAGTGTGGATGACCTCCTCTCCAGACAAGAGATGTCCGATCTCTTAAAGACCTATCCCCGAACCGTTGTGGTGGAAGCCATCCGCAGGGGGCTGGGACGATTGCGCGAAGAGATTTTGAATCGATCCGATCTCTCCGCTTCGGAAGAAACCCTCTTCGCTTTTGAGAATCTCTTTCCTCTCTTTCAGAAAGAGATTGGCCTTCAGGTTCAGCCCCGGCTTCGCCGGGTCATCAATGCCACAGGAATCGTGATCCACACCAATCTGGGAAGAGCGCCCCTTCATCCCCTTGCCCTCAAGCAGATGATCGAAGTGGCAAAAGGTTATTCCAATCTCGAATATGATCTCGCACTCGGTGAGCGCGGGGATCGGTACTCCCATGTGGAGGAGATCCTTTGCCGGCTCTCAGGCGCAGAATCAGCCCTGGTGGTGAATAATAACGCAGGAGCTGTCTTGCTTGTTGTAAATACGCTTGCAGAGGGCAAGGAGGTTATTGTTTCGAGAGGAGAGCTGGTAGAAATTGGCGGAGCATTTCGGATCCCTGATGTGATGAAGCGTAGCGGGGCTTTGCTAAGGGAAGTAGGAACGACCAATCGTACTCACCTCACCGATTATGAGAAGGCGATCGGGTCACAGGCAGCTCTTCTTCTGAAGGTCCATACCAGCAACTTCAGGGTCATGGGTTTCACCTCCGAAGTCTCTCTCCAAGATCTGGTTCAACTGGGGAAGCAACATCGACTTCCTGTCGTGGATGACTTAGGAAGCGGTTGTCTAATAGACCTCACCAAGTATGGATTGGAAAAAGAACCCACAGTTCAGGAAGCCATCAGGACCGGGGTGGATGTGGTCACCTTTAGCGGCGATAAACTTCTGGGCGGACCCCAGGCTGGAATCATCCTGGGAAAGAAGGATATCCTAAAGTCGATCAAGGTCAATCCTCTGATGCGGGCACTGCGCATCGATAAGCTTACCCTGGCAGCTCTTGAATCGACGCTTCTTCTCTTTCTCGATGAAAAAAGAGCAATGGAAGAAATCCCAACTCTTCGGATGTTAGGATTGGACATGGGGGCATTGAAGAGAAGAGGCAACCGCCTTTTGAAACGGCTCCAGGAGAAGGTTAAAAAGGGGGGCCAATTCGCCCTGAAAGAAGATGTCTCCCAGGTGGGCGGAGGAGCCCTTCCCCTTCAGGAACTCCCGACCATCATCCTCTCTATGAAATCTCCTGATCGTTCCGTCAACAGCCTTGAAGAGAGCCTGAGAAAAAGTGAGCCACCCATCATTTCACGTATCAGCAAGGATGAATTGGTCTTTGATATGAGAACGGTTTCAGACGAAGAGATTCCTCTTCTGGCTGGAGGGATTGAGAAAGTACTAAACCAGATGAACGAGAAATGATCGATTCTAAATTCCAAATTTCAAATCACAAAAATATTTTACATGACGATATCGTCATCCAAAAGCCACGAAAATAAAAATGTCATTCCCGCGCAGGCGGGAATCCAGGAGAAACCCAAAATACTGGATTCCTGTTTTCACAGGAATGACAAACTAGGGGTAAATTCTTCAACACTCTATTTTCAACATAATCCTAATGAAATATACCCAAGCACAGAAGAAGCAGGCAAACCTTTCTCCATTCAGGTCACCGTAAAAGATCAGGGAAGACGGCTCGACCAATTTCTCTCTGAAACCGGTCTCCATCTTTCACGGTCTCAGGCAAAACATCTCATCGAGCAGAAGCACATCCTCCTCAACCAGAGACTGGTCAAGCCCAGCGCCCGATTGAAATCCGGAGATGTAATTTCAGGAACCCTGCCCGGGCCCCGGTCCCTCTCCCTAATCCCTGAACCCATTCCCCTTGCCGTGCTCTACGAAGACGCATCGATCATCGTCATCGATAAGCCATCCGGAAGGGTCGTCCATCCTGCTCCCGGAAACCCTTCAGGAACGCTGGTCAATGCCCTGCTCCATCACTGCAAAGACCTCTCAGGCATCAATGGCGCCTTGAGGCCCGGAATTGTCCACCGTCTCGACAAGGAGACTTCGGGAGTGATGGTCGTTGCCAAGGATGACGAAGCCTATCATCAACTGACCAGGCAGTTTAAAAACCGGGGAGTCGAGAAGGTCTATCTGGCAATTGCCCATGGAAATATGAAAGGAAGTGAAGGCCTGATCGATGCTCCCATCGGAAGGCATCCCGATCAAAGAAAAAAGATGTCCATTCGGACGACAAGAGGGAGGGCCGCCCTTACTCGGTGGAAAGTTCTGGAGAGATTTAGCTCCTTCACTCTTCTGGAGATCCATCCTCAGACAGGCCGCACCCATCAGATACGCGTCCATCTCGCCTCCATGGGCCACCCCCTGCTCAGAGACCCTCTCTATGGAAGAAAAGGGACATCCGGAATGATTGATGACCCTCTATTAAGAGAATGCGTCAGAAGGATGAACCGCCAGGCCCTCCATGCCCATCGGTTGGGGTTTGATCATCCCCGGACCGGTGAAAAGGTTCAATTCGTGGCACCGATCCCGCAGGATATGAAAGAGACACTTGATTGCTTAAGGTCAATGACATGAACATGCTCAATCGAACCCATCTGAAATCAAGGGGTGGCATTCCCTACTTTGAAAATCCGGAGATAAAAAAATTGGGATGGGTCACCCATGGTTTTCTCACGCGGCAGGGCGGATTGAGCCTTCCTCCTTATGACTCCCTTAATGTAAGCTTCAGCAATGGGGATGAGAAAAAGACAGTCGTCTCAAACAGGGACCGGATCACCGAGGCATTCGGGTATGACCGGAATCGATTGGTCCTGCTTAAACAGATACAGCTCGACGGCATTCTCATCCTGAAAGACCAAGCGGATGCAAACCCAACTCCCTTGAAGTACGATGCCATCATTACGGACATCCCGAATCAGTTCCTCGGGATTCGCACTGCGGATTGCATTCCCATTTTTGTGGTGGACCGGAAAAAGAAGGCCGTTGCCGCCATCCATGCCGGAAGACAGGGAACCGGCCTCCAGATTACAAAAAAGACGTTAAAAAAGATGAAAGAGGAACTGGGCTGCTCGGAAAGAGACCTCCTGATCACTCTGGGCCCATCCATAGGTCCCTGCTGTTATGAGATTGATGAAAAGGTATTTTTAAAAGAGTGGGAACCTTTCTCCATCGACAAAGGAATGGGAAAGTGGATGGTGGACCTCGCAAGAATCAACATGGCCCAACTGGAGGAAGAAGGGATCAAAGAGGATCAGATTTGCAGGGTCGATCTCTGCACCCGTTGCCGCCACGACCTTTTCTTTTCCTACCGGGGGGAGGGACGAACCGGAAGACAACTTTCGTTTATTGGAAGAATATAAATAGGGTCCGGGGGGCCCAGGGGTCAAGGGTTCAAGGTTTTCTCAAAATGTCGGCTTGAACCCTGGAACCCTTGAATCCTTTTTGAGAGACTTTACATGAAAGACACTATCCTTAAGGTCTACCTCCAACCCAAATCTTCAAAAAACGAGATCGTGGGTCCCTATCGAGATGGGATCAAAGTAAGGGTCACTGCTCCACCCATTGATGGAAAGGCAAATAAAACCCTCGTCCAGTTCTTAGCCAAAGAATTAGTAACGTTCAAAAGGTGAGGCATAAATGTTTTGACAAGAGCACGATCTCCCTCTAAGGTTAGAGTCGCCAGACAAAAACCATAAGAAGGAGATCGTGATGGAACAAGAAATACATATCACACTCCGGTTTACTCTTGCAACTGGGGAGGTGAATCTTAACGAGATTGTGTATCGGTTGAAGGAGCTTCGGGATCCATTGGTGTTGAAGATTTTGGAGCAGGTGCTCATGAGTTATGATGATTTGATTTCAGAACGGTTGCGTCATACGGAGATCTATCCGAGCAAG
>JAGXTA010000011.1 GCA_018333535.1 Deltaproteobacteria bacterium | reverse complement strand
GCCACACCCGCTCAGGAGCATGATCATACAGGGATGTCATGGCTCCACATTCCGGACAGGGCCAACGGATCCCTTCCGGATGGGTTGCCCATACATCTACTCTCTGGTTCTCGACATCCAACGTCACTCGTCCCACCGTCCAAGGTTCTTCAATACCCAACAAGTAACGGTAAAGTTCAGTGTCTCGCATGGCTCCAGTCCTCCTTGGAGCCATTTTACCCTAAACTATCACCCATTAAAAACCCGGAAGAACCTGAATTTCTAACCTCTGTAATCGATCCCTAATCGTTGTAATCAGAGATTTCTGTATTTTTTCAGAAATCTCAAAGAAATACTTTGACAAAACGCTCTCCTGTCAATTATAAATATTTTGTCCGCCATTTAGATTTGATGCCTTGTTTCATATTCATTGCCGGATGGAAAAAAAGGATGCGGCAATAGACCCTCGAAATCTTCAATAATTACTTTAAGAATATCTTGCAATTGATTGAAATATAAAACCATTTTGTTTCTATAAATATTTCTTTTTTAATTTCAGGAGGTTCAATAACATGTGCGGCATCTTTGGGATCTTTGATCATCTTGAGGCTTCAAACCATGCCTATTTAGGCCTCTATGCCCTTCAGCATCGCGGACAGGAGAGCACCGGAATCGTCTCATCCGATGGGAAACAACTCCACCACTATCGGCAGATGGGATTGGTCTCTGAAGTTTTTACAAAAGACCTCCTGAAAAAACTATCCGGAAGAAATGCCATAGGCCACGTAAGGTATTCGACGACCGGTTCAAGTGAACTCAAAAACGCCCAGCCGTTTGTAGCGGACTATGCGAACGGAATGATATCGATCGCCCACAACGGAAACCTGACCAATGCCGTGCCGATCAGGAACAAACTGGAATCCCAAGGAGCCATCTTCCAGTCCAATATGGATACCGAGGTGATCGTTCATCTGATTGCACGCTCAAAGGAAAAAACATTTCTGGATCGAACCATTCACGCCCTCCGTCAAGTCGAGGGTGCCTACTCCCTTCTTTTTCTCACCGGCAAGGAGATGGTGGCTGCAAGAGATCCCATGGGTTTCCGTCCACTAGTCCTCGGTTCCCTTAAAGACTCTCCGGTGGTTGCATCCGAAACCTGTGCCTTTGACCTCATCGGTGCCAGATGGATCAGAGAGATCGAACCCGGAGAAGTCCTCCTCATTAATGACGCGGGAATCAAATCTTTCAAACCCTTCCCCCACAAACAGCTTCGGCAATGCATCTTCGAATTCATCTACTTCGCCCGTCCGGACAGCTTCATCTTCAACCATAATGTCTACGAAATGAGAAAAACCTTTGGTGCTCAACTTTCCAAGGAATCGCCGGCTGTGGCGGACATGACCATTCCCATCCCGGATTCGGGATTTCCTGCCGCACTGGGCTATGCGGCACAATCGAACCTTCCCTTTGAGCTCGGAATGATCCGGAACCACTATATAGGACGGACCTTTATCGAACCGGATCAACGGATCCGCCATTTCGGCGTCAAAATAAAATTAAACCCGGTCAGGGGATTATTGAATGAAAAAAAGATTGTCATTGTTGATGACTCCATTGTGCGCGCCACAACCAGCCGGAAGATTGTCGGAATGTTTCGAAATGTCGGCGCCAGGGAGGTCCATGTCCGGATCAGTTCCCCGCCCATCACCGATCCCTGCTTCTTCGGCATTGACACGCCCAAGAAATCAGAATTAATCGCCTCCTCCCATAAGGTTAAGGAGATTCAGAAATTTATCCATGCCACTTCTTTGAATTACTTGAGCCTGGAGGGTTTGAAGAAGTGTGTCAGAGGAGAGGAGAAAAACTTCTGCTACGCCTGTTTTACGGGCGATTATCCTTATCCGTTCCAGACAGAGATTTAATTCTTAAGCAGGTGTGACCTGGGAAGCCTTGTTTTCTTCGTTGATATATGCTTTTACGGTTTCGTGGATCTTATCGCTTATTAAACCGACGCTATGAAGCCAGTCCATCGCATCAGAAATTTTAAACAGGACATGGGGTTCAATGCGGGAGGCTCTGAGCCTTTCTCTCCCTCCCTGCTCACGGTCCAGCAGAACAACCAATTCGTTGACCACACCTCCCTGCTCCCTGACCACTTCGGCTGCCTCAATCACGCTCTCGCCCGTTGTAATCAGGTCATCCACGATGAGGACGCGGTCGTTCCGGCCCAGAGTGCCCTCGATCTTCTTTCTGACGCCGTGCTCTTTCCGCGCCTGGCGGTAGTAGATGAGAGGGATGCCTAACTTCTGGCTGACCATCGTGGCAAATGGAACCCCGGCAGTTGGAACTCCCAAAATCCTGTCAATCTTATCCTTGCCGATCTCATTGACGACGATTCTCGTCAGGGAATTGGCGATCCAGTCCATCGTAATCGGGCTGGAAATGGTCAGTCTCAGATCGATATAATAAGGGCTTTTCTTTCCCGAGGCCAGGATATAGTCCCCGAACTTAATGGCATCGTTCTTGATGAGGAGGATGCCGACCTGTTTCGTCAGGAAGAGTTTCTCCTCCTCCCAGACCTTCTTTTCAATCTCTTCAATTCCCAGAATCATAACCCCTCCCAAATTGTTTGTTATCACTTTTTTATAAAAAAAAGGACCAGATGTCAATAGGATTTTGTGAGGGGGTAGTTCAGGTTATAGGGTTAGGCTGAAATGCTACATTTAATTACAATAGGGAATCAATAGGTTATCGGTTGGTTTACCTTAAAATGGTGGTGCCGGATTCTCCCCGAACTGCCTTTAAAAGGTTCTCGGGTGAAGCGATGATTGCTTTCTGGCCGCCGCCTTCGAGAAATTCAATGATGGCTTCGATCTTGGGTCTCATCGAACCGGGCTTAAAATGCCCTTCTTTTAGATATTGCTTTATTTCAGGAAGGGTGGTACGACGGATAGGTCTCTGATTCTCTTTTCCGAAGTTGAGATACACAGCATCCACAGTCGTTGAAATAATGAAAGTGTCTGCGCCAAGATTTCTTGCAAGAAGGGAAGACCCCATATCTTTATCAATGACAGCCTCGACACCTTTAATATCCCCCTGCTCATTTCGTATAACAGGGATCCCGCCTCCGCCAGCAGCGATCACAATGTAACCGCTTGTCATCAATGACCTGATGACATCCAGTTCGACGATCTCTCTGGGGATGGGAGAGGGAACAACACGCCTAAAACCCCGGCCCGCATCTTCCATCACCTCCCATCCAGACTCTTTCTTATGGGTGAGGGCCTCTTCTTCTGACATGAAGGAGCCAATGGGTTTTGTTGGGTTTTGAAAAGATGGATCATCCCTGTCCACAATCGTCTTGGTGACAACAGCAACCACCTTCTTTTTTATGCCCATTTTGCCAAATTCGTTCAGAAGAGCCATTTGAATCATATACCCGATCGCTCCCTGTGTGTCAGCTCCGCAGATGTCGAGAGGGATAAGGGGAAGTTCGTGGCGGGCAAGTTCCCCTCTTCTGTAAATAAAACCCACCTGGGGGCCATTCCCGTGAGTGATGATCAGCCTCATGCCTTCAGCAATCAATTCGGCGATATATTTCGAGGTTTCCTGGATGGCCTCATACTGGGAGGACAGAGCAATATGGTTTTTGTCTTTGATTAAAGAATTTCCACCGATGGCAAGAACGGTGAGGGATGATTTCATAGACGAGCCTTATCAAATGTCAAATCCCAATAACCAAACTTAAGATTTCTTTTTTGGTAATACTTTAACAACTTGAACAACCGTCTCGCCTGTCATTCCCGCGCAGGCAGAGATTTTAAAATGGCAAATAATTTTACACTTAAACCCAGTGTTGTCAAATACGAGGGTGAAGTATTAGGCATATTTAACTAATGGATCCTCTCTTTGTCCCGTTTTATTGTAAAATAATATATGGCGGTTATTATATAACATCTGTTATTGATAAGGCCAAAGATAACTCTTTTTACAGGCATCTGCTAGTTCATAATAATCTCCAAGAGGTATTATCGGCTTAATATGCCGCCATAATTAATTTGACATATTTTCATCCATATGCTACCTTTTCTCATAAGGATTA
>JAGXTA010000010.1 GCA_018333535.1 Deltaproteobacteria bacterium | reverse complement strand
CCACACCCGCTCAGGAGCATGATCATACAGGGATGTCATGGCTCCACATTCCGGACAGGGCCAACGGATCCCTTCCGGATGGGTTGCCCATACATCTACTCTCTGGTTCTCGACATCCAACGTCACTCGTCCCACCGTCCAAGGTTCTTCAATACCCAACAAGTAACGGTAAAGTTCAGTGTCTCGCATGGCTCCAGTCCTCCTTGGAGCCATTTTACCCTAAACTATCACCCATTAAAAACCCGGAAGAACCAAAAATATTCTTTTAAATCTGTCTCTTCCCTGTAATTTACTGAATTGAACTTGTAATCTTCCGGATATGCGACCATGCCTTTTCTCACCGGATTATCCTCTATGTATCTCATCCTACTTAATACTTTCTCCTCACTCTCAAGGATGTAATCATAAAACCCGCTTTGCCAAATGGAACCCTTTTCCCCCAATACGGAATTGATTCGTCTTGCCGAATATCCCTTAATCGATTTCACGCATTCTGAAATGTTTTTTCCTTTTGGAATGATAATGAAGTGGATATGGTCAGGCATTATAACAAACGATAAAAGATAATACCATTTCTGTTTTTTCCCAAACAATATGGCTTCCAATACGATATTTGCCGCATCAGGGCTTGCGAATATCGGTTTTCTTTTAAGAGTAACCGTTGTTACCAAATAAGGATATTCTTCTATGTTAATGTGTTTAAGCTTTGGCATCATCAATCTCATAGGCGGGGTTGGACCTGCAGCAGGCCCCGCCTATCGGGATTTAACTCACTTCCATCATTTTCTTCATTCCTCGGTAGATGGGGTTTTCCAACCCCGTGGGATGATTGATTATTATTTTTGACAACTGAAAAGTCAAGAAATAGTCTTGCCCCAAATTGACAGTCAAAAGCGCAAAGAGATATAATGGGGCAACTTTTATTCGGAGGACTCAAAATGGAAAGCACCGTAAAGAAATATGCCATTCGGATTGAAATGAACCGGGTGAATCCACATATTCGATATAATGGAAAGAGGAGCGGACTCATCCTGGACCCTCGAAAAGAAGAGGTCCCCCTCCAGATCTTAGGATTCGGAATCTATCAACTCAAATCCGATTTCGTCACAAAGAACACGAAAGAGAAGGAGATGGTCCTCGTCCCTCAGGAGGGAAGATTTGAGGCAGAGATCAACGGAAAGATATTCTCCGGGGAGAGAAAGGGCGGCCCTTTCTCCTGTGGGCCTGGTCGATCCAATGCCTCTGCACTCTATATCCCCTGCGATTCCAGGTTAAAAATGAGAGGAAAAGGGGAGATTGCTTTCTTTGAGGCCCCTGCCCTCAAAGAAAAACCTCCCTTCTACCTTCCGGCCCAGGAAGTGAAAGTCGTGTCGAGAGGAAACTGGATCTGGCGCAGGGATATCACTCCCCTGATCAGTCCAAAGGATGCAAGCTCCAATCTGGTTGTCGGAGAGACCTATAGCCCTCCGGGTTTCTGGTCTGGCACGCCGCTCCATCAGCACGATAAGGATCAATTCCAATCAGGTGAGTCAGATCATGAAGAGGTCTATTACCACCGTTTCAACTTGAAAAAGAATCCGAGGGACCAATTTGGACCGTATGGGGTTCAAATCTTAATGGATGGAAAAAGGATGAACAAGGTTTATCTTATTGGAGAGAAAAGCATCTTCGCCATTCCAGGAGGGTGCCACCCTGTTGTTGCTTCCCCTGTGTCCGAGCTTCTCTACTTGTGGGGCCTAGCTGGAAAGGGTGAAGAACTGGCGATGAGGGATATCCCAGAGTTCGTTCATCTTAAGTCCTTCGAAGAAATTTTTAAAACTCTTGAAGAGGATCGGAAGAAGGCCATTCCAAAAAATGATTTCGATAGAATGTGTGAGCCCTACCCTTTTACGGGTGAGCAGAAAAACCTCTTATTCGCAATGCTGAGAGAAAAAGGGTATGACATCGATTGAATCGAGCCGGATTCCTTCCTCGGAAGAGATATTAAAAATCCTTCAAGTCTTTCCCCTAAACTTCCAAAAGATCTATCCCCAATCCTTCTGTTCAATGAACGGGTTACTCTATGGAATGATTCGAACAGACCAGGGCAAGAAGTTGATCATCCTTGGTGAAAAGGAAACTCTTTTTAAGGATTCTTTTAAAGGGAAAATCCTTCATCACGCCCCTTCGCTCAAGGTGTGCGGTCTCTCCACGGAAAATACCCTCCTTCTTATGGAACTCTTCCCTTTTACCCGGCCGGTCTCCGTCCTCAATTACCCTGCGACCATCGGAACCGGAGACCGTCTCGGTCTGGCCACTTCCGGCCACATCCGTGCAGTCAGAAAATTTAAAGTTCGGCCTGTTTTTGCCCAACAGTCGATCCGCGAGAATGGCCAGACTGGCAGAAATTATAAAGAGGTTATCGCAGATGCGGCCTGGTCCGTCTTTCAGGAGAACTACCAGGAAGGCTACGGTGCGGACGGAGACCATCTGAAGTCTCTGGATGAGGTGAAACTGGCTATTGATGCGGGCGTCTCCATGATCACGCTCGATCTCTCAGAAAAATTAAATTTCGAAGCTTTTTCACTTCCAGGGGAAGTCGTCGGGCAAAGATTCAAGGAGGAGATCGACCCAGGCGATGCAGAAGTCCTCCTCCATCTCTTCCTCGATAAGGAATTTAGATTCAGTGGCTCACGCGGCGATCTCTCCATCCGGTTTTCAGAGGAAGAAGTAAAGCGACATGTCCTTCTCTTTCATCAGGCCATTGACTTTTCAGAGGAGGTCCATCAATTTCTTATCCGGCGCACAGGTAGAAAACCTCTCATCGATTTTGAGATTTCCATCGACGAAATCCCCTTTCCCACCTCTCCGGAGACCCATCTCTTCCTGATGATCGCTCTCCGCCACAGGGGGGTCCGGATCGATTCCCTTGCGCCCCGCTTCATCGGTGAGTTTCAGAAAGGAATCGATTACCGGGGAGAGGCGGCGGCCTTCAGGGAGAAGTTCTATCGCCATGTCCTCATCAGCCAGCATTACGGGAATTATAAGCTCTCCATCCACTCGGGAAGCGATAAGTTTTCAATCTTTCCGGATATCGGCGAGATCTCTCAGGGAAAAATCCATCTTAAAACAGCAGGGACAAGCTGGCTTGAAGCCGTCCGCCTCATCAGCCTGAAGGACCCTTCCCTCTACCGGGAGATGCATCAAGAGGCTTTGTCCTCATTCGGGGAGGCTTCCAAACAGTATCATGTGACGACAGACCTCTCCCGTATCCCCCCAACCAAAGATCTCATTGACTCGGAGCTTCCCGGCCTCCTCGATCAGGAAAACGCCAGGCAGCTTCTTCATATTACGTATGGCTTTTTACTGAAGAGCGAATTGAGGGGCGGGTTTTTTAAGATGTTGATCCACTGTGAGGAGGACTACGCCTCCCTCCTTGAAAACCATATTGAAAAACATTTAGAGTATCTCGGGGTTGAAAGGAGAGATTGAATATGAAGGCAACCGCCCATGAAACCACCAATCGTATCGTAGAATTAAGCCTTCCCGAAAGCCTTTCGCTGAAGGAAAGCCCCCCCATTCCGGATGACCATGTCGCCCATCTCCTCTCCCTTGCCCGGATGGGCCAGACCACCCTGGCCTCCGACCATCTCCTCTTCCCCGAAATCAATGGAAGGTTATCCGAAATCGTAGGGGGCTTCATCAGAAAACTAAACCTCCTCTTCTCCCTTTCCAGACCTGGACTCCATGAACCGAATGAATCATTGGAGCGAAAGATCCGTCTCAGACAATACTCCTATGAGGTCATGCTGGAGATGGCGCTCAACTTTTACGGCCTCGAAAGCCGTTGGCTTGACGAGAAAGAGAAGTCAGACTCCCTTGGCTACATTCTCAATGTTCTGGAGGAGTGGGAGGATCGCGAGAGAGAAGAGGGAGAGGGATCGATTGCAGAGGCTGTGATCTCGAAATGGCTTTCGAAGATGAAGAGGGTCCAGAAGGGAAGCAGTATGGCCGCCAAAACAGCCCTCCGGATCGAAGAGGGAATCGATTTTAAGAAGAATCTCTTCGCCCAATTTTTGAAAAGGGCTGAAAGGGAGATCAAGGAGAATATCTACTACCAGATGGTGAAAGAGGGATTCTGTAAGTTCGGCAATGACTACGCCATCGGCTTGAGATGGCTCAGGCATCTCGGCTTTGAGCAGGTCTCGACCAATCCTGTTCTGGCCGCAAGGGCTTATCAGGATGAACCTGCCTTAACCACGCTCTTTCAAAACGAGGTGAAGCGGCATCCTGATTTTAAGCGCTGGTCCGCCAATTCCTCCAGATATGGAGATGAGATCACGCTTTACGCAACCCTGCTCGCCCTCTGGGATAACCTCCATGTCTTCCGCCCCCTCTTCTTCAACCTCCGTGAGATCTCCGGAGGCGGGGTCGTCAGCTTCCAGCTCAACCCTAATATTGCCCACCTCGTTGAAGAGTCCATCCGGGATGTATTTGCGGCATTCTCTCTCGCCTCTGAAAACCTCTCCCTCTATGACCAGTACCTTCTGGCAGGTTATCGGATGGACGGATGGAAAGGAAGGCCCAATCTCGTCATCAAAGTGGCGGCTACAACCCCTGCCGCCAGAACCATCACCCGGACAATCAACTCCTTTGGCTTCGGATCAAACATCACGGTCGACTACAGCGTCAGCCAGGAAGCCACCCTCATCCTGGAAGAGATGGAAGGGATGGCTGATGCAATTAAAAAGGGAATCCGGCCCACCCAGCTCTATATGACCAATATGGGCGGACGTCTCGAAAGCCATCTGAGAGAAATCAAGCTCGAAGAACTCTTCAAAGAATTGAAAAGAAAGGTTGGCGAAAAGAAAGCCCTTCAGAAGGTTGAACACCTCTCTGAAGCGAACGGAACAAAAGAGAAAGTCTCCGGGGCAAAGAGTTATGAAGAGAAGGTCCTGGCAGCAACACGATTCGCCCATGGTCAAAAGACCTTGAACGAGCCCATCTTCAACGCCTTGGAAGAAGTCGCTTCTAATGAATTTCTTAAGAAGTGGGAGGACGTGATCGGCAAATCGGGGACGCTTGTGGCAAGAAGGGTCTGGGGGCTCTTCTTTTCGGATGAGAACCGAAAAAAATGGATCGCTTACTTAATGAATAGAAAAGGAATAACCCAAGTTCAGGCGCGCCTGATCATGGACCGAATTCACTACCTTCCTGCCTCTAAAAGGAAACCGTTTGACACTTACTGGACCCTTACCTCCCGTAACCTTGTCCATACCGAATTTCCCGACCATCAGGAAAACGTGAGGAAGATGGCTGAAACATCTCAGCTTGACCTGGAAGGGATCAATGAGTCCATTTCGCACACTTTTCCAGGAGAAGTCCTCGATCTTCTAAATCAGATGGAAGATTTTCGGAAGGCCTATGAGATCAACCCGGAGCTGGCTAACATTTTTAAAGATGCTGGAATATCAGGGGACTTTGGCCTCGGAGGCCTAACCCCATCGGATTGGCCGGAGTTTGGCCCTGTTCAAAAGACCTCCGCCGAATTTAAAGGGGCCTACGACACCTTCCAGAAAGAGATGGTTTCTATTTTAAAGGGCTCGGCTTCTCGTCCAAAAAAAAGACCCACCACTAAGAGGTAAGCTGGATTCTCTGGCCCTTCTCTGCCGAAAGATAGGAGGCATAGACGACTTCCATCGTATCCTCGGCCAGTCTCAAACCGGATACCGGTTCCTTTCCCTTGAGGATACTATCAATGAAGTCCTCCAGCTCCTGCGGAAACCCTCTCATCCAGTCTTCATCGGGGCTGGCAAAGTTCCACCCCGCTTTCGTCTCGAGCTTTTCCGAAATGTACTCGTCCCCAAAGATCTTCGGATCCGGAGCGTAGACCTCAACCGCATTATTGGGATTGATGTTGGCGAAGGCCACCGCATTCGAGAGATAGACCTGCATCGTGTTCCGGGTTCCACCCAGGACCCCATCCGATGCAAAAATGGACGCCTTGGAGTTGTCCTCGAAGGTGATGATGACGGCAGACCAGTCTTCCACGTCCTCCGATAAAGTGACCAGCCATTTCTTTGGTTCTCTTTGAAAGGAGGGAATCCGGGTATGCTGTCCTACCTCTGCGGTTACATATTTTGGCCGGATGGGCTTTCCATCCCGTAGCTCGCCTTCGAAATACTTGAGGTAGATAGCTGCTCCGATCGGATGGCAACCCAGCCGGAGGAGGGCCCCGCCACCGGAGGTCTTCCATTTCCGTGAGTAGGCAGCGTGGGAACCCGAATGGCTTTCTTCGGCCCGTATGTCCATGATGGTCCCACCGCTCACCTTAACAATTCTTTTCATCTTTTCCACCGAAGGCGCATAGACCCAGTCCTCGGCATAGCAGAACAGGATGCGGCTCTTCTCAATCGCCTTCCTGATCCTGGCGCAGCTCTCCATTGCACTACGGAGCATCACATCCTTAGATATCCTGAATCCAATGTCTTCCCCCTCGATCTCCTCCCCGAAGTACCCGGTCAGGGGTTTCTCACAGATGATATGCTTTCCCGCCTCTGCCGAGGCGATGACCATCTCCTCATGGAGATTGTTAGGGATGCAGAGGTCAATCACATCGATGTCCTTCCTTTCCAGAAGTTTGCGATAATCCGTATAGACCGATGGAATGTTGAACTGCCTGGCCGTTTCCCGGGCGTTCTTTTCGGTCTTTGAAGCGATCCCGAGGATCTCCATCTTTGAGCCCCTCAGCTTTGCATAGTTGTTAAGATGAAGGTGGGCGGCAAACTGCGACCCCACGATCCCGACTCTAACCTTTTCCATTTTCTTCCTCCTTTTAGTCCTCTTTTAAGATTTAACGTCTTAGCAATTTCTGCCTTCTGCTTTCTGCTTACTGCCTGCTGCTTTATATTTTTTCTCCGTTAACCCAGGTCGCTTTGACCCTCATTTCATCCTTATACTCGAAAAGGACGATATCAGCAGGACTACCCGAAATGATCTCCCCACCAATCTCGGGAAACACTTTTTCACCGTTTTTTCTTGCCATCTGAAGTGCATCCATTAGATCGACGCCGGCAAAACGGATGATATTGTTGATCGCCCTTTCCATGCTCAATGTCGACCCTGCAAGGTAGGGCGTTCCGGCAAAGCGGACTGCCCGATCAGGCCCGACCTCTACCTCCAGGTCACCCAGTGTATATTTTCCAGGAGGAGCCCCTGCCCCGGCCATGGAATCGGTCGTCAGCAGGATTCGTTCGATCCCTTTGGCGCGGACGAAGTTTTTCACCACATAATCCGGAAGATGGATTCCGTCTACGATGATGGATGCCATCAGCCCATCCATCGACAACTGTTTCTGGATGGGGTTTTGATGTCTGGGTATGAACGCGGGGGTTCCGTTGCCCAGGTGAATGGAGAGACGCGCTCCTGCGCTAAGAGCATCCTCAAAGACTGTTTCAGAAGCATTGGTATGTCCCAACCCCACGACAATGCCATTGGCCACGGCCTTTTCAATAAAAGGGATCGCTCCCTCCATCTCCGGGGCCAGGGTGATGCACTTGATTTTCCCATTGCATACCTCTTGAAATCTCTTGAACTCCTCCCAATCAGGATGCCGAACCGCCTCACGGGGGTGAGCTCCTCTTGGACCATCCTCAGGAGAAATATACGGTCCTTCGAGGTGAATCCCTGGAATCATCCTCCGAAGAAGAGAATTGCATTCCAGGGCGCTTGTAAGAATTTTTAGCTGCCGTTCTATCTTTTCATGAGTGGCAGTAATGAGTGTCGGGAGGAAACGAGTCACCCCGGAAAGGGCAAGGCATTGAACGGCCCGTAGGATTCTCTCGGGGGTCAAACCCTTTCCATTGAAATCCACCCCTGCAAAACCATTCACCTGGGGATCGAAAAAACCGGGACATATATAGAGATCAGGCCCTCCAAAATGATGCAAAGTTCCTTCCCTGAAGGGTTCAATA
Source organism: Deltaproteobacteria bacterium (assembly GCA_018333535.1). Classification (GTDB taxonomy): domain Bacteria; phylum Desulfobacterota; class BSN033; order BSN033; family UBA1163; genus RBG-16-49-23. The sequence goes on along the minus strand of JAGXTA010000010.1, from coordinate 44,985 downwards.
CGGGAGATTATTCCTCCTTCAATGGTGACATTTACAGGGTTCTCAGTTCCAGGTAGCTTACCTTGAATGATCATGATCGCCTTAAATCTCCAATTCGCGCTCTTAAATCCGAAATTCCTTTTGCTGAATCTTGATCCATAAAAAGAGTGGCATCTCCATGTTTCCTTAAAATGCTCGCCGGACAGACGGGAGCGATCGGCCCCTCCAATGTCTTTTTCACCGCTTCGGCCTTTTGGGAACCTGGAACGATGCAGTAAATGAATCTCGCTGAAAAAATCGTCGGAAGGGTGAGGGTCATCGCTTTCTTTGGAACTTCTTCCAGAATTTGAAAACAGCCGTCGTTCACCTGTTGTTGTCTCGAAGTCAAATCCAATTCAACGACCTTGACCGGCTTCGGATCATCAAAATCCGCAACCGGCGGGTCATTAAAAGCAAGATGACCATTCTCTCCGATCCCGATGCAGGCGATATCGATTGGATTCTGTCGGAGAAGAGCGGCATAACGATCACACTCAGCCTCAGGATCTTCGGCCATTCCATTCAGGTAGTGAACCTTCCCGGGACGGACTTGATCGAACAATTGTTTCCGCAAATACTGTCCGAAATTCTGAGGAGCTGTGTTAGGGAGACCCACATATTCATCAAGATGAAAAGCGGCCACCCTCTTCCAGTCCACGCCCCGACTTTTGCTTAATTCTTCCAAAAATTCATTCTGGGATGGGGCGGCGGCAAAAACCATGACAAGTTCTTCCTTCTCCTTCAGCATCTCTCTCATCTTTTTAGCCACCGCCTGGCCTGCTGCCTTTCCCATCGTTTTTCTGCTCTCGAAAATCTGCACCTTTAATTGATCTGCGATGAAACAACCTTTCTCCATCGCTTTTTCTCCTCTATCCAATTTGGGATGGTTTTATACTCTTGACAATTTTTAAGAACATTATACAATGCCGTTAACTGTTTTCAAATACTTTCAGTGAGGAGGAATTTATGAGAAGTTGGAAATTGTGCGTTGTTGTTGGGTTGTTCGTCGTATTCTCGGCCACATTAGCCTCGGCCCAGTTCAAATTTGAGAGGCCAATCTCGCTCATCGTGCCTTGGGCGGCAGGAGGCGCTTCCGACCAGACTGCGCGGGTTCTTGCAGGAGAAATGGAAAAGTCCTTGGGTCAGAAGATCGCTGTAGTCAATCAACCGGGTGGTTCTGGCTCCATCGGCCAGAAGGGAGTTTACGATGCCAAACATGATGGCTATACCTGGGCTGGAAACGCGGACGGAAGCGTTGTGACCTATCAGACCCTGGGACTTCTCGATTATCCCTCTCACAAAGATTGGCTTCACTATTACGCCATCTTCACCCCCATTGTCATCACCGTTCCGGCAGATTCCAAGTTCAACTCTGTTCTTGACCTGGCAGCCGAAATGAAAAAAAGGCCTGGCGAGGTGAAGGTGGCTTCGGCCGGCGTTGGAGCAGGCGGTCATGCAGCGGCTGAAACATTCAGGAAGGCAACGGGCATCGAATATAAACATATCCCATATAAAGGCGGTTATCCTGCTGTGGTGGCTACCGTTCAGGGAGAAACGGACGCCGTCATGCAGCTCTCGCTGGAAGTGGCGGATATGCTCAGGGCAAAAAAACTGAAAGCCCTTGCCGTCATGTCAAAAGACCCGCTGGTGATCTCCGGCTATGGAGAAATCCCTCCTGTCATGAAATTCATCCCGAATCACCTCCCTCTCGGTTACCTCTTTGGCCTCCAGATCCCGAAAGGTATTCCTGAGGGAGCAAAGAAGGTCATTGACGACGCCTTCGATAAGGCAAGCCAATCGGAATCACTTAAACGATTAGCCGACCAGAAGGCCTGTAAGGCTGTGAACATCCGCGGCAAGGAGGCGGATGAAGCCATCGAAAGCATTGGGTCAATTGTCAACTGGATGTTCCAGGATATTGGTCAGGCGAAAAAGTCGCCGGCTGAGTTTGGTTTTAAGAAACCCTGATCCGTAAAAGAAGGAATCTTTTCGCAGGGATTTCCGCTGATCAAGGGGAATCCCTGCTTTCTATTCTATCTCCAGGGGTCTGGCAATGGATGAAAAGCACTTGGCCAAGGCCGATTTCATCACCTCGATTTTCCTCATCCTATTTTCGCTCCTCATCATGATTTACACCGTGTTCAAGTTCCCGAGATTTCCGGAGTGGGGAGGGATCTATTCAAATCCCGGTTTTGTTCCCTTTCTTCTGGGGCTCACCCTCTTTCTCATGAGCAGTTACCTGTTGACCCGTTCGCTGAGAAGGCAGGGACACCTCGTTCGAATCTCGCGGGAAGGGCTGGGGCTCTTCTTTCGCTCTACGGTGGTAGTCCGGATTTTCATCTGCTTTGGGCTTTTCATCCTCTATTATCTCCTCCTGGGTCGCATTCCATTCATGATCAATACGGCCCTTTATCTTTTTTTGTCCATCATTATCTTCGGCCAAGGCAAGTGGTATATCGCTCTCATCATATCCGCAGCCACCTCCCTGGCCGTCTACTTGATCTTTATAAGGGTTTTCCTTGTCCCACTTCCCTGAAGGAGTATGTTGAATGGGTCCTGTTATCCTGATGCAAGAATTGTGGAATTTGATGACCCCCTCCATCCTCTTCGAGGTCTTCTGGGCGACACTTCTCGGGATCATGGTCGGAATGATGCCCGGCCTCACGGCCACGATGGGAATCGCCCTCCTGACCGGGTTGACCTTTCAGTGGGCCACTAAGGACGCCATTCTCATCCTCATCTGCATGTATATCGGGGCCATCTACGGGGGAAGTCGTTCAGCCATTCTTGTTAATATCCCGGGAACCCCGGCAGCGGCAGCCACGGTTTTTGATGGCTACCCGCTGGCACGGAGCGGCCGCGCAGGAGAGGCCATCGGCCTTGCCACAACTGCCTCATTTCTGGGCTCGATCATCGCCCTTTTCTTTCTGTCTTTCTTCACTCCCTGGCTGGGTCGGATCGCTCTTGAGTTCAGGTCTTTTGAATTCTTCTGGTTGAGTCTCTTCGGGGTGATCATCTGTGGCAACCTGACCGCTCCGAAAGATCCGCTCAAAGGGTGGATGTCAGGGGTCTTCGGCCTCTTTCTTGCGACGATCGGAATGGATGTGATCCAGGCCTACCCAAGGTTTACCTTTGGAAGCATCCAGCTCTCCGGAGGGCTTTCCCTTATCCCCGCCCTGGTCGGACTTTATGGCGTCCCTGAAGTTCTGAGTTCCCTCTCTGAAATCCGGAAGCAGGAAAAGCCGATACAGATCAAGCGGGTCATTCCCAGACTGAGAGACCTCTGGATTAACCGAAAAAATATCGTCCGATCCGGGATTACAGGTGTCATTGTGGGCGCCATCCCAGGAGTGGGAGAGAATATTGCCTCCTATATCGCCTATGATTTTGCCCATCGGGCAAGTAAAAATCCTGAGAAATTCGGAAAAGGGTCTGAAGAGGGGCTCATCGCCGCAGAGACCGCCAACAACGCCTGTGTGGGCGGTGCAATCATTCCTGTACTGGCGCTGGCCGTCCCGGGAAGCCCTCCGGCTGCGGTTCTGATGGCAGCCATGTGGCTTCATGGAGTAAGGCCGGGGCCACTGCTCATGATCGAAACACCGAACTATATCTATGAGGTCTCGGCCATGTTCCTGATGGCCACCTTTGCCATGCTGATTCTGGGTCTTTCCATGGTCAGAACCATGGTGAAAATCTTAAATATCAAGAATGCAATCCTGATGCCGATCGTCTTTGTCCTGTGTGCCATTGGTTCTTTTGCCATCAGCGGAAGGATCTTTGACATCCTGGTCATGCTGATCTTCGGAATCATCGGTTACGGGGTGAGGAAGATGGAGTATGCTGACGCCCCTCTCATTCTCGGCCTCATCCTTGGGGATATGCTGGACGAAAACCTCCGGAGAAGTCTCATGCTGACATCGGGTTCTATCATCCCCCTCCTGACCCGCCCCATCTGCATCGTTCTCATCATTCTCATTGCTCTGACCATAATGACCCGGAGCCAACATTTCAAAAGCATGATGAGCGAGAGCCGGGAGACGGTGTCCCGAACCCTTGGCATCCGCCGAAAGAAGAAGTAGAGGGAGAAGCAATTTCCATGAGAGAGAGAAGAATCGAAGGGTTTTTATCAAAAAAAGAGATTCAGTCAATCCATGAATCGAGCCTGGAGGTCCTCTCCGGGACCGGTGTCAAGATTACCCATCCGGAAATCCGGTCTCTCCTCCTCGAAGCCGGGGCAAAAGAGGGAAACGATTTCGCTCTTCTTTTCCCTCCCGATCTGATAGAAGCATCGCTCAAAAAGGCGCCCCGGTCCATTGACTTTATGGACTTGAAGGGAAATAGGGTAAAGGTAAAACCCGGTGCTCCTCCCCTCTTCTGGACAGGAAACGCCATGTTCTATCTTCGTGGACCGGAGAGGAGAGAATTAACCAGGGAACTCTACACAGAGTTCTGTCGTGTGGCAGATCACCTGCCTCATCTCCACGCCATTGTGGGAACCAATCTTTCGGATTACCCTCCCTCGGCCAGAGACTTTGTGGGTTTCCGGGCAATGGCGGAATATACCCAAAAACATCTTCGCCCTGTCATCTTCACACCCAAAGGGATAGAGGTCATCCTTGAAATGGCGGACGTTCTTCTCAACGGAAAGTCTTTGAAGAATCATCCCATTTTCAGCCTCGGTTTTACTTGCGTCAGCCCTCTCCGCTGGTCAGATTCAGCCCTGGAGGTCTTCCGTGTATCTTCCGGATACGGAATTCCCCTCATGATCAATTCGGAGGTCATCTCAGGAGCAACCGGTCCGGTGACGCTCGCAGGGTCGCTTGTCCTTGCCAATGCAGAGGCATTGAGCGGAGTGGTGATTGCCCAACTCCTCGAACCCGGCCGGCCAGTTGTCTTCAATCTCGGTTTCTCTCATACCTTCGACATGAAAGTTGCGGAAACTCTGACCGGTGCGCCGGAGGGCGGACTGTTGGGGGCTGCGGGAAGCGCCATCGCCCATTTTCACCATCTCCCATCAGCCTCCTGGATGAACACCGAATCCAAGATCCCGGACGCCCAGGCTGCCTATGAAAAAACGCTTCTCGGGCTTCTGCATGGCCTCGGAGGAGTCAATCTCATATGGGGAATCGGAAATCTCGAATCCACCCTCTCTCTCTGCCCGGAGCAGGCCATCATGGATAATGAAATTGCAGCAGGGATTCTCCGTGCCTTTAAGGGAATCGAAATGGATGAGGAACGGATGGCTCTCCCTCTGATCAAAGAGATGGGACAGAAGGGAGACTATCTTTCGAGTGAACATACCCTCAGGCATTTCAAAAACGAGTTGCGCCTCACCGACCTCTTGAGCCGTGAACGGTGGACGGTCTGGGAAACGGCGGGCAAAAAAGAATTGCTTGAAGTGGCAAAGGAACGTGTTAAAATGTTATTAAATAATCCTCCCATCGAACATTTGAGCGGATCACAGAGAGAAAAGCTTGAACGGATCGAAAAAAAGGGTTTAGAGAGAATCACATGAAGATCTCCATCTGCAATGAGCTTTTTCAGGGATGGCCCATCGAAAGAGTCTTCGAGTATGCGGCGAAATTGGGATACGATGGAGTGGAGATCGCACCCTTCACGCTGGCCGATTCTGTCACTGAGATATCAACGAAGAGGCGAAATGCGATCCGCCGTGCCGCAGAGGACAACGGAATTGAGATCGTCGGCCTTCACTGGCTTCTCGTCAAGCCCGAAGGGCTCTACATCAATCACCCTGACGAATATATCCGCATCCAGACCCAGGAATATATCGAAGCCCTCATCCACTTCTGCGCCGACATCGGAGGGAAAGTCCTCGTCCACGGTTCACCCCATCAGAGGACCGTCAAGGAGGGATGGAACGCCAAGAATTCCTGGGATTACGCTATCGAGACGTTCAAGGTTTCCCTGAAGGCCGCCCGGCAGAGAAATGTCTTCTACTGCCTCGAACCCCTCTCTCCCGACCAGACCAATTTTATCAATACCATCAAGGATGCAACCCGATTTGTCAAAGAGGTGCGGCATCCCAATTTGAAGATGACCTTTGACTGCAAGAGCGCCTTCGCCTCTGAGAAGTCATTGACAGGCGCCCTCCTCCAGGCTCTCGACTCCGGGTATCTCCGCCATGTCCATGTCAATGACGCCAATGGATCGGGCCCCGGCTTTGGCGAGACGAAATTCGCACCGATCCTAAAAACATTGCTCAAAAATGGTTATAAAGGCTACATCTCCGTGGAGGTCTTCAATTTCAGCCCCGACCCTCAGACCATCGCCAGCCGCTCCATCGGCTACCTGAAAGGACTCCTTGAGGGATTAGTAGAGTAGTTTTTCCTTGACACTCAATCCTTCTTTTTATAATATATTTCTATGAAGTAAATTTCATGAAAGGAGATAAGAAAGGTGAAACCATCGTGGATGAAGTATGTTGCATGCTATTTGGTGGTGGCCATGTTCATCATTGGCATCACACCGAGGGTCTATGCAGGATTCTCCCCTTCCGAGGCCATTTCAATGCTATCTTTCGATCGGTCTTCCGATCTTGAGAAGATTCGAAAGGTGCTTGAGATGAAGATGGTGGAAGAAAGGCTGAGGGATCTGGGTTTCACTCCTGATGAGATTGAAAAGAGATTAACCCAACTCCGCGACCATCAGATCCATCAACTGGCCCTCAACCTCGATCAACTCCAGGTGGGTGGCAGCGGTTGGGCCGTGCTTATTGTCATCTTGTTAATCGCCATCATCATCGGTGTCGTTATTTATGTTTCGGGACACCGGGTTGTCATCGAAAAAGAGAAATAGCAAGGGAACTTATTTTGTCAGAAAGTTATTTCTGGGGAGGCGCTCTCAAATGGGTGCGCCTCTCCTTCATCTTTTTGGCCTTAACTTGTTTATCTTCCTGTGCGGTCACTCCCCATTTAAAAGGGGTTAAATCTCTTCATCTTATTAAAGACGTCCCGTTTTTTCCCCAGGAGACCTACCAGTGCGGCCCCGCCTCCCTTGCGGGCGTGTTGAATTATTGGGGGACTCCGGTCAGCCCCGAAGAAATTGCCATTGAAATATTCAGCCCGTCAGCAAAAGGGACGCTCAATATCGATATGCTCTTATACGCGGAGAAAAAAGGCCTAAAGGCTGATTCCTATGAAGGCTCTGTGAAAGACCTGAAGGATAAGATTGACTTGGGGTTCCCCCTCATTGTCTTGGTCGATTATGGTTTCTGGGTATACCAGCAGAACCATTTTATGGTGGTGGTGGGTTATGACGAAAAGGGCATCATTGCCAATTCCGGTAGGGAACGATTCAAGGCCATCTCACTGAAGGATTTTATTAAATCATGGAAGAGAAAGAAATTCTGGACACTTTTGATCACCCCCCGATAACAAGCAATCACGCAATAGTCAAATGGAGGATATTATCTGCCCTTCTCTTGGGCATTTTTGTACTGATGCTTTTTCCTAATTGCTCTCTGCCGAAGATCGTCGTCCTGAAGGACCCGCTTACTCCTGAAGAACATTTAAATCTCGGATTGGCCTATGAGAAAAAGGGCCTGCTCGATTCTGCCATTCAAGAATATAAACTGGCTGCTAAAAAACTCACGATCGCCTATCATTATCTTGGAAACGCTCATTTTTTGAAAAATGAGTTTGGCGAAGCAGAAACCTACTATAAAAAAATGATCAAGAAGGACCCCCGGAATGCCGATGCCCATAACAATCTCGCCTGGCTTTATTATATTAAGCGTGAAAAACTCGATGTGGCAGAAAGATATGCCTTGAGGGCAATCGAACTCAACCCATTAAAGGACCACATATACAGGGACACATTAGAAAAGATCAAGGAACTAAAAAAACAGGAATTAGAAAAACTTCAATAAAAATTCTTGGGGGTAGGCCCATTCTTATTTATAAGAAGTTTACGCCGATTTTAAAAACATTGCTCAAAAATGGTTATAAAGGCTACATCTCCGTGGAGGTCTTCAATTTCAGCCCCGACCCTCAGACCATCGCCAGCCACTCCATCGGCTACCTCAAAGGGATATTGGAAACCCTTTCCAAAGAATAACCTCCCTCCTTTTTCTTTCATCTTTTCTTTGATGGAATCGTAAAAAGTCGTCATTCCCGTGCCCGCCGAAGAGCGGGTCCGCCTCATGTGGAAAAACGGGAATCCAGAGAATTTTAACTAGTTGAAAACATCCCGCTAAGAGCGGGACTTGCGCAGGAATGACTGATAATGGGTTTTTCAGACGTTCGCGAGACCATCTTCTTTATTTTAATCTTTTCATAACTTTTGTGACAATTTTCAGAAATAGAATTGGCCAAAGCATAATTAAATAGTTCTAATTACATAATACATTCAATATATTATACAATTTAAAATAAATTGGCATAAGACTTGCTGTAATTATCCTCAGGATTGAATATTCTTAGAAAAACTATGATGGAGCATATTTCGGCAAAGAATAGAGAGGATTTAAAAAATGGAAAGCGCTCAGGAAAATATTAAGAATATCATGTTTCAAGAGGACGATAAAAATAAAAACAACATATCTGATTTTTTTACCTTTCATGGCGGGCCCGAATCATCCTCGCCGAAGGATAAAAATCTTTCTCCTGAACAGGGCCCCAATTCTTTATTTCCTTTTCTCCTCGAATTGATTGACCACATCAGGGGGAGCCTCGCCGCCATGAAAACCCTGGCGTACTATTCTCAGGAGAACTTCAGGGATAGGGATTTAGGAGACTATTTTTACACGGTTGTCTCTGAAGACATTGAGAAGTCTATTTCTGTTTTGGACTGCTTTTGTGATTATCTAAATATCATCACTCCTGTCAAAAAGACAAACACCATTCATTCCCTGTTGGAAGAAATTTTAAAAGAGAACGGGAAGGAATTTGAAAATAAAAACATCCGAATCATCAAAAAACAATTTGAGCCAGACTTGCCTGAAACAACGGTAACGGACGAACAGATGAGGTTTATTTTAAACTCTCTCTTTCAATATGTTCTCTTTTCGATTTCGTTAAATGGCGGATTAGGTATCCTGACCCGATCCGTTGAGCCCCAAGGGTGGAAGGTTGAGGCAAAGGAACGATTTCAGAAAGATATGAAATATATCGAAATACTCATTATTTTAACCCATTTCGACTCTCAGGAAAAATCGTTAGACCTTTTGCCTTCCCTTCCAACCGACCATCGTGAAGAAGGAACGGATTTAATACTGCAAATGGTTAAAAAGACGGTGGAGAAAAACAGAGGGGCGATGGAAACAAAATCGTATGCCCAAAAAGGCATGAGGTTGATTTCTTTATTCTTACCCATTGAGAGGAGAAATGTGTTCCAATTCTTGTTGCCTGCGGATCGACAGAAAAAAGTGGGAAGGGGAGATTAATGGTTTGTCCTCTCCTCGACCGCCTCTCCACCTCTTTCAAAAGCCCGTAAATTTTCATCCATCGTGCGAGAGGGAAGTAAATCTCCGATGACCGATTTAAAGACCTGCCGGTCAATGGGCAGGACTTGAATGGCAGAGAGCGCGCCAAGCATGACAATATTGGCAAATATCGGATCGCCCATCTCCAGGGCAACCTCTGTGGCGTTAAGCGTCCAGACCCGTCTGCTCAGTTCCTGAATTTTTGCGATCACGCTCGACACCTCCGGATAAGCCGCATTGCCGGCGATGACATCAATGGGATGGATCGGTCTCGTATTGAGTAAGGTTATGATCTTCGGATTTCCATAGGGAGCCAGTATCCTGAGGCCCTCAACCGGTTCAAGAGCGATGAGAAGATCGCATTGTCCCTCGGGAATCAGGGGAGAAAACGGTTCCGTCTTTGAAATCCGCAGATGGCTCATGACCGAGCCTCCCCGCTGTGAGGCGCCGTAAGTCTCCCCGATCGTGATGACATACCCCTGAGAGACAAGCATCTCGCCCAGAATCCGTGATGCCAGGACATTCCCCTGTCCTCCCACCCCGCCGATGATCACATTAAATGGATCTTTGGGAAGGAACATCGATATGGCCTCTTTTACCATCTTGCGTAACCAGACCCAAACAGCCCTTGATTAAAAATCCGAAATTCGAATATCGAAGCACGAAACAAACTCGAATTTCCGAAATTCAAATTATTAAAAACTTTTTCCAAACATTTGAAATTTGGTCATTTGGTATTGTTTCGGATTTCGAAATTCGTGCTTTGGATTTATATCCGGAACAATCGCTAAAAACCTGTTTCGACTATGCATAACTTAATTTATGAACGATGGATGGCTGAAGCAGGGCAGATTTCTGCACATACCCCGCATCCATTGCAGATTGCCTCGTCAATCTGTGCCTTTCCATCACTCTGATTCCATATCAACCCGGGACATTTGAAAACCCTCGTACAGAGCCGGTTGCAGCCACACGCCTCTCCCAGACATCTCTCCTGATCTATCTCGACCTTAAAAAGATTTTTCTGACGCTTTCCGCTCACCAGCGCGCATTCTCTCTTAAGGATGAGGGCCTTTACTCCTCTTTCCATTCGAATGAGCCTCAGGATCGTCTCAACGGTTTCCCCCGCATCGAAAGGATCAACCACCTCCACTTGGGACCCCAAAGCTTCGCAGATCGCCTTGAGATTAATAACCGGCGCCGGGCCTCCGGTTGCCGTTGAGCCGGTGCCCGGATGGGGCTGAAAACCGGTCATGGCAGTGGCGTTGTTATCAAGAAGAAGCAATAAAAAGTTTGCTCCATTATAGTAGGCATTGGCCAGGGCGGGCATGGCTGCATGATAGAAAGTCGAATCGCCGCAAACAGCCACCACAGGCTGCTCCATCCCGAAGCGCTCAAGCTGGCCGAACCCGCTGGCCAATCCGGTTCCGGAGCCCATCGCATGAAGCGTCTTCATCTGGGAAAAACCGGAAGGCCCCATTCCCAGCGAATAACAGCCGATGTCGCCCAGGACAAAGCCATCCCGTCCATCCAATGCCAGAGCGGTCTTAATCGCCCAGTAAGTCGCCCGATGAGGACATCCGGCGCAGAAGCTGTGCGCTCTTGGCGGCACCTGTTTGGCAACCGCTTCATCGGCCCGCCGGCGATAATCTTCAGGCCTTGGCATATAGTCAACACTTAAGAGCGTCTGGAGCGCGGAAGTAACGATCTCCGGGTTGAGCTCGCCCACATCCGGAACCGTATGGTTCGCCTTTCCGGAGAACCGTTTTACTCCTAAGTCGGAACAATTCTGTGCAAAGAGCTCCTTCACATTATTCTCGAGAAATGGGTCCACCTCCTCGATGAACAAGAAATTCTCAGACCTCCGGAGATGTCTCAGGACAAATTCCTCCGGCAGAGGCCAGGTCGTCCCGATCTTGAGAATGCCGATCCTTTTTTCAACTTTCAGATTGATCACCGCTTCAAGGGAATACATATATCCGCTTCCGCTCGTGATCACCATGAAATCAGGTTTCTCCGGCCCCCTGTAAAAATTGAAAGGGGACTCTTCAAACATCTTCTTCGCCCTTTCAAATTTCTCATGAAGGACTTTATGATTGGGCATGGCTGGAAAGGCGAGGCTTGGCCGGGAAAGGTCAAATCGAGGCTTCGGGCTGGACTGAGGGAGTTCGTCGAAAGTGACATTGCCCCTGGCGTGTGAAACACGGGTCACGCTCCGGATCAGCACAGGGAGACCCAGCCTCTCCGAGAGGTTGAAAGCCTCCCGGGTCATCTCCTTGGCTTCCTGAAAATTGGCAGGCTCCAGAAGGGGCAAATCTCCGATTTTGGCGAAGAGGCGCGAGTCCTCCTCGTTGCTCGAAGAGATTCCTCCGGGGTCATCCGCAACGACCACGACAAGACCTCCGCGGCATCCGGTCAGATTGAGATTGAGGAGGAAATCAGAGGCCACATTGAGTCCGTTCTGCTTCATAGCGCAAAGGCCTCTGAGCCCTGACAGAGAGGCCGCCGCCGCCACCTCAAGGGCAACCTTCTCATTGATCGACCACTCCACATGGAGCCCCAACTCCTCAGCGACTCCGGCAAGGGTCCCGATGATCTCCGAGGACGGATTTCCCGGATAGGCTGCGCAGACCTTCACCCCTGCCTCAAGCGCTCCCCGGGCAATGGCCTCGTTCCCCATCAAAAGCGACACTTTTCCGGGACTATTCTGAGCAATGGAACTCATCCGCTTACCCCTTCTATTGATGTAATGCCTTACTCTTTCGGCTCACATCCACGCTTCAGTGAAAAACTGTAAAAAGTTATGTTCCCAAAATCAGCATCCTTCCGGCCCATAGGGTTGGGGGGATTGGAGGAACTTTAGGGCGGAACCTCTCATATTAAACTCCATTGCCCAAACCTGGGTGATACCGCTATCTAACTTAAAATGAAGGTTACCCATAACATCTAATGACCCGCCTTCTAAAGTTTTTTCAATACTCCCAACCCTATGGGCCGAGGCACAGGGCGCCAATTTTTTCACGGCTTTTGAAGGATTATCTGTTGTTTTTTTCTCTCCTTGATGGCGATAAACGCTCGTTCCTTCTTGAGGAGAGAGGCTTCTCTAAGATGATTCAAATGATCCTCCGGTAAGGGCCGGGATTCGATAATGCCTTCTCCTTCCGCTTTTTTAAAAAGGTCTTCACCTGTGTCAGAGCGGAGGATCACGGTGCTCCATCCCTCAATGCCCTCCACTGTGCCGACTGAGATATCCGAAAACTCAGCCGTCATATCGAAACAGACGCGGCAGCCGTTGCGGATGAAGGGACGAATCTCATCAACAGGGAGGCTGTGTAATCCGTCCGCCATCTTTATCTTAAAAAGCCTTTCCGGAGGTGAAGTGATATCCATCTTTTCAATACATCCTTCTCCCACTCTCTTTTTTAAGAAGACCATCAATTTTTCATATTCGAGGGCCCAGGTGCAGAAGAGACCGATGACGAGGTTCACTTTATCAATAGATCCTTTCTTTTCTACGGGGGTTGTCCCCATTTTTGCCAGTGCAAGTGCCTGGCAGGGCAGGCCCACCACTCCGATCTTCTCTTCTTCCTGCCACGGACCCTTATGGAGCGCTTCGAGTGTCGGACCCGAGACATAACTCGAACCGGCACAGGTCAAAATATCTTCACGATTCCTGACCATTCGACCTTTTGGAAGTAAGTCGGTATCCCGAAGCGTCAGAATGGCCGCATCAATGGCCTTCTTTCTGAGCGCAAAGTCGATCAGTGCAGAGACTACCCCGCCGCTCTGAGCTCTCTGCCTCCAGATGGGATCTTTTGCTCTGGCCATCAAAATGGCCCGAACAGGCCCCATCACAACATCACGATCATCCTTACCATGTGCTTTTCCTTGGAGCGAGCCCTGATCAACATCTATCCGGGGGCAATAGGCAAAGCAACGGCCTTCGTCAAGACCGCAATCGTGAAGCTTGACCACCCTCCCCTGCCATGAACGAAGATAGGGGCAGAGAGAGAGACAGGCCCCGCACGAGATGCAGAGATTCTGCGATAAAACCCTTTCTTCTAAACCCTTCAGTCCTCTATTCATATGACTGGAGGAAATTATTACAGACCACCAGGAAAAGTCAACCCCGGTGAAGTTTTTCTTAAACCCAAATTGAGCGAAAATCAACTCTTTGATTTTTAAGGGAGATAATAATGGGTCCTCCCCTTTGGCAAAGGGGAGTTAGAGGGGATTTATTAGATATTTTTAACTCAATTGGAGTTTAACGACGGACTACGGACAACAGACAACTGATACAAACTTTATCTTTCCCATTTCCTATTTCCCATTTTTGAAAAATTACCTCAGGGTCAGCGACTCATCCACATGCTTTATGAAGGGGGAAATGAAAAACTCGATGACCCTCCTCTCCCCGGTCTTGATCTCCGCGGTTACCGCCATCCCCGGACTGAGAGGGATTATCCATCTGCTCCTGAAACCCTGCCGCCCCAATGGCTCCATTAGTCATCTTCCCCCTTATCTCTTGCTCTTCTTTATCTCCAGAAAGTAGGGACCTCGTGCGGGACAATCCATGGCCTCTCGCTGAACTTTGGAATCTGGATAAGGGATGCTGGGTGGTCAAGAGGGTGTGACACACCGGATACTGATAACGCTGAAATTCAGAGTTCGTCATGGGCGAGAGATTCGTCGAGTTAAAGGCAAATCTGTCATAGGATTCAACGGGAAGATGTTCCCAAAATCAGAAGGATTTTATAACTTGCTGTTTTTATAATAGATAAAATTTTTCTGTTTTCCCTCTCGTGGTCGGGTCTTATCGACTTGACAGAAGGAACATAGGATCCCCCCCTTTTTCTCTTTTAAACTATTGTCAAGAGGAAAATGATAACGATTTGCATAATGGCTTAATAAGTCGATAGCTGGCCACTCTCGACGTTTTTTATCTTATCACGTAACCCCCATCAACAATGATCGTCTGCCCCGTAATGTACGTATTCAGATCCGAACACAGAAAAACTGCAATTCGGGCAATTTCTTCGGGATTAGCGAAACGGCCCAAAGGAATTTCAGAAGAAATTTTCTTACGTTGCAGGGGTGAAAGAATCGTTTTTGTGGCATCGGTCTTTACGAAACCCGGACAAAGAGCATTTACCAAGATATTGTACGGAGCCAAGTCTAACGCACTGGCTTCCGTCAACCCAATCAACCCAAATTTACTCGCTGAATAGGAATCGCGCTTCTCCTTGGAGACAACTCCAAAAATCGAGCCGATATTCAAAATCTTACCAGCGATTTTCTTTTCAATCATCAACGCGGCGACTTCCCTCATCATTCGCATCGGGCCCGTTAAATTCACTTTGATAATCTCTTCCCAATTTTCTTTTTGAATTCTATGAATCGATTCAATCCGATTGATTCCAGCATTATTGACGAGGATATCTATTCTGGGAAAATCTTGAATTCCACGAAAAAACGAATCGAGATTGCGATCATCTAAGAGGTCCAAGGGTAAACAGATGAAATTCCCCTGAATTCTTTTCTTAACCTGGGTTCCAGTCCCAATGACTTCACAGCCAAGGGCTAAAAAATATTCTGCTATACTCTTGCCGATACCTCTTGTAGCTCCTGTAACAATCGCTGTTTTTCCTCGAAAATCAAAGCCCCTATTGGACATCAACCTTTTCCACATATTTTTCCATGCCGACTTCCTCCCCCACAAAGGGGGGAGGAAGATAAAATGGCATTAAACCCACCAGGAATCTTGCTAAAAGATTATAGGAAAACCTATGGTAAAGGAACCTTCAGTAAAACCACAAATAGGTAATACAAACCACCGGTGATCGGAACTGCTGATATGGCCATGGCCTTCCAACATTTTCGTGGATCGTCGGCAAGGAAAAACCCTGAAGCAATCAAGAATGGTGGAGTAGAGAACAAAAAGCCAATCCAGGGAAGGGCAAAAATATAAATGCCTAAGCAGACCAAGGCCATGATCAATGCTCGCCTGGGAGTAGAAGGATTTTCTTCCTTTCCACCCTTCAAAAATGCCATGAGCAGAATGCCAAGCGAAAATGCCGCTAAAAAGCCACTGACCAATTTGGGGAAGAATGCGGGCCCCAGGGTCATCTTTTGTGGAGGATAGGACCGTGTGACCCACATCACATACCCTGCGATAAACAGCAACACAAAAGCTGAGATAATGTTTACTTTAGCCATGGGTCAAGCAATGATCATCAGCACTCGGTTTTACGGGAAAGTCGGCTGAATGCCCCGCCTTGTAGGCGGGGATGAAAGCCGACAATGTAAAATGTAATTACCTTACCCGGAAGCCCCGCCCTTGGGGCGGGGAGCTTCACTTCTTGGCTAGCCCCGCCTCTTCGAGCAACGGTTTGAACTGAGCGGTTTGCTGAACCATGAACTTCGCCAGAGCATCACCGGACATATACCCCATGCCGAATCCGCCCTTTTCCATAAACTCGACAAATTGGGGAGATTCCATGCCTTTTTTGAAATTGTCATGCAGGACTTTGACTACTGAGTCCGGGGTCTTACCAGGAACCACGAAGGCTCTCCACGTGCTCATATCCAGATCATAGCCTTTCTCTTTGGTGGTGGGCACGTTTGGAAAACCTTTCAGACGCTCCGGGGCCATTACGGCAAGTATTCTCACTTTTCCGGCTTTTTCATACTGGCCTACTTCCGCAGCGCTCACTGTGATTGCATCCACATGACCACCTAGTAAGTCTGTAATCGCTGGAGCCGCTCCGCCCGGGTAGGGAATAATATTCATTTGGGTATTTGTTTTTTCCTGAAGTCCCAGGGCCGCTAAATGCCAGACCGTACCAGGCGCGCTGCCCCCAACCTTTAGTTTCCGAGGGTTATCCTTGGCTGCTTTGATAAACTCCTCCAGGGTCTTGTATGGGCTGTCCGCTTTTACCGACACTGCCGCAGCATCGAAATTGACTCGCATCACTGGTTTAAAATCGGCCGGAGTCCATTTAACGTTTCCCATCGTGGGATGAAGACAGATTTCAACAGTGGCGAATATGACCGTGTATCCGTCCGCTGGTGCATTCAGTCCCTCAGTCATCCCAACAGCACCGCTGGCACCAGGTTTATTTACAACCGTGATCGGCTGTCCCAATCTCGGCTCAACAGCCCTAGCCAAGGACCGGGCAATGGCGTCGGTCCCTCCTCCCGCGGCATGGGGCACCAGAAGAGTCACAGGTTTTTCGGGGAAACCGGCTGAACTCGCAGGTCCAGCTGCTACAAAGGCCGCCAAGCATGCACCAATAACATAAACCGTGAATTTTCGTAACATAGAATTCGCCCTCCTTTTGAGTGGATTTACTACTAATACTTATACAGGCCGTCTAAAAACCTTTTCTGCCGGAGGCTAAATCACCGGCCATCAATAATAATGCGTACCTCATGATTCTCAGGCACAAATTCATCCAACGATGGAGGAAGCAAAAACATCTGACCCTGACTATATTCCCTGAACATCTTCATTCCCAATTACCTCCAAGCGAAGCATCCTTTTCACACATTATAGTTCATCGTGTGTTTCTGTCAAGGAGCTATCTTCCTCCTGCTATCTTCCACCCGGACTTTTTGGACAGCCTGTATACTTATACCTCGTAAAATCCGATAAAAGATCTATTCAAGGTTTCTCTTTATTTTATAACGTTCCTTTCGACAACCTTTTTCCTATAGCGTTCTTGGATCCAAGGCCAGATCAAGGTCAGCGCCGCAATTATGAACAAGACAAGAGAAATCGGGCGAGTGATAAAGACCGTGGCATCCATTTCGGACATCAACAGAGAACGTCTCAAATTCTCCTCGGCTATGGGGCCAAGCAGTACGCCCAAAATAAGCGGGGCTACTGGGAATTTTGCCTTTTTCATAAAATACCCGATCACGCCGAACAAACCCAGGGTATATACAGGGATCATGTTGGCCTCGGAAGCATAGGCGCCGGTTACACAAAGCGCCAAGATGGTCGGCCACAGGATTGGTTTAGGCACTGAGGTCATTTTTGCGAAAAATCTGGCTCCGAACAATCCGAGGGGCAACACCCAAAAGTTGGAGATGATTAAACCCAGAAATAATCCATAAACGATGTCCGGGCGTTCCGCGAATAACATCGGCCCCGGTCGCAAACCCTGCAAAATCAATGCACCCATCATGATCGCGGTCACCGGGTCACCAGGAATCCCAAGCGTCAGCATGGGCACCAGATCGCCTCCCACCACTGAATTATTTCCAGCCTCCGATGCCGTCAAACCCTCAATGGACCCGTGGCCAAACTCCTCCGGGTGTTTGGACCAAACCTTGGCTTGAGCCCATGACACAAAGGACGCGATATTCGCGCCCGCTGCCGGCATAATGCCAACGATAACACCCACAACACAACCAATAGCTGTTGGTTTAACCATGCGCTGCAAATCGGCCTTTCTAAGCCTTAAGGTCCCGATTTCAAATTTCTGCTTTACCTCTTTCACAGGTTGGTCGATCTGGAAGAGAACCTCTGCCGTTGCTGCTGTCCCCACCATAACGGCCAAAAACGAGACCCCTCCCAAAAGGGAGGTGCTCCCAAAGGTAAACCGTGCGAAACCAGTCATTGGATCCATACCAATTACGGCCAGGAGGAGACCGATCATACCTGAGGCAAAGGCCTTCAAAATCGAACCTTCAGAGAGGCTCGAAATCACAGCAAGGCCAAAAACGGCAACGGCAAAGTATTCAGGCGCACTAAATTTCAGGGCAAACTCGGCCAAAGGAGGGGCAACCAGAGCCAAAACCAACACGCCAAAAAGCCCCGCCGAAACGGAGGCAATGCAGGCCACAGATATGGCCTTGCCCGCGTAGCCCTTTTGGGCCATAGGGTATCCGTCGAAAGTAGTACTGACTGCGGCAGGAGTGCCGGGAGTTGACAGCAGGATTGCCGGAATGGCACCACCGAACATGGCTCCCACATAGATTCCCGCTAAGAGTAGTAAAGCGCTCACCGGAGATAACCCAAAGGTAAACGGTAGTAACAAGGCCACCGCCATCGTCGCGCTCAGCCCGGGCAGACACGAGACTAAAATACCCGCCAGTACTCCGAGAAGGGTCACGACTTGGACGCCGGGGTTAGAAATGGATTTAAGCCCCAGAATCAAGTTTTCAAACATGACCGCCTCTCTTTTCGCATGGCAGGTATGATTCTTCTGACGGGGGTCTAATTTTACCGGTCACCCTCCGAGCGATTTCAATGGCCCCTCCGACAGTGAACTCGGCGATTTTCTCCGGTTTGGAAACGATCTCCACCTGACAATGTCGGCCGAGCTTTTTATGGATGAAGGCCGCGTGTATATTACAGCGGGTTTCCTGGCCAATCAGGATGTAGTTTGTATCGGAATGAAAACCCAGCTGGGCCAACTCGTCGAAGACGTGCATGTCATCGGCGGCAATGGCCGCCTCTGTGAAAAGAAGCCGTTCCGCAACGGTGGACACAAGTAAGGTCTGCATGAATCTGGGCATCAATAAAGCGCGCAGCAGGCCGGCCTTTTGAACACTCTCATACGCCATCTCGAGAATTTCTTCAGAGCCCAAGGCCGTCGGTAGGCCAACCCCTCCATCCGTAGGATGTTCGAAGATGCTCTTTGCGATACTGGTCTGTTTCAGCGCTTCATAAATCTGGCCACTAATGGTGGTAATGCAGCCGGCAATCTTTCTTTCGGTGTTCACGTGAACAAGCTTGGTGTGGGAGGACAAAAAAACAATATTCAACGGTAAAAGAGGATTGAGATGGTGGAGTAACCCGATGGTTTGCACTTCCTCTCCTCTCAAAAAATCCAGCTTTCGAAGATCCCCGAATACGGGAAGTCTTCCGAGATTGTTTTTTACCCCCCGGATAAAGATGATCGGGATATCAAGTGGAAAGATCTGCTCGTCTTTCACCAAACGGATATTCTCAACCAATTCATCGATACCAACCGGTGCGATCAAATGTGGAATTTCCAGGAGACCGATTTCGGATGTGATCATTCCAGAGGCTATCGCGAATTCAATCCCTTGGAGTGGAACGGGAACACTTTCTGCGGCTTTTATAAAAACTTGTTTGAGGCCATCTTTCAAAACCTGCTTGGTTCCGGAAACAGCAACATCACGGACTCCAACTTGGGCGGAACTTTGTCCCACAATTCTTTCGTTTTCATCGATGACGTAAACTCTTGAATTCGTAGTGCCACAATCAATGACCGCAAACATAGTTCAAGTCCTTTGGGATGAGGACGTCAATTTTTGTCCTTATAAGACGCCTAACTTCGTCAATTCTTCACGGATCGCTTTCTTTTCATCCTCACTGGCTGCGATGAAAGGGGCCCGGGGGTACGCCTTCAACACCCCCCTGAGCTCTAACATAGCATAGATCGCGAGCTGCGTAGACTTTGCCAGATACATGACCTCCCGCATCCGGTTCACCTCAAACTGGGTCTGCCGGCATGCCTCAAAGTCATTGGCCATACCTTGTAGGTACATTTTGCGGATAATTTCAGGAAAGGCATTGGCAAGCCCTGGTACAAAAGCCTCGCAACCAAGGGCCCTAGCGGAGAGCCACATCGCTTCAGTCCCCAGGACCACATCGAAGGCATTGTCTTTGAGAGTTCGCTGGTAGGTTGCGTGAAGCAAAATATCAAAGGTTGCATCTTTCATCCCTTTGACACCCAGGTTTTTGAGCCGTTTGAGGAGCTGCAAGCTCATCGGGTAGCCCTGAAATTGGGGATTATTGTACACATACACCGGAAATGCGGAGCCAACCGCCTTGACCATATCGTCAAAGAAATAGGAGACGCTATCTTCATTATGCTTGAAATAATACGGGCCTACAGCAGAAACGGCCTGCGCCCCGATAGATTGAGCATGCTTCGTTAACTCCACAGTCGTGCGGTTATTGGTTGAACCGGTCTGGACAATCACCGGTATTTTTCCGTTCGCAGTCTTTATAGTAGTTTCTGCAACCTTCTTTCTTTCTTCCACCGACATAAGTGCACCAGATCCATAGGATCCAGTAATGAATAACCCGTCCACTCGCTCTTTGAGAAAGTCGACCAAAATCTCCAAGCCCTTATAATCAACCTCTCCGTCACGGGTAAACGGAGTAATCATCGGTGGGACAGCCCCCTTCATCCTAAACATCCTTCAAGCCTCCTTCATTATTTTGTTTCAGAAACTCTTTGGAAAGTAAGTTAAATTGTAACTATTCAGCCTGTCGAATCATGCCAATAAAGTAGAACATTGTCAAGGTTCTCTGCATGCCGGAATAAAAGGATTCCCCTCGAAGGCAGCTTGAATGGTGTTGATGACAGAAAGGGAGTTCTTTCTGACGGTGGAGATGTAGCCC
The DNA here is from genome assembly GCA_018333535.1 of Deltaproteobacteria bacterium. Taxonomy (GTDB): domain Bacteria; phylum Desulfobacterota; class BSN033; order BSN033; family UBA1163; genus RBG-16-49-23. The sequence continues at coordinate 24,139 of JAGXTA010000010.1, read as the reverse complement.
CTGATGCGGTAGAAAATATTTAATTTGGGGACGGTTCTGATATTGTTTTGAGATATCAAATTGATACAAACTATTTTCTTTGCCTTCCCCTTCTGGGTCGCTTAATCTCAATCGCCTTTTTATCCATCTGCTCCCGAAACCCTGCCGCCCCAATGGCTCTCTTAGTGCTTCGATTCGCAAATACAATCACGCACCCTCATGCTGCGAATTGAAATAATTGCTCACTCAGCACTAAGTCCTGAGTAAATAAATACGTTACCGAATTTATGAATCGATGGACTTAGCCATCTTCTCCATTATCTCTTGCTCTTCTTTGTCTCTGTCCGAACAAACATATTCGATGAACAATGATAAAAAAGGTCTTATATTAAGGCATTTTGAACCATTCTTAGATTTGTTGCATTGGAAGACCTGACTCTTACTACAACATGACAGGGCCTCTATTGGGGGCTTTTTCTAAAAGAAGGCAGCAATCCTTTCTCTTTTAGGAGATGGATTACTTTCAAAGCCTCTCCTTTATTGTCAAACTTTCCGACTTCCACTCGGTACCAGGTTTCTTGTGCCGATACCTTTCGTGGGATAATTTCTATTTCCTTTCCCCCCAGTAATGGTTCACCGCGATAAATTTTTGTAATATCAGGAGTCGAAAAGGTTCCAACATAAATTTTATAAGTGCTTTCGGAAGATTGGATGATAAACAATTCTTCCGTGATCCTGGGTATCTTAATTTCTTGGTTTACTAAAATGAGATGGGCATTGGTAATCTCAGGATTGAAATCCAAAATGATGTCAACAAGGGTCGTATGGGTCATGCGGTAATATTTTTGTGACAGGAAAGAAATGGTTTCCCCCGCTTTTACGGTTGCAATTTCTATGAATGGATCCTCTTTTCTTTTAGCCGTAAGAGAAGCGGGAGGGGGTGAAGGAAGTTTAAGGGATTCAGGCGAGATGGGCTTGGGTTCAGGCGGATGGGTATCATCAGGAGGGCTTTTTAATGTTTTGAAATCCCCCCATTTGACAGATCCTTGCTGAAAGCCACCACGGACCAGAAGAATGAGTCCTCCCAAACAAACCAAAACCAGGATGGCAAATGAAACTATTTTGAGTGATACTTTTAAACGAACGGGGGATGGCCATAGTGTTTTAGTCTGCTGGATTGAATGAAGGGGAGCTTTTTGTGAACCTGGGCCTTCCAATTCATTTATAACCTTCTGAATGATATCTACATCAATGCTTTTTCGAGATAACGTATAGCCAACCCGAAAGGCATTATCACAAAGGATATTCAGGCTGAGTGGAGTTCCCTGGGTGTAGTTGTAAATCATAGAGATGGCTTTTGGAGTAAATAGCTCAAGGGCGTTCCTCCCGACCAATCTAAGCCGATGATTAATATAATCTGAAGATTCCTCCTCGGATAATGACTTCATTTGAAGTTGAATTTTTATCCTCTGTTTAAGCCATCTTAACCCTGGTGAATTGAGTTTGTCTTCAAACCCGGTTTGTCCTACGAAAATGATTTGAACGAGTTTTGGCGCCCGATTAAAAAATATCTCCAATTCCTCAATCACCTCCCTGGAAAGGGATTGGGCTTCATCGATAATGAGGACCAATCGTTCATCCCTGGCGCTCATCTGATTCAAATAATTTATCAATTGATCAAAAGGAATTATCTTGTCTTCATGCGCAGCCGCTGGGTCCAACTCCAATAGGATGTTTCTTACGAAATCTCTAAAAGTAGTAAAGGGGCGGGGAATAAAGACCCCTTTGATCTTCTTCTCAAGGGTCGTTAATAAATAGTAAAAGAGCGCGGTCTTACCCGTGCCTGCTGCTCCCGTGACAGAGATGAACTCTTTTTGCTCTTTGATTCCGCCGATCACAGAATCCAGTAGGTCTTGGTGATGAGGTGTTAAATAAATAAATCTGGGGTCCGGGATGGTTTCAAAAGGCTTTTCTGAAAAACCATAAAATCCGTTATACATCCATTAACCCATTACGGACAGGAGAGATGAGTCCATTCCATTCAAAAAATGGAAATCATTCCTTAGAAAACACCCTTGTTCGACCACCGTCCAGAATCTACACCTTTTTCATATGATCTGTCAAATGTATGGGAATAGAAAGTTTCAGAAAGGAGTCAACAAGATTACGAGAGCATTGGAGTCCTTGATAGAACTTGGAGGCCCAATACACGATCAAATGATTTGGAATAAAAAGAAACAGAATAATGATTGCAATAATTAGAGCAATAAAATTCAAAGCATAGATTAGCTCGGCTATCTGGTAAGAAGCAATGGACTCCTTTCCAGCTGAAAATACATATTTCTCCATTGAAGATATTTAGATGCCTCCTATTTTTGTAGACAGCGTTTTGTTGGGGTGGGGGGTTTACCTAATCCACCCCCAGAAGGTGTTTAGAAAGGAGGAAACGTAGGAGATGAATACGTTTAGATGTGTGAGCTTCTTACTAAAGGCTTCACCTTTGGCAATTAAAGCTGGGGGTCGGGTTCTGCGCGGGAGCTACTAATTGACTTGGGCAGTCAAATAGCATTCGGACTTCATCAACTGCTCGTTGAGTCTCCGTAGGATTTCCTTCTGCTGCCGGATCGATAAGTCGGCATATTTAGGGTCTTTTTTTCCATATAACTTATCAATGAAGGCGATGCAGTCTCTGGCGATGCGGATCTGTGCCTGGATCATCTCACACTTCTTCATCCCCCAACGTGCTTCGATCGGATCCTTCGGATGAGGGGATAGCCAGGAACAGTTCTGATAAACATCATAAAATGTGACCGAGCGGTTCTTTGAGATATCGATGGAAATGGCCTTCATCATCCCTTCCATCATCTCATTGTCGAGTTGATTCGATTCGATGATTTGGGAAAGATGGTCCATCAGGAGATTGATCATCCCGTCAAGGCCAAGGGTATTGTGAATCTCCCATAGCTCTGAACCTTCGGGACAGCCCCCATTACGACATTGCTGGTACCCTGCCAGGGCAATAGAAACCCTATCCCTGAGAAATCGGGTGATCGTTCCCATAACGTTTACAAACTTTTCCATAGGCTCATAGTTTTTTGGGTCGATCCTCTTGGCCACAGCCTCAACATAATCTTCGTACCCCTCATAAAAACCAGGGGTATATTGCTCTTCAGAATAGAAGGGATGTTCTTTGACAGGGAGATACTTCCATCCGCCATTTGCAAGAACCGGCCATCGAAACTTCACCAGACCTGTGCGGATTTTCGATTCCGGCTTGGCAGAAAAAAAATTTCTCAAAACCAGTTTCCTAGTCTTCGGTGGAAGCATCGACTCCCACGTTTGCAGAGGATGGGCTTGGCTTCCCCCTAAGGAGACATGACCCACGATGGCGCAATGTGATTTTGCCATACAAAGAAGCGTTCCCGGTGTGACCGAATCGGGAGAAATTCGGATGGGATAGCTATCAAGAGGAAGAGTCCCTGTCCAGGTCTCCGAAAGGAGGTGGAGAAGGGCGGCACGAAAACGTTGGTCCTGGCGCCAGTCTGGGTGGGTTGGAAAATGCTTCCATTTTTTGGACCAGTGGCCGATCAGTTTGCCGTCCTTTGTAGTAGCAGCGGCAGGAAGATGGGCGATCCGTGCATAGATCCATCGGATCGCATAAGGGACATCCGCGCAGTCGGTTGGGGTCCTGTAGCGAATGAAAAAGTCCTCTGTAATATTTTCCTCCACCCATTTTCCAAACCGATACTCTTCTTCAATCGTCCATCGGTTGAGGCCGACTTCCCATATTTGATCAGAGGATTCATTCAGCGTCTGGCTCAGACAAGGGGTGGAAATAAGGATTATCAGAGAAAAAATAAAAAAGTGGTACACAATCGATTTAGAGCAAATTGTTAAACGGCATCTTTGCATGGATCCATCCGATTTTATTGTATAGAAAATGCCAAAGACTAAATCTGCAAATATGAATTGAATAAGTAATGGAATTTTTAGGACAATCAAAATATCAATAAGCGATCCGTAATCCCCTTTTCTGTTTGGATTACAATTTTTGCTTCCGGATATCCCCTGTAAAATAATTTCGTGGGCGTTAAATTACCTTCAAAAAAGGTGCCAAAGGATTTTGAAGTTCAATGGGAGCAGCTTGTGAAAAATCGGATAAAATGCAGGATATTCGGTTACCGGACAAGAAATAATTTAATGACCATTCCTGTTTAAAAGATAACAAAATTGTAATCGATTCTATTGAGGGATCGATACAAAGTCTCTTAACCCAGGTAGACCAGTTTTAAGAGAAAAAAGGTTGGAAGGTTTTGAGGATCAGTGGTTCATTAAATATAGTACTCTGCCTGATCAACTAAGCGTGGAATTTACCTCAGGGTCAGCGACTCATCCACATGCTTGATGAAGGGGGAAATGAAAAACTCGATGACCCTCCTCTCCCCGGTCTTGATCTCTGCGGTGACTGCCATCCCTGGACTGAGAGGGATATCCTTTTCCTTGACCCGAATCTTCAATCGATTCGGTCTTAACTTGATCTTATAAACCAGCCCGATCTTCTGATCCTCCTGGGCGTCGGGGCTTACAAAGAAGAGTTCAGCCTCAATCGTCCCGTATTTCTGAAAGGGGAAGGTATCCAGTTTTAGCTCCGCCTTCTGCCCGGGATGAATGAAACCAACATCCTTATTGAGAGCCATGGCCTCCACAATCAGGGGTGTTCCCTCCGGGACAATGGTGATAATGGGCTGGGCCGAAGTGACAACCCCTCCGATGGTATGCATGGCAAGTCCATGAACCGTCCCATTGACAGGGCTGTAAAGTTTCTCCAATTGGGATCTTTTGCTCGCCTTGGTAAATTCCCCTTCGAGAACCGTTATATTTTTCTCCTTCTCAAGAATCTCCCCTAAAATGGACCGTTCCCTCTCCTTTTTTAACGCCTCCAGATTTTTCTCTGCCTCTTTTAAACTATCCCTGATCTGTTCGGACAGCTTTCTCTGTTCATTCAGCTCTTTTTCTGTCCTGACCAATTCCTTCTGTCTCTGGAGGTGTTCCATCATGGAGGCATACCCTTTTTCTGCTAATTGTTTTAAAGCCTCTTCCTGTTTTGCCACCAGTTCCAGCGCCTTCTCAAGTTTGACTATACTCTCCTCCGAAGACAGAAGGGCTGTTCTCTTCTGCGAGATGACCAGTTCTAAGGAAGCCACTTTTGCTCGGTGCTCATCCTCTCTCGCCTGCTTCAGGCTTTTCTGGAGAAGTAGTAACTTATCAGGATTCTTTCCTGTTCCATAGATTTCCTCTCCTCTCAGTTCAGCCTTCAGCCTCTCCATATCATACCGGTTGATTGTTAAAGACCTCTCCGAACTCTCAACCTCAGCCTGGCTCATGGTGGGATCAAGCTCGATGATTACGGAAAGAAAGGAAGCATGGAGAAAGCTTGCAATGAAGTACCCCGCAGCAGAGCTGCGGGGTATCCAATTCCTCAAAAAACCTTCCTCCCCTTGATGGGGGAGGATTAAGGTGGGGGTGATGAGCAAGATCATTCCCCCCTCACCCTACCCCTCTCCCCCCAGGGGAGAGGGAAGGCCATTCATCCCCCCAGCAGAGCTGGGGGGTATTCTGGCACATTTTTATAAAAAAAGGCAAGGTCAAATATTGACCCTGCCTTTGCCTTCCTCTGCTTAAACATTGATTTACTTCTTAAACAACTTCTTCCTCCCATATCCTGCCAGCCCAAGCAGGCCAGACCCAAGAAGGAGCATGGTGGCGGGTTCGGGAACGGGATTATAATTTCCAAATACACTGCCATCAAAAGGAATATTTGAAAATACTTGGAAAGCTTGATCCCCTGTATAAAGGTCATTGTAATCAAGCCCCATGATATTTGATGCTTCGAAATGACGCAATGGCATAACACTTAGGTAACTTTCGAGTTCCTCGAACGTAATAAATCCATCATTGTTTAAATCCGCCTGTTTAAAGCCAAGGGCAAGTTCTAATGTGAAATAATAATTGTACCTAAAGGCCACTTGGTTCTCATCAGACGCAGCTAACAGTCTAACATCGCTAAGTCTTTCCAAATCTCCAAAAGAATTTGTATCATTACCTCCCCAAAATCCTCCAGAAAAACAACTGTCTAATATAAAGGTCTTTTTGACATTTTTCCATTGGTCAGTATTAAACCATTCCGCAAGCTCATCATCATATATTCTTTCTCCACTCGGGAGGTACAAATATTCATCGCTTCTATAAGGATATGTAATAAATTTTTTTTCAGAAGCATTTAAGATAGTAAAGCTGCCAGCTCGACTCTCATCCATATATACTGGATCGTTTTTATCAGCATCGCCATGGCCCAAATAAAAATAGAGAAAATTATCAGGGTTCACCTTATTAGAAATATTATTAACCATAGTTCGGATTGCATTCTTAGTCCAAGAATCCCCTACCATATTTATAATGTTCTCCTTTTTCCAACCAAGTTTTACCAACCAAGAAGAAAAGTTGTCAATCATTCCCTTTTCAGAATCCCCCCCTGTAAGTAACGCATAGTAATTGCCATAATTTGGCATATTAAACTTAGGATTGAACTCTAAATATTTTACAGATCTCCTCTCTAATCTACTCACTCCTGTATATGGTTCTGAAAAGTCAAAATCTAAACCTCGGGCTGATAAATAATATTTTTGCATTGGCTGAATAATGCCCGAGGGAGTAGTGAAGTTAGGGGTAGTTGAAATTGGGCTATCATAAATGACCTTCCAGCTCGAATCAAATATTTTATAATTGTAGTAATCAGCTCCAGGGACAGGATTAAAAGTAAACATAGGGGTTGTGCTGTAATCACTTGCTTTAAGACCTGTAGGTAATGGCAATGGCGAAGTATTGTTGAGATTATGAGAAAGTCTCTCAACTTTTTCCCCCTGGTTATTGATTGCTGTTATTTTATAAGTTCCGGATTGACCAGAATAAGTGGGATAGAGAGAATAATACTTGGTGCCAAGTTCAGGGTTATATTTTAAAAAGTAACTATCACCTGCCGTAAATCCGTATCCTGAGACTGAAGAGATGTTCCCCGGAACCCCAAAGGGGTCTGAGATAATTGCTTCAATATGGAATCTAAACCCAGGATAGGTGCCTTCACTTGTTGGTCTGTTATCAGTAAATAAATAAACATCATTTATTGTTGGTATTGCATAAGAGTTAGTATAAATAATGGTTACACAGAGAAATAATCCCAAAAAATTAATTAAGTTAAATTTTTTCATTTCTTTCCCCCATTTTTTTAGATTGTTAAAACAAAAAAGCCGAACATACCAAAAGCTAATGCTTCGGCAGCTCGGTCATCTTATCGAAAGATCCTCCACTTTCTGTCCCCTTCTCATGGAGAGTTTGGCTTTATCGGGATAAATAGAAACCTCTACATTATACATTTCAAGCATTTTCCATACCAAATCTTGCTATCATTAGAAGGATGTAAGAAACTAGTAGTTTACTTAAATAGTTAGCAAATCTGATCCAAATGTATTCGGAAACCGACGTCCTAAAAAGTGGAAACGATTTACACAAAAATCCCGAAAAACTTCCATTAAAAAGAGAAAAACTTTTCCCACTTATCTTTAGCGATTATCGAGCGAAATGTGGCATTTGGGGCCAGAAGTTAAAATCGATGACTTCAGGAAGTCAATACCTATTTGAAATTGTCTCCCTGATTATATTGACTTCCAAATTATTGCTTATAGCGAATCAACTTCCCTGCTTTGATTCCGGCTTGGGCGATGTGCTCGGGGGTAGTGTTCGAAATGCTTACCTTCCCGCTCAGAAAGTCTGCCCTTGCCTCTTTATAACAGTGCCTCACGAATGCGCTGCAGTACATGGCATGAGTATCATCAACTGGATTAGGACGCCATTCTTTTTTGGTGATGATCGCCCACCACGTGCCGAGAAGCTCATGGATAGGATAGAGAACCTGTTCGTCAACAAGCTGAAGGGCAGTTGCAAGAATATCCTCTGTTTCATCCTCCGAAAGCCCGAGGTCTATGACTCCAGCATTTTCCACTCTTTCTCTACAATACTTTCCGATCCAGTTTTCCTGGGCACCATTTCGAAGCTGTGGTTTAAAGAGATTCACCTTGAGATCGGATTCGAATATGTAAGGGCTTCTGCTCTTCTTACCGCCCTTCCCTCTTCTATCAAGTCTCAAATCTCCGAAAATGAAACAGTGTGACCAGAGAGAGTGTTCTCCATCAACTGTCACTTTCTTCTGTGCCTCCCGGATTGCCATTCCTATTGTGTGTTTGGTCCCCACAATGCCTATGATCCCAGGTTTGTAATGCTCGTTGAAAAACTGGAGTAGTCCTCGGTTTATCTTTTCCATCTCCCTCTCCCCCCCTCAGCTAATGCTTCGTATCAATTTCTCAAATACCTCATCGGTCTTCCAGACCGTTTTATCTATTGGGTAGTCAGTGGTTTGGTGTCAGGCATGACTAATTTCTTCCATGGCTCCAGCCCTCCTTGGAGCCATTTTACCTTAACAAATTACCCATTAAAAAGTCGGATGAACCACTTTAATAGGTACAGCTTTTAATGTTACTATTATTTGTTGTCCATCTCTCAAAATCTTATACACAACCTGCTGTCCAATCCTTATTAAGGGCATTGATTGAAAATCCCCTGCTGTGTTTATCTTTACACCATCTCTTTCGATTATTCTATCTCCGACTTTTAATCCAGCAAGAGCAGCCGGGGAACCAGGGTCAATCCGAAGAATAGTAAGTGGTTTAGTTGGATCGCTGGGGCCGTATATACCTGTTGTTGCTAATTCTTCAAGTTTTACATATCCTAAGCTTTCAGCATCCTTAATGCATTGTTGGTAGCTTAAATAAGGAAGAAGCTGGGTCCCGTAATACCAACATCTAATAGTTTCCCCTGAATAAGGACGTACCAATACTTGGGATTTAGCACACCCACTCAGAAACACCGCAGCCAATAAAATAAACGTTAGTTTCCTCATTCTTTCTTGCCCCCTTTCGGTGAGATCATTACAAGTCTTATGGGTTCCTCTAAAAATTAGCAATTTTTACTACCCAAAATATACCAATCTAACTATAGGTGTGTTATGGTCAGGCATCGAAATCAATGCAGAGGGATCAATCATGATGCAGACCGGACTTTTGGATTGGCAAATTCGTTTTCGACAACTGTGAAATCTTTGGGACGTGGTTTTCTATTTTTCTAATTTCCTCAGTATAAGATAATAAATGGAACAGCCTGCTGATTCTATTTTCCTTCTTCATCTTTCTTGAGCCTCCCTTATTTATTTGATCGTGACCCTGCCTCCGGCAGGCAGGCATGACCGTTATCCGTGCCTGCACGCCGAAGTGCTTGTTTTCATAGTAACGATCTCGCCTGCCAAGGAACTTATTCGACAAACATGTCGTTCAAGTAAATGTTTCGCCTTCCTGCGCGAAGCCCCACCTGCCAAAGCCTCGTGCGGCGGGCAGGCGCTTCGCGAAGGCAGGGCACGCAGGCGTGTCCATAAGAAAACAAAAAGCCCTTACAGTCTAATGCCTCTCCCGATATTATCGGGACCGATTAGAACTACAAGGGCTTTCTCTTTTGGCTGGTTTGGAACCATTTCCCCCTCCTGAATGAGAGGTCCTGTTTAAACCATACCCTATATTTGAATACCACCTATGTCATGCCCGTATTTAAACAACAACCAATAACCAATGTCAATCAAAATCTGATCAATTTTTACCTTGTGCACTTTTTCTCTAATACATCTCATCAGAAGTTCGTCCCAAGCCTTTTTATCTGCAATTTCCCATTTCCTATTTCCCATTTATCATTCTTCCTCCATCAGTCAGAATCCATCCCTTTTCTCTATTAGCAATTTACATTCCAAAGTTTTAATTTTTGGAAAGTTTTTGTAATTGGTTGATTTCTAAGGTTATTTTAATTCCGGTTGGTTCTTTGATATTAAAAAGAAAGGGATCAAACTGTAATCATTAGTTAACAATGTAATGAACTGTTAATAGTCCCCCCCCCATCAGACCATGTGGGATTAGCCCCACCTACTCCTACAAATGCCTCCCCAAAGAACTTCTCCAAAACCGCCAATTCAAACATGAGGGGACATCCTATGTTGATCCTGTCAAGAGGGAAAACGAAAAAATATTATCTTTTATAAAAACAGCAAGTTATAAAACCCTTCTGATTTTGGGAACACTCTTCCCATCGAATCCTATGACAGATTTGCCTTAAACTCGACGAATCTCTCGCCCATGACGAACTCTGAATCTAAGCGTTATCAGTATCCGGTGTGCCCCGCCCAAGCGTGACCACCCAGCATCCTTTCTCGCCATTATCCTTCCTCTTCTGGAGAGACCCAGTTCTTTGAGCGGGCCACCGCCCGCTCCCATCCTGTGACGAGATTCCGGCGCCGGTTCTGGGACATCCGGGGATGGAATTCGCGGTCCACGGACCAGTTGGCTGAAATCTCTTCTTTATCCCTCCAGTATCCGACAGCCAGCCCGGCTAAGTAGGCGGCTCCCAGAGCCGTGGTTTCGAGAACCTTCGGCCGCCTGACGGGGATGTCGAGGAGGTCGGCTTGAAACTGACAGAGCAGACTGTTGGCGGCGGCGCCCCCGTCCACCCTCAGCTCTGTCAGGCCAAGGCCGGAGTCGCGGGCCATGCAGTCGACGATCTCCTTGCTCTGAAAAGCGATCGATTCGAGGGCCGCCCGCACGAGATGGCTGCGGTTGACGCCCCGCGTCAGCCCAAAGATGGCGCCCCGGGCATGGGGATCCCAATGGGGGGCGCCCAGCCCGACAAAGGCTGGGACCAGGTAAACCCCGTTTGAATCCTCCACCATTGACGCCCAGTATTCGCTCTCCTCGGCGGAACGGATCAGCTTTAGCTCATCTCTCAGCCACTGGATGACTGCGCCCGCGATGAAGGTGCTTCCTTCAAGGGCGTAGGTAATTTCCCCTCCCAATCCCCACGCGATGGTGGTCAGGAGGCCGCATGCAGAGGGTTTAGCCTCCCGGCCGGTGTTCATCAGCATGAAACAACCCGTCCCATAGGTAGTTTTGACCGTGCCCGGGTCGAAACAGCACTGGCCGAAAAGGGCTGCCTGCTGATCTCCGGCGATCCCGGCGATGGGAACGGAGATGCCCAGGATCTCCAAGTCGGTGCAGGCCACAGGGTGGCTGGAAGGCACGACCTCGGGAAGGAGAGCGGAAGGAATGTCGAAACGCTCCAGAATCTCATCATCCCATCTCAGCTCGTGGATATTATACAGGAGTGTTCGGGAGGCGTTTGAGTAATCTGTGACGTGCACCTTGCCCCCGGAGAGCCTGTTCACGAGCCAGCTGTCAATGGTGCCGAAGGCGAGGTGGCCTTGCTCCGCCTCTCTTCTTGCCCCGGGTACGTGGTCCAGAATCCACTTGAGCTTGGTCCCGGAAAAATAGGCATCCGTAACCAGTCCGGTCTTCTCCCTCAGCTTGGCGTCGAACCCTTCTTCCTGAAGCTCCTTGCAGAAGTCGGCGGTCCTTCGGCATTGCCAGACGATGGCGTTGTATATCGGTTTGCCCGTTCTCCGGTCCCAGAGGACCGTGGTCTCCCTCTGGTTGGTGATTCCGATGGCGGAAATTTCGCCAGCCTGGAGATTTGCCCTGTCGAGTGCCTCACGGATCGTTTTGAGCTGGGAGGCCCAGATCAGCTCGGGATCGTGTTCCACCCATCCGGGTCGGGGATAGATCTGTTCGAATTCCTGCTGGGACGATGAAACGATTTCGCCGGCGTGGTTGAAAATAATTGTCCTCGAGCTGGTCGTTCCCTGATCCACGGCCATGATGTAGTTGCCCATCCTTCTCCTCCAGCCTGGTTCCATCGGAGCCTCGGCAAAACCTGTCGCCCGCAGTCCGTTTTTGCCGGCAGTTCTACCCCGTTAAAAAGCCCCAGTATTTATGCTGGGGATGGTAGAAATACCTGCAAAAGCAGGAGCATCAGCTCCTTATTGAGGTTGGGGTCAAAGCCCTGCCCTTTCTAACGGGGTAGACTTACAAGAACCAAGATGTGCTTCTAACCATATTTCGACGTCGCGCAACACCTCGTCATGTTCAGGTTCATTAAACACTTCATGGTAGAAACCATCATAAATTCTGATCTCTTTATCGTCAGAGCTCACCGCCTCATACAGCATCTGGGAGCCAGCCGGATCGACCAACCTGTCTGCGCTGCCCTGTACCATCAGGATCGGCAGCGTAATCTTGGTTGCTTGAGCGCTGACATACTGCATCGCCTTGAGTATTTCAGCAGCTAACCGCGCAGTGGCTTTCCCTTTATACACCAGAGGATCACTGATATATGCCTTCACCACCGCTGGGTCTCGGCACACTCCGTCTGCCTCTAACCCAATCAGCCCAAACCTGGGCGCCAAGGCTGAAAGCATCTTTCCTACAACAAGGATAGCCGGTGTGATGTTTTTGGGTACTTTGACAGCCGCTCCAGAAAGAACCGCACCTGTCAGTTCAGTTTGGTGTTCGATCAGGTAGACTGCACCGATCAGTCCACCCATGCTGTGCCCGACCAAGAAGATCGGTTTACCGGGCTGCCAGCGGCGTATCATATCAAGATAAACCTTGAGCGTATTCGTATAATCCTCAAAGCGTTCCACGTGCACTCGCTTCCCATCCGATTTGCCATGACCGAGGTGATCGATTCCGTACACACCATAGCCCAGCGAGACGAAGCGATTGACAATGTTCATATAACGCCCACTGTGTTCAGCCAACCCGTGAACAATGAGTAGTATTGCTTTTGGCTCGTTTTCCGGCAACCAGCTTTGGAAATAGATGCTGATATTCCGAACACCTTTGAAGAACCCTTCTTGGTGTTTCATTTTCCCATTCTCCATCAGGTCTATTTTCTTAGCATTCACATCTGCCCCCCTATAAAGAGTATACTGTTGAGTTTCACAATCAATACCAACGAAGCCTTTCGGGAAGGAAGGTTAAAAGGCCGGTTTTTTATGGGAAGGGAATAGGTCACCATTATTGTTTATTCTAACTGGATGTGGACCGGCTCTGCCCGCCAGATTTTTTTGCAATATTCACGGATGGATCGGTCTGAGGAAAATTTCCCCATTCGGGAAACGGTCAAAATTGACATCTTCGACCATTCTTCCTGATTACGATAGGCTTGACTCACTTTATCCTGGCAGTCGATATACGATTGATAATCGGCGCTGAGCATATATTCATCCTGATAGAGCAGGGAATTCACCAGGGGCTCAAAGAGTTTGGTGTCACCGTTAGAAAAGAACCCGGACCGGATGAGATCGATTGCCTCCCGGAGGGATGGATTTGAATCATAATATTCCCATGGACGGTAGCCCTTGCGTTTGAGGTGTAACACCTCTTCGGCCGTCAACCCAAACATGAAGAACTGTCCAGCCCCAACCTCTTCCAGGATTTCGATATTGGCTCCATCCAGAGTGCCAATCGTCAATGCTCCATTCAAGGCGAATTTCATGTTTCCGGTGCCGGAAGCTTCTTTTCCTGCCGTCGAAATCTGTTCCGACAGGTCCGCGGCAGGATAAATCCGCTGGCCATTTTTGACGTTAAAATCCGGGAAAAAGACCACTTTGAGACGACCGCTGACATCCGGGTCATGGTTCACCCTGTCTGCCACGGAGTGGATTAACTTGATGATCAGTTTTGCCATGTAGTAACCCGGGGCGGCCTTGCCCCCGAAAATGAAGGTGCGTGGCGTCACCTCGATATTCGGGTTTTTCTTGATGCGATTAAACAGCGTGATGATATGAAGCACATTCAGGTGTTGGCGTTTATATTCGTGAAACCGCTTTACCTGAATGTCAAACATCGAATCAGGATTGACGACAGCGCCAACGCGCTGCCGGATTTGTGAGGCCAGATCGCATTTGACCTCGTGCTTCAACTGGCGCCACTCCGCCTTAAAATCAGGGGCATCCGCCAAGGGTCCTAAACGTTTGAGTTCGTCCAGGTTTTTCATCCACCCATCGCCTATCCGGCGTGTTATTAATTTTACTAATCGTGGATTGATAAGAATGAGAAAGCGCCTGGGGGTCACCCCATTCGTAATGTTTAAAAACCTCTCCGGCCAAAGCTCGTAGAAATCGCGGAGGACATCCTGTTTTAAAAGTTCGGTGTGGAGTTTGGCCACTCCATTAATCTTATGGCTGCCCACACAGGCCAGGTGAGCCATCCTAAGATAACGTTCTCCGGCCTCGTCGATCACGGACAAACGGGCCGCCCGCCCCTCATCCCCCGGATCCTTCAGCCGCACCTCGTCCAAAAAACGGCGGTTGATTTCGTAGATGATTTCCAGGTGCCTGGGCAACAGCCGTCCAAAGAGCGGAAGGGGCCACTTTTCCAGCGCCTCTGGCAGTAAGGTATGGTTGGTGTAAGCGAAAGTTTGCCGGGTGATCTCCCAGGCCTGATCCCAGCTCATCCGATGCTCATCCACCAATAACCGCATCAGTTCCGCTACCGCGATGGAGGGATGGGTGTCGTTCAGTTGCGCCGCATATTTGATATGAAAGTGATCCAGGGTCTTTTCGCGCTGAAGGTAGATGCGGATCATGTCCTGCAGGGCGCAGGAGACGAAAAAATATTGCTGTTCCAATCGCAATTGCTTTCCTGCGGCCGGCTCATCATTCGGGTAAAGCACTTTGGTGATGTTTTCCGAGAAGACTTTTTCATCGACCGCCCCGTAGTAATCGCCGATGTTGAACGATTGAAAATCGAACGATTCACAGGCTTCGGCTTTCCAGAGACGGAGAAAATTTGCCGTATTGACCTTATAACCGACCAGGGGCGTGTCGTAGGCAATGCCTTTGACCACTCGATCCGGAATCCAGCGCACCCGAAAATGGCCCTGTTCATCGCAACCGGCTTCCGTGTAGCCGCCGAATTTAACGTTAAAAGCAATCTCGGGGCGGAGGATCTCCCAGGGATTGCCTAAGTGCAGCCACTTGTCGGTCACTTCAACCTGCCATCCGTCACGAATCTCCTGGTCAAAGATGCCGAATTCATAGCGGATCCCATATCCGATGGCGGGAATTTCCAATGTCGCCAAGGAGTCCATATAACACGCGGCCAATCGTCCAAGACCGCCGTTGCCGAGGCCAGGCTCTTCCTCCTGTTCGAGCAGTCCATTCAGATCCAGCCCCATTTCTTCGACCGCTTGCCGCACCTGATCCTCAATATCCAAATTGATCATGTTGTTTCTGAGTTGCGGGCCCAGTAAAAATTCAGCGGACAGGTAACAAACCGTGCGGCTTGCCTTCTCATAGTAGGTTTGGGCGGCTCTCAACCACCGGTGCAATAATCGATCACGAACGGCATAGGCCAAAGCCAGATAGCAATCGTTCCTGGTGGCAACGGCTGGAAATCTGGCCTGGAGATACAAGAGGCTTTCATGTATGGCGCGCTTGATCGCCTCCGTGGTGAGGCCTTTCCGAACGTCATCCGACGTCATCCGAACAGACATGTTTTTGTTCCCCGCAGGATTGGAAAATGTTGGACCTCTTTTTTTGAAATCAACCATCGCCTGGTCCACTCACTTTTTGATGGGTTAAGTATATTAAAAGCAGTCTTGTATGTCAAAGGGATAGAGGCCGGGTATTACGGTTTAGTGAAGGATCTGGCTCAGAAAAAGTTTGGTCCGTTCGTGCTGTGGGTGTTCGAAGAATTCCTCAGGCGTGTTTCCCTCTACAATCTTACCGAAGTCCATGAAGAGCACTCTGTGGGCCACACTCTTGGCAAAACCCATTTCGTGTGTCACCACAATCATGGTCATCCCCTCCTGGGCAAGCTCGATCATGACGTCAAGCACCTCTTTGATCATCTCTGGATCGAGGGCAGAAGTAGGTTCATCGAAGAGCATGACCTTGGGATTCATACACAGGCTTCGGGCAATGGCGACTCGTTGCTGCTGCCCTCCGGAGAGCTGGCCGGGAAATTTCCGGGCCTGTTCAGCAATATGCACCTTTTCCAGATAATACATGGCCGTCTCTTCCGCTTCTTTCTTTGGGACCTTTCTCACCCAGATAGGTCCCAGGGACAAATTTTGAACAATCGTGAGGTGAGGAAAGAGGTTGAAGTGCTGGAACACCATGCCCACTTCAGCCCGGATCTTTTCAATGTTCTTGATGTTATTCGTCAGCTCAATTCCATCGACAACGATACGGCCCCTCTGATGTTCCTCCAGGCGATTGATGCATCGGATCAATGTCGATTTCCCCGAGCCCGAAGGGCCGCAGATAACAATTCGCTCCTGCCTGTCCACGGACAGGTTGATGCCCTGGAGCACATGGAATTCGCCAAACCATTTGTGGACATCGATAAACTCGATCATCTGCCCTTCGGAAGCTTTCTTTTCAATATTCATTTCGTTCAATCCCCTCTCGACAATTCTTTTTCCAGTTTCCGGCTGTAGTTGGACATGGAAAAACACCCTAAGAAATATAAGATGGCAACAAACACATAGGCTTCCCGACTGAATCCCATCCACTCGGGATTGGAGAGCACGGACTGAGTTGTCTTGAGCAGGTCAAAGAGGGCGATGATCACCACCAGGGAGGTGTCCTTGAAGGCTGATATGAGAATGCTCACTGTGGGAGGAATGACGATCTTTAATGCCTGGGGCAAAATGACCAGCCGCATGGTCAGGTAATAGTTCAGCCCGATCGACTCCGCGGCCTCATACTGTCCGCGTGACATTCCCTGCAAACCACCACGGACCACCTCAGCAATATAAGCGGCTGTAAACAGGATAATAGCCACTTGGGCTCTCAGGATCTTATTGAAGGTGACCCCTTCCGGCAAGAAGAGAGGGAAGATGATGGAAGACATGAAGAGGAGGCTGATCAGGGGGACCCCACGGATCATTTCGATATAAAGGATACAGAGGATTTTAACGCCGGGCATTCTGGAACGCCGCCCCAGCGCCAGAATCACCCCTAAAGGATAAGCCGCGGTAAGGCCGAAAACGGCAAGAAGGAGCGTAAGAGGCAAACCTCCCCACTGCGTGCTCTCTACGGAGGGAAGTCCCAAGATGCCTCCTTTCATAAGGAGGCCCATTGTGAAAAGGCCGATGATCCAACCATAGGCAAGGGGTTTTTTCCAGTGGCTCCGGTCCCTGCTGTAAAAGAGAAGGCCGAAAAGGATCAACATCGAGAGCAAAGGGCGCCATTGCTCTTCATATGGGTAGAAGCCGAAGAGAATAAAACGGTAGTTCATTGAAATGATCGACCAGCAGGCGCCCGCAGCCTCTCTGCATGCCTGGCTGGTTGTATGCCATGCGCTGTCAATGAACGCCCATCGGAAGAAAGGAGGCACCACTTTCCACAACAGGAAAAGGGTCACGACGGTAAGGATGGAGTTGAACACCCCATTAAACAAGTTGTTTTTTACCCAACCGATGACGCCAATGTGGGTTATAGGAGGTCTTATCTCTTCTGCCTGGACGACTTGTTTCATATTATCTCTCTACAAGAGCCACTCTCTTATTGTACCAGTTCATGAAGACTGACGTGGAGAGACTGAAAAAGAGATACACTGCCATGATCAGGGCTACTCCCTCTATGGATTGTCCAGTCTGATTGATGGTTGTGTTGGCCACGGAGACAAAATCCGGGTAACCAATGGCTACGGCTAGAGAACTGTTCTTTGTCAGGTTGAGCATCTGGCTGGTCAAAGGTGGAACAATGACCCTGAGGGCTTGGGGTAAGATCACCAGATTTAAGACGGGAACCGGTCTGAGACCGATGGACATGGCCGCCTCTCTTTGGCCTTTGCTGACTGACTGGATTCCTGCACGGACTACCTCGGCAACAAAAGCGGCGGTATAGAGGACGAGGCCAAGGAGGAGGGCAATGAACTCGGGACTTACTGTTAATCCGCCCTCAAAGTTAAAGCCCCCGAGTTTGGGGACATTCATCTTCAAGGGGGCGCCGAGGACCCACCAGGTCAACAGCGGGAATCCTACGAGAATCCCCATGGAGACGAGGAAAACAGGAAAGATCTGCCCTGTTTTTTCCTGCCGTTTTCTTGCCCAACGCCGGATCAGATAAACGATCACACACCCGACCAGAAAAGCTAAAAGCATATAGAGGTGAGCAGGATGTGGTTCAGGGATCGTAAAAGCGACCCCGCGATTGGAAAGGTAGATTCCGGCACCCGGGTTAAGGGCCTCCTGTGAAGAGGGAAGGGTTTCATAAAAGATGGCATACCAGAAAAATAACTGCAGAAGGATTGGGATATCCTGCATGAATTCGATGTAGATGGCTGCCAGCTTTGAGAGAAGCCAGTTGGTCGAAAGCCTTGCCATTCCAATGATCGTGCCCAGGATAATGGTGAGGACGATCCCTATGAAAGCGACCTTGATGGTATTCAGAGCGCCCACCAGAAGGGCGCGTGCGTAAGTATTGGCTGCCGAATAGGGAATCAGGGATTCACCGATTTCAAAGGAGGACTCTTTCTGGAGAAAGCTAAATCCCGTGGCAATACTTTGTTTTTCGAGGTTGATCAGGGTGTTTGAAGTAAGATAGTAGGCCAGCAATCCCACCATCGCAAAGGTCATCAATTGAAACAGGATGGCCCTTTTCTTGGGGTCAAGCCAAAATGGTACCTTTTCCCTCGCTGCGCTGTCCTTGAAGTCTTTCATCTTCCTTCAAAGGGTGGGTTGCTTCCTAAAGAGGCTTGTTTTGTCGGTCCCCAAGGGGAGAAATTCTTATGCTTCAAACTAATCGTCTTCCAATTAACAGTGATATAATAAAGGGTGCTTCCGTTTGTGGGAGCACCCTTTATCGGGGATTATCTAAATGGGATAGCATACATGAGTCCACCCTTTGTCCACAGGTTATTTAACCCGCGATCAAGCTTAAGGGGTGTTTTCGGACCCACGTTGCGATCGAAGATTTCGCCGTAATTGCCGACCTGTTTAATGATGTTATAGGCCCATTTTTCATCAAGGCCGAGGGCTTTGCCAAAACCAGGATTGACTCCAAGAAAACGCTGGATTTGGGGGTCTGTGCTTTTTAGCATCTCATCAACATTGCTTGATGTAATGCCAAGTTCCTCAGCCTCAATCAGAGCCATCACCGTCCAGTTGACGATGTCATACCATTGATCATCTCCATGACGGACTGCGGGGGCAAGGGGCTCCTTGGAAATGATCTCGGGTAAGATGATGTAATCATCAGGATTGGGAGCCACGGAGCGGACGGCAGCCAGCTGAGAAGCGTCTGAGGTCAGGACATCACAGCGGCCTGCGAAAAAGGCCTTGTTCAGCTCGGCGTTGCTCTCAATGACGACCGGTTTCCATGGCATTGCGTTTTTCCGGAAATAGTCCGCAGCATTCATCTCGGTGGTTGTCCCGGGAAGGGTACAGACAGTGGCGCCTTTCAATCCCTTGGCGGTCTTTACTTTCTTTTTATTAGAGATCAGAAATCCCTGACCGTCATAATAATTCGGATGAACAAAATTGAGGCCGTTCACGGTTTCCCGCGTAAGAGTGGCGGTGGTGTTACGGCACAGGACATCCACTTCCTTTGATTGTAAAGCTGGGAGGCGCTGGACGGCTGTAAGGGCGACATATTTCACCTTGTTGACATCGCCAAATACAGCGGCTGCAATCGCTTTAGCCGTATCCACGTCAAGCCCTTTCCACACCCCCTTTTCATCGGGCATGCTGAACCCGGCCACACCCGGGTTCACGCCGGCAGTCACAACCCCCTTTGCACGAACTTCGTCAAGGGTTCCTGCAACAGCCATGCTGCCCACTGCAAGGAGCATCAAAACCATCGTAAAACATTTGAATACTTTCATCTCAATTCCTCCTTTCTAA
Source organism: Deltaproteobacteria bacterium (assembly GCA_018333535.1). Classification (GTDB taxonomy): domain Bacteria; phylum Desulfobacterota; class BSN033; order BSN033; family UBA1163; genus RBG-16-49-23. The sequence goes on along the minus strand of JAGXTA010000010.1, from coordinate 4,264 downwards.
TTTAATGTTTACTTCGCTTTAGGCAGTGTTAAATATACGAACAGCGAAGTGATATGTCAAGCAAAAAGAACACGGGATAGTAAGGATATTTTTCTTAATTTTAGTTTACGGTAACATAGTAAATAACTGTTAAGGGTCAAAAGGTAAAGGTTAAGATGCCCGTTTCGTTGAGGGGTTACGTCTTTCACCAAATGACTCTTAGTGGAACCAACGTTTGTCGTTGTCGATGCTCGTATCGAGGCTCGTCAATAGAAACTGGATGCTCGAGCTTCGTTTTCCGAGCTTCCCGTGGTCGGGTCTATTCGACTTGCTTCGATACCAGCTTCGTCACCGTAAACCCATTTTCTTTGGTGGTCACCTTAACCGATTGACGCTAAACGATACGGGCCTCCTAATCCTAATAGTGAACTATGGACCGTTTTCATGGTTTGTGAGTGGTCTACCGGCCATGAAAATTACGTAGAAATTTTTATAACCATCTCAGCTTCCCATATATAGGGAGACAAATACTGCTAAAACAGGTGACAATTAATGTTATGGTGTCACTTATTTTTTGTAAATTCTTTCAAATGAATTTAATTATTGTTATTTATTATCAATTAGTTAAGCTATTATCCAAGTTTTGTTAAGGGTTGGCAAGGAATTTGCTTTTTATTGAATAACAAAAGCAATTATTGTGGGAATAAGATGATAAGGGATCAGGAAAATCACATCAGTTATGAGAAATGGTCGGAACTAACGGGCAAAGAAATCTTTTCTTATGAGGAGGAAAAACCGAAGTCTCTCGATAAGCTTTATTATATGTACGGTGATGATATTGAAGATGAAGAATTGTCAGGCTCTCAATCGAAGAGGGTGAAGGTCTAAGAATCTATTAACGTTTTCTCCCCGAGATTTCCTCCCCAACCAACCCTCCGCTAAGAATCTCTCCCTCCAACCCCAGATAAGGAAAATTTTCATTCCCGCAGAAATAGATATTTTTTGAAATCTTGATCGGAACAATCCCTTTTCTCCACTTAAAACCCGAATCGATCTCGTAAAAATAATGGGGATAGGACCAGCAGTCCATCTGAACTTCCGCCCATTTCCTGTCGATGAACTCAATATGATTTTCGAGAAACGGGAAGAGATGTTTTAAATGATTCATCACCCCATCCTGCAGGTCAGAGACGGACTCCTTTGGCGATCCTCCACAAGACATGAAGGCCTGGGCCGTAAGCGCTCTTTTCCCTTCCGGGGCCTGACGCTCATCCCCTTTTCTGCTCAGGCTGAGAAAGAGGAGATTTCCGCCTTCATACGGCTTTTCAAGGTCGAAAATGGAGATGAGGAGGTTTCTCATGCCGACCGGAATCGCTTTCTCATGAATTCCCAAAAAGAACGGAGCCAGCGCATAGCGGGGGCGAATCTTTTTCCCCAATCTCGAAAGGGCCTTTCCTCTCTTCCCGAACAGGCCTGAAAGGGAATGGAAAGGAGAATTCAGAACGAGAGAGCGGGATCGGTAGGCGGACTTCCCTCCTTTTAAGAAAACGCTAACCCCTCCCCTCCATTTCGTCTCCACTTTCTCTACGCCCTCGATTTCTACAATGCTTCCTCCGGATTGGGTAAATTTTTCGATCATGCCCTGCGTCACTTTTTCCAGATCAAGGTTCTCCTCCCATCCGTCCCCTTCATCATTCAACAAAAGGTGCGAAACCAGAGGGATGGGATAAGAGTTGGATTGGAGGGCCCCGTGAGAGATCATCTGAAGCTCAATAAATTTTTTAAATTCACGCGAGAAGTTAGAGAGCCGTTTGTTTGTTCCCTCTTTAGGAAGGCCATCAAATGATAGCCATCTCCTAAGGAAAGACCTTCCCCAGACAGGAAAACTGGACACAGGGGGAACCTTGCTTTTTATCTCTTTCAAAATCTTTTTAACTCGGTCCAGTTCAGCATAGAAGGTTTCGATTTGATTTGATTCGTCTGGGAATTCCCTTTTCCACTCCCTCTGAAGAAGGGAACGCTCACGATAAAGGTCGATCCTCGCTTCGGGGAGGATCACCTGAAAAGAGACATCCTGTCCCGGTTGATCTCCTTTCTTTCGATTTTCACGGTGATCCGCTGTAAATGAAATCTTCTTCAGGAGGTTTGTTTGAATCTGTTTTTCTGAAAAGTTTGAAAAAGGAAGAAAGCGGTACCCATCTCTTGCATAGGAGGATCGATATCTTTCTTCTTTAAGGAGCAGAACGCTGCGGCTTTCTTTTACCAACCGGATGGCGGCGATCAAGCCACCCAGGTCCGTTCCCAGGATAGTCACATCAAAGACTTCAGGATCGTGGTTCATGAAGGGTTGCTTTCTCACCTTCATCCTCACTTTACCCCTATAACCTCAATTTCTTCTTTGAGGAAAAGCGCTGTGGTCACTCCGGGGCCGGATTTCTTCGTCTTACGGACGCACTGTTTTGTCCCGCAGGAAGGGCTTCCCTCTTTAAGATAGACCGATTGAATACCATTGAGCCGTGCGATCTTGAGCGCCTCTTTTGCTCCTTTGATGAAGGATTGCGTCACATCCTTTCCTCCCCTATCGATTACCCTGGCTCTCCCTCTCAGGACATCCATCCCATTTCCTCCGATGAGGGTGGAGCGGCTTCTTGGGGTGGACATTCCGCCTAACTGTTCAGGACAAACGGGAATGATCGCATATCCCTTTAATTTCTTTAAAAGGTTTTTTCTCAACTTCTGATTTCCATCATAACGGCTCTTAACCCCCACCAAACAGGCGCTCACCAATACTCGATCCTTCGTTCCGGAGTGTTCCGTTTTTTTCACCATAAGAATAGGATGTTGAAGATATAAAAATGGGATAGAAAGGTTGAGGCGTCTTTTCGCTACTAAATGTATTCGATGGGCTCCTGCTCCTTTTCAGCCTTTCCAACCTCTCCGATCAGGAAGGCCTTCTCGCCCATGGAGTGAAGTCTTTCCAAAATCTCCCCTGCTTCTTTGCTTTTAACAATGAGGACCATGCCGATTCCATTATTAAAGGTTTTAAACATTTCGTCTTCCGGAATATTTCCTCTCTCTTTTAAGAAGGGAAAGATGGGAGGGATGTCCCAGGTCCCTTTATGGACGACCGCCTTACAGCCGGTTGGAATGACCCTCGGAAGATTTCCGGTGACCCCTCCGCCTGTGATATGGGCGATCCCTCCGATTTTGAAATCCCTGACAAGATTGAGAACCGTTTTGACATAGATTCGGGTGGGCCGAAGGAGCGCTTCTCCCAGAACCTCTCCGATCTCCTCCACCTTTTTACCAAGGTCCATCCGGTGATGTTCGAGGACAACCTTTCTCACCAGGGAGTACCCGTTGCTGTGAAGTCCGCTTGAAGCGATGCCGATCAACCTGTCCCCGACGGTGACACCGGAGCCATCGATCATCTGAGTGTCCTCCACAATGCCAACGGCAAAACCGGCAAGGTCATATTCGCCTTCCCCGTAAAATCCGGGCATCTCGGCTGTCTCGCCGCCGATGAGGGAACATTCCGCCTCGACGCATCCTTTGGCGATGCCGCTTACCACCTGGATCGCTTTTTCCTGATCCAGCCTCGAGGTGGCAAAATAGTCGAGCAGGAAGAGCGGCCTGGCTCCGCTGACCACGATGTCGTTGACGCACATGGCCACCAGATCGATTCCCACGGTATCGTGGCGGTCCATCAGGAATGCGATCTTCAATTTCGTTCCCACGCCATCCGTTGAAGAGACCAGAATGGGTTTCTTATACCTTTCGAGGTTGAGAGAGACGCAACCCGCAAAACCGCCGATCTTTGTCATCACCTCCGGCCGAAAGGTCGCCTCCACCATCGTTTTGATCGCCCGGACGAACGAGTCCCCTTTCTCAACATCAACGCCCGAATCTTTATACGAAAATGTTTTCATCCTTGCCTCGAGTTAATAAGATTCTCAAAATTGAATTAACGCAGACATTGGAAAATCTCCCCCCGCCCCTCTTTGCCAAAGAGGGGTAATTCCTCCCTTTAGCAAATAGGGCTTCACAAAATTCGTTTTGAAGCCTCATGGGATAGGGTAGGGATGAATGATTTGACGAAACGAATTTTATCATCATGCCCGGAACGTTTTGCAGCTATGGCTACCAGAAGCACAGTAATATGAGCAATGGTACAATAGTTTTGAATCGCATGCCATCCGATTGCAGGAGGATTTTGCATTGCGACGGAGAGCAAGCGAGAGAAAATTCTTTCCACTGCGGTCCGTTTGTTACGAAGTTCTTTGAA